>JBDGQP010000116.1:0-3447 GCA_042218975.1 Salinibacter sp.
TCGTGTCCCGCCCGAGGGCGTACCGCCGGCCCGCCGCGACCGACTGGATCCGAACCGGCGTCCGCTTGCCGGTCCGGGCGTCGATCTTGTAGAGTCCCCCTCGCACGTCGTACCCGTTCGCGTAGGCGACGAGGGTGCTGTCGTCGAGCCAGTAGGGCCGCCGGTAGTGGAGCCCCCGCGCCGACGAGATGACCGTCACGTCCGTGAAGGGGCGCCTGCGGCCCAGCTCCGCGGCATACTTCTCCCGGAGCTGGGTTTGGATCTCACCGCCAAGCCGAGAGGGGAACTGGCCGGCTCCGACGCCCAACCACGCGCCCAAGCCGAGGACAGGGATTCGGTTTTGCCAGCGCACCGCTTCGTGGAAAAACGCCGCACTGGTTGTGTCGCCCCGCGTGGCCAGGTACTCGAAGACGTGGGCGCCGCCGATGTAGTGCCGCAGGTCGGGACGGGTGTAGCCCGAGATGCTCAGCATCTGGGAGAGACTCCACGGGTCCTCCGACAGCATGGCCGCCTTCATTTTCATCGTGAAGAGGGGCGAACGCAGCCGCCCGGCGTTCTCTCGGAGCTGGCTCTCCAGGTAGACGGCCGCCCCCTCGCCGATGCCAAGCGGATAGAGCCCGTTGACTCCCCGAGCCCAGTCCGGCGCAAAAGGACGCACGAGGCCCCCGAGCCCGATCCCCGCACTCACGTCGAGGTGGGCGGAGTGGACCAGCTCATGGGGCGCCACGGCCATCGCCCACGTCGGGTACCGCGACACAAAGGGGGTCTTCAGGCTCACTGCCGACATCTCTTGATAGAACGGAAAGACCCGCACGCGCCCGGTCCCCACGTCGCTGTAGGCCCTCACGACGACCGGGGTCTCAAAGCCCGAAGCCACCGGCCCGATCAGGGAATCGACCCGGGGCCAGGTCGATCGCAGGGCCTCCTTCATGTAGCGTGCTTCGCTGCGGGCGCCCTCCTGATAGATCAGGTCGAATCGCTCGCCGTCCCACATCCGGAAGTTCGCCCCGGGGGGGCGATAGATCACACTTCGGGTGTACCGACTCCCGGCCACCTCCAGTCCGGGCCCTCGGGGAAGGCCCGCTCCGGGCTGGCCGTAGGTGCAGGGCACACCGATGCTCCACAGGAGCAGGAGAGGGCCGAGCAGGACCGATCGGACGGGGGAAGCAAGATGCATTACTGGAACTCAGTCGTGAATGGAGTGGGGAGCGGGCGAGGGCCCCGTCGCGAGGGTCCGCATGCCGACCATTCTCCTACCTGGGCCGGTCCAGTAGAGCGGGAACCGGCGCACGAGACGTACAAGTTGTTGCTGCCGCAGTGGCGACCGCGAGGAACGCTCATGGGCGCAACTGCTCGCGAAACGTCTTCGACCGGCGACGCGAGAGCCCGCCCTCCGTTTCGTCTTCGAGGGGGGCCTTCAGTCTGCCCTTCGACCAGGGCGGCACGTCGGCCGTCCACGCGAGGTTGAGGATGTGCCGGCGGCTGGCCCGGAAGAAGCGGTCCGGGTCACGCCGGTCTTCGAAGTAGCTGAGCGAACGGTGGATGAGCGGCGTCTCGCCGTCGAAGTAGAGGCGAGTGTAGTTGCCAGCGGCTTCGAAGAGGCGCACGTCGGCCCGTTGCACACACCAGCAGTGCTTCTCGTCCTCCACGAAGACCTGGTCTTCGGCCGTGAGCGTGGAGGTGGGCTCCGCCGCCACCGCCGTTGGCTCCGTGGTCTCCGGCCCGTTCCTGCACCGTGTTGATCGCGTCCGACAGGCGCTCCGGTTCTACCGGCTTTACGAGGTGGTCAGGCGCGCCTTCCGGGAGCCCCCTCCTCTCGCAGCCCCGGTGCCCCCGAAGCGTGAGAGGCTCTCCGCATCGAGCGTCTCGGGTAGCCGGCGGGAACGCCACTCCCGCTTGGCGGGAAAGGCTCCATCAGTACCGGGGGACCACCTGTTAGGGGGGCTACTCGTCGTCCGGGTCGCCGAGTCCCCCGATGGTGAGGCGGAGGAACGGGCCCTGCATTGACGCGTCCGGCCCGCCGGACAGGGCATTGTCGCCGAGCTGCCAGTCGGATCTGAGGGCGGAGATCATGTACCCGACCCGCACGCCGAGCCGCGCGCTCCGGCCCTCGCCGGGCGTGCCAAACTGATACTCGAGACCGCCCCCGAGGCTTATGAGCATGCCTGCCCGCCCCACCGTGGCGCTGCGATTGGGGTCGTTCAGCACGTCGTCGAAGTTATCCGCGGTCCCCGCGCTTTCAATGTCCAGCTGGAGCCCGCCCGCGCCGAGCCCGACCATCGGATACACCCGCAGGCTGGATGCCGGCCGGAACAGGTAGCCCAAATTGAACAGGCCGTAGCCCCCGCCCACGGACACATTCCGCCCCTGCCGGGCCCCTTCGGCGGTGAGGAGCCCGTGCCCCTCGCCGCCCAGCATCAGGCGGTTGGCCACGACGCCGTAGCCGCCCCCGCCGAGGGAGATCATCTCCGACGTAAAGGTTGGGTACCCGGCGCCACTGAGTCGATCGTTGAGGGGAGCGAGGTTGGTGAATTGCGTGCCGACGGCGAAGTAGCCGACCCCCTGGGCCTCCATGGGCGATTCGGCGGCGGGATCGTCATCGTTCTGGTCGTGGTCCTGTGCCTGAACGGTCGCGATATCGCCCAGTCCCAAGAACAGAATACTGGCAAGGGCGAGACGGATGAGAGAGGAAGATTGCGTGGTTTGCATTGGGGCGTGGAGTAGTTCGTGCGACACGTTAACGTCGAGATGGGTAGAGTGGACGCGTCACCCCGCCCGAGAGAGCGTCCGCGAGATGGTACGCATGCGGGACGTACCGATCCGACGGATTCGACGAGTCGCAGTATGAATCGATGAGTCGCCGGTGGACCCGTCCGCGGGGAAGAGGAGTCGGGGCCGGAATGGCTTCCGGAGAAGCGTGTACGTTTCCGTCCGCGATGCCCGCCAGGACGGCGATCCCAGTCGTCCGTTGGTCGGCCGGAGCCGCGGCGGCACGGGGCGCCCGCACGGGACGGGTCCCGTCCTCGTTGGCTGCGGATGGAGAGGACGTGGGCATGGCTCGGCGGGGACAACCGGCAAGGGAGGGCTGTTCTTGACTTCTCCCCCGGCCAAAGCCGGAAGTCCTACCGGGGCCGGCAATCTCAGGGTGCTTCTCTCGCGCTCTACCCGAGGACTCTACAGCTTGACCGGCCTCAGCTGACGGACGCGGCCGGGCGCACCGTCGTCGTTTCTTCGATCCAGGAGTAGCAGCCATAATCGATCGTAATGGACGCTCCGGTCTTCCAGGCGCCCCGGTAAAAAATGTCCTCTTTGGTCGGAAACACCTTTCTATAGGTCTCGATTTTGCGGTTGGCCCGGGCGGCCACCGAGGGATCGACCTGTTTCGCCTTGCGGTATTTATCCACGGCGGCCCAGTAGACGGCCCGGTCGGTGCGGCTCATGTCCCCG
>JBDGQP010000117.1:0-9456 GCA_042218975.1 Salinibacter sp.
CAGGATCTTATAGGGCCGGAAGTCAACGTCGAGCTTTTTCTTGAGGGTGGCCGCGACGTCGATCTCCGTCAAGACCCCGAAGCCCTCCTTCTCAAGCTCGTCGCGAACGCGGGCCTCGGCGTCTTCGGGGGAGAGGTCAACCGTTTTGGAGTGGTAGTAGGTCGTGGTCGCTTCCATGGCGGGTCGTGGGGATTGGTGAGAAAAGATCGGCGCAGACGCCGGATCATCCCGGGGGCCGCGCGAGAACGTTGTCGGACGCTCGGGCCTCCTCCGCCCGCCCGATACGGGACCGGCACGGCGGAACCCCGGCATGTTGTTATTACATGTATCAATGAGAAGGGTTCCCCCTCCACGCGAGGAGATGGGGCTTACCGCTCCACGGTCAGAAAGCGGGCGTTGACGGCGACGATGACGGTGCTGAGGCTCATGAGCGCCGCGCCGACCGCCGGGCCAAACAGGAGGTCCCATCCGTAGAGCACGCCCGCCGCCACCGGGATGGCGGAGATGTTGTAGCCGGCCGCCCCTCCCCACAGATTCTGCACCATCTTTCTGTAGGTGGCCGTTGCGAGCGTCAGAATCGCGGCCACGTCCTTCAGGGGGCTGCGCACCGGAACGATGTCGGCTGCCTCGACGGCCACGTCCGTGCCAGCCCCGATGGCAATAGGTACCAGTAGGTCTCGTACTGGCGCATCTCGAAGGGCGTCCGGTCGATGGTGATGTCGTACTCAACGCGATTGCCGGCGCGGCGGGGGGCTCGAGGGCGGACCGTCCCCCCGGCGTAGCTCCACCGGAGGCGTGGGCTCAGCCGGGCGAGAGCGCGTGCACGCCGGCCATCGCGGTGAGGGCCCCCGCGCTGCGCAGAGAGTCGCGGCGGGTGACGGGACCCGATTCCAGACCGGTCGTATCCGGGGCGTTCGGGGTCGATACAGAAAGAGTGTCGTCGGTTGACATGAAGAGAGGAGGGGTAGGTGGAGGGTCGGGTACAGAAGGGACGGCCGTGGTTCCCAACATGGGATCTCAGATCGACGGTGAGATCCCGGAAAACGACGGCTGGAGGCCCCCCGACGGGCGTCGCCAAAACAATCGGCAGTCCCGCACGGCGACCTCCCCCTACTCACTCAAGCCATACCCCGACACGGGCGTGGACACGACGGACCCGCGGAGCCGCGCGTCCCGACGACGATGGACGAGATGAAATGCCTTCCGAATTCGCACGACCCGGGCCAGCCGGCTGCGCCCCACCGCTCGTCGAGGGGAGGTCGAGCGACGGCCCCCGTTCTGTGTGCGCCTCCGGACTGGCGTGATGCGTGAGGTACACGGCCGAGGCGGCTCCGATTTCTCCGTCGCAGTGCCGGCCGGTCTCCACTCCCCCACAGTGCTTCGCCTCCATCGGCCCCGGGGACATACACGCGGTGGCCGTGGGCCCGCCCCCTCCCAGGATAAACAGCAGGGCCACAACGGCCGTGCTGAGTCGATATGCGGGTGAGGCAGTGGTCACGCGGGATCAGTTTCTTGCTGTAAGAGACAGGATTAGTATAGGGGGTAGGGGTACGTATTCCCCAGCCTACACGGCCCTCTTCACGGACATCGTGTCCACCGACGGACCCCGAGCGTCAGTCCGACGGGGCCGTCACCATGAGTGTGCCCTGCATTCCCATCTGGTAGTGCGTCTCGTTGCCCGTGGTCTCAAAGCAGGCAATCGTGTAGGTGCCTGCCTTGGAGGGCGGAAGCGTGAACGTCATGGAGCCACTGCCCCCGGGCGGGAGCTCAAACTCATTTTCGTGCCCTTCTTCCTCCTGGTGCTCCTCCTCTTCGACTCCCTCGGACTGCTTGTTCTTCTCGATCGAGACGCCACTGAAGAGATTCTGCTCAAACCCGTCGTTGTCGCTCGCCACCGTGTCGCCGACGACGAAGTAGTGCTCCACCGCCCCGTCGTTGGTAAATTGGAGCGTGACTTTTTGCCCGGCCGGGACGGTAATGCGGGACGGCTCGTAGGCAAAATCCGTCATTGTCACCTCGATGGTATCGGCCGACGTCGAGGACGCGTCCGCGGTCGAGGAGTCCTGCTGGTCCTCCCCCCCTCCGCAGGCAACGAGTAGGAGCGCCATTCCCGCCCCTGCGACTGCCCATAGGAGCCGACCGGCGGACAAAGAACGTGGAAATCGGCTCATCGTAGTGGGTCGTTCAGGTTGAGTAGGACTGGACACATGATTCGAGAGCCCCCACCGTGCGGAGCGTATGTCTGTTCCGACTTCGATCATGCCGTCGCACCGTCCCCGGCAGCGGCCGATAACGCCCAATCGCCCACGCCGGTTGCTGCCGGGTCGGCACGTCACGCCGCGGGAGGGCGAGCCCCCCATCTCGGCCATGATTCCGATGAGAAATGATTACTACGGGAGGCTGGGACTGAATTCCGGCGTTACGCGGCCGCTGGCGTAGCGGACACGGCCTCTTCGTCGCCCACCGCCGCCTCCAGCCCCCGCAGCCGCAGCGCGTTGCCGACGACAAAGAGGTCCGAGAACACCATGGCCAGCGCGGCCAGGGCCGGCGAGAGCAGCAGGCCGAACGCCGGGTAGAGGACACCGGCCGCCACCGGGATGAGCACCACGTTGTAGGCGAAGGCCCAGAACAGATTCTGCTTGATGTTGCGGAGCGTGTGCTTCGACAGGTGCACTGCGTTCGGGACGCCGCGCAGGTCGCCGGACATGAGCACGATGTCGCCGCTCTCGATGGCGACGTCGGTCCCGGTGCCGATGGCGATGCCCACGTCGGCCTGGGCCAGGGCGGGCGCGTCGTTGATGCCGTCGCCCACGAAGGCGACCGTCCGCCCGTCGGCCTGGAAGGAGGTGACGGCCTCGGCCTTGTCGTCGGGAAGTACCTCGGCCTGCACGCGGTCGATGCCCAGCTGATCGGCAATGGCGCGGGCGGTACGCTCGTCGTCGCCGGTAATCATCGCGACCTCGAGGCCGAGCTGGTGCAGCGCGTCGAGCGCCGCGGGCGTCGAGTCCTTGATCGGATCGGCCACGGCCACTAGCGCGGCGAGCTGTCCGTCCACGGCGACGTAGAGCGGCGTCTTCGCGGCGTCGGCCAGGGCGTCGGCGGCCGACGCCTGCCCGTCGAGCGACACCCCGAGCCGCTCCATCAGACGCGCGGCACCGACAGTCACGGTCCGCCCCTCGACCGTGGCCTTTACGCCGTGCCCCGGAATGGCTTCGAAGTCGGTGGCGTCCGGCCAGTCGAGCCCGTCCTCCCGGGCCCGGGCGATCAGGGCCTCCCCGATCGGGTGCTCGGACTGGGACTCCACGGCGGCCACCCACCGCAGGAGGTCGTCCCGGTCGACGCCGTCCTGCGTCAGCACGTCGGTTACCTCCGGGCGGCCCTTCGTAAGGGTACCGGTCTTGTCGAGCGCGACGAGGTCGGCGGTGTGGAGCGCCTGCAGGGCCTCCCCCTCCCGCACGTAGACCCCGAGCTCCGCGGCGCGGCCGGTGCCCACCATCACCGAGATCGGCGTGGCGATGCCCATCGCGCAGGGGCAGGCGATGATGAGGACCGACACGGCCGTCACCAGCGCGTACGTGAGCACCGGATCGGGGCCAAAGAGCATCCAGATGCCGAAGGTGAGCGCCGCCGTCGCGAGGACGAAGGGCACGAAGACCTTGACCACCTGGTCGGCCAGCGACTGGATGGGGGGCCGGGAGCCCTGGGCCTCCTCCACCATCTCGACGATCTGGGAGAGGACGGTCTCCTCGCCCACCCGCGTGGCGCGGAAGGTGAAGCTGCCGGTCTCGTTGATCGTGCCGCCCACGACCTCGTCGCCCTCTTCCTTCGCGACGGGGTCCGGCTCGCCGGTCACCATCGACTCGTCGACGTACGAACTGCCGCCCGTCACCTCGCCGTCGACCGGAATCTTCTCGCCGGGCCGCACCCGGATCACGTCGCCGGGCACTACGTCTCTAACGTCGACCTCCTCTTCCTCCCCGTCGCGGAGCACGCGGGCGGTGCTGGCCTGCAGGTCGAGCAGGGACCGGATAGCGTCGCTGGCCCGCCCCTTGGCGAGGGCCTCCATGTAGTTGCCCGCCAGGATCAGGGTGACGATGGTGGCGGCGGCCTCGTAGTAGACGTGCACCGTACCCGCCGGCAGCACACCCGGCAGAAACGTGGCCACGACGGAGTAGCCGTACGCGGCCGAGGTGCCGATCATGACGAGGGTGTTCATGTCGGGGCTGCCGCTCTTGAGCGCGGGCCACCCGTGCTTGTAGAAGTAGAGGCCGGGCCCGAACTGCACCACGGACGTCAGCGCGAACAGCACGTAGTAGAGCGTCTGCGTGGACACCTGCTCGGTGATCCAGGCCTCCATCGCCGGGACGTGCATGAAGCCCATCTCCAGAACGAAGACCGGCAGCGCGAAGGCGAACGCCCACCAGAACCGCCGCTTCATGGACCGCTTCTCCTCCGCCCGTGCCTGCTTCTCGACGTCGGAGCGGTCGGCGCCGCCGTCGGTGTCGACCACGTCGTAGCCGGCGTCCTCGACGCGCGAGACGCAGGACGCGCAGCTCATGCCCTGGACCGTGAGGGTCGTCTCCGCGGTGCGCACCTCGTAGCCGCTGTTGGCCACGGTCTCGACGAGGGCGGACACGTCTACGCCGTCGCCGCTCAGGCCCACCTCGGCCCGCTCGGTGGCGAAGTTCACGCTGGCGGCCGTCACCCCCTCGACCCGCGCGAGGGCCGACTCGACGCTGTTGGCGCAGGAGGCGCAGGACATTCCCTCGATGGGGAGCGTCAGCGTACGGGCCCCACCCCCGGCGTCGGCCGACGGGGTGGTTTCGGCGGGCGGGGCCGGGCAGGTCCCTCCGTCTTCCGTGGGGGCCCCATCGCCGGAGACAACACGATCGTCCGGAGTGGAGTCGGTCTGCGTAGGGTCGGTGCTCATAACTTCGGTAGGCTGGACGGTGGTCGGGACACACGGCGAGGCGTCGATCCGGGCTCGGTCAAAGCTCCTTCTCGAGCAGGCCCATGATCTCGTCGTAGGTTTCCTCGGCGGCCTCCTCGTTGCCGGAGCGCAGCGCGTCGGTGACGCACGTCTCGAGGTGGTTGCGGGCGATCTCTCGGCCCACGGACTTGAGGGCCCGCTGCACGGAGTGGATCTGGTCGAGGATGTCGCCGCAGTAGCGGTCCTCCTCGACCATTCGCTGGAGGCCCCGGACCTGGCCCTCAATTCGGGAGAGCCGGGAGCGGATGTCGGTCTGGTCGGCGTCGCTGATGGGCATGGCGAAGGGGAATTGGAATCGAGTGGAGCGGCCTCTACGCGCTGAGCTCATACCCGGCGTCGTCGAGGGCCGCCGCGAGGGCGTCGTCGGAGACCTCCGCGGGGGCGTAGGCCACCTGGGCGGAGCCGACGTCTACGTCCTGCACCGTCACGCCGTCGAGGCCGTCCAGGGCCTCCTCGACGACGTCAACGCAGTGTCCGCAGTGCATGCCGTCGATGCGAAGCGTTCGATCCTGTGTGTTCATGGTCGCGAGGGAACCTGATGAACGATGTCGGCCGAATTAGGGGTACTCCCTACCCCTACCAGCGCCGAATGTTTCACGGCCCGTCCGTCCCTCGGGGCGAATGCGATGCCCCCGGGCGGGTCTTGCCCACCGGTTCTTTCCACGAGATCCAACGGAATTCCGACCCGCGGCCCGAACCTGCAGGGACAACCCCCCATAGAAGCGCAACTGTGGTCGTCCCTCCCCAATTCCGTCCTCCCATGCGTGTTTTCCTCGCGGCGTGCGTACTGAGCCTGGTGGCCCTGCCGTCCCGGGCCCAGACGCTCTGGTCGCGCCCCTACGAGCCCAACCAGATCGCCGTAGAGGCCCTCGTGCCCGACGCGGCGAGCAACGCGTCGGCCCTCACGGGCGCCACCTTCGTCACCGGCACGGTCTCGCTGAGCGACAACGTGCAGCTGGCCGCCGAGCTCCCGGTCGCCCGCTACCGTCCCTCCGTTGACGGGGCCCGCGGGACGACGGCCGTCGGCAACCCGTTCGTCGGGGTCGGCCTCAGTAGCACGACGATCCCGCTGCTGTTCCAGATCGGGGTCCGCTTTCCAGGGGCCGAGGCGAATCAGGCCGCCGCGATCGGGCGGGCGACCGACGTGGGGCGGACGGCGGCCTTCGAGCCCGAGGCGTTCGCGGTCTCCGGCCTCGTCAACGGCCGACTCGAAGTGGGCCGCTACTCGACCCTCCGGCTGCGGACCGGCCTCGAGTTTGGCTCTCGCCCCGCCCCAACCGGCCCCGGCCGCGTAGGGAACTGGCGCCTACACTACGACGCTCAGCTGTGGCGGGAGGGCGAGCGGCTGATCACGGGGTTCAGCGTGACCGGCCGGACCCGCCTCTCCCGTCCCGGAGCCTCTGAGTACCACGCCCTTCTTTCGGTAATGGGCAACTGGAAGCTCGTCCAGCCGGGCCTGCTGGCCGGGACTTCGCTGACCGATTTGTTCCAGCGGGGCACGTGGACCCCGATCGTGGGGATAACCCTCTCGGTGTCCTACGGGCGCCTCTGATCGGCCCGGCGCGGGCCCGCGCCGGTCAAGGACAGGTCCCTACTCGGCGACTTCCTCGGCCTCCTCCTCGTCGTCGAGCACGATCTCTTTGCGGAGGCGGGCCACCGGAATGCCGAGGTGCTTCCGGTACTTCGACACCGTGCGCCGCGCGATCTTGAAGCCCTTCTCCTCGAGCTTGCCGGCGAGCTCCTGGTCCGACATCGGATCGGTCTTGTCCTCGGCGTCGACGATGCGCTGCAGCTCGGCCTTCACCTCCTTGTTGGACACCTCCTCCCCGTCGACCGTCTCCAGGCCCTCGGAGAAGAAGTACTTGAGCTCGTAGACGCCCCACTCGGTCTGGACGTACTTGCCGTTCACCACGCGGCTGACCGTGGAGATGTCCATGTCGATAATCTCCGCCACGTCCTTGAGGATCATGGGCTTGAGGTGCCCCTCTCCGTAGCGGAAGAAGTCCTCCTGCAGCTGCACGATCGCGTCCATGACGAGGCTCATGGTGTGGCGGCGCTGGTTGATCGAGTTGATGAACCAGCGGGCCGAGTCGAACTTGGTCTTGAGGAACTTGCGCGTCTCCTCGTCGACCTCCTCGTCGTCGGACTTCTTCTGCTTTTTGAGCTTCTCCAGCATCTTGCGGTAGTGGCGGGAGATGTGGAGGTCCGGCGCGTTGCGGCCATTGAGGTTGATGACGAACTCCCCGTCCACGTAGCGGACCGTGAAGTCGGGCGTGATGTAATTGGTCTCCTCCGAAAACTCCCCCTCGCCCGGCTTCGGGTCGAGCCGCTGGCGGATGAGATCGAAGGCGGCCTTGAGCTCCTTGTCGTCGACGTCGAGGCGCTTCTTGAGCTTGTCGAAGTGCTTCATCGTGAAGGCCTCGTACTCGTCCTCCAGCATCTCGATCGCGGTCTGCCGGCCGTCGACCTCGTTCATGCGGTAGAGCTGGAGCAGGAGGCACTCCCGAAGGTCCCGCGCGGCGATTCCGGCCGGGTCGAGGGACTGCACCTGCGTGAGCACCGTCTCGACGTCCTCCTCGGTGACCTCCTCGCCCTCGTTGAACAGGATGTCGTCGATGATGGAGTCAAGCTCCCGCCGCAGGTAGCCGTCCTCGTCGATCGAGCCGATGATCTGATCGGCGATGAGCTGGTCGGTCTCGTCGAGGTTCAGAAACGAAATCTGATCCTGGAGCTGCTCGGCGAGGGTCTGGTCGGCGGGCATGGCCCGGTCCCGGTCTTCCTCGTCCTCGCTGTAGCCGGGGTTGTTGTACCCGTACATGTCGTCGGTATTGTTGAGGAGGTCCTCGACGTCGAAGTCTTCTTCTTCCTCCTCGTCCTCGGTCTCGAGCTCGTTTTCCATTTCCTCGGCCGTGGCGTCGAGCTCCTCCTCCTCGCGCTGGTCTTCCTCGTCGAGGCCCTCTTCCAGCAGCGGGTTTTCTTCCAGTTCGTCTTTGATGCGCTGGTTCAGGTCCAGTGTGTTGAGCTGCAGCAGCTTGATGTATTGAATCTGCTGCGGCGACAGTTTCTGCTGGAGTTCCTGTTCTTGTTTGAGCTCGAGCATAGAAAGCGAACCGGTTTATGGTACAGCAGAGAGAGTGCGGGCGGGCGACGGCCAGGGCGCGGTCGCCCCCGGGCCTCGGAGGCCGTCTTGCGTTCCCACGGTTGGCGCGTGGAGCGCCGCGTGGCGGCGGCAAACCGGCCGATTCCGACCGGTGTTCTCGCGCACACGCTCCACGGTCCTTCGACGTCGGTGTCCACGCCGATTCCGAAATCAAAACAGTCTCTTAACTCCAAGCGCTGAGGCCATTAAGGAAAGAGACTGGTTCGTTAGACCGACAGCCACAAATTTCGTTCCGAAAGCCAGCACCGAAAATATATCGGCCGAGGGAACGCCTGTGACCCAAATCGGGCGGGCCGTCGCCGGTCTGGGGCGGACTCTCCGTCCGCACACAGTGCACACACATGAAACCCTACCCCGCTTCCCTGCTTGAAGTCACAACTCGTCTACCGTCATCCCTTCCCGACCCGTCGTTTCCCCGCGCCGCTCATGTCCGACGCCCGCTCCGACGCCCTGACGCCCCACGCCGACCGGTCCGAGACCGACGTCGAGAAGCTGCTGCGCCCCCAGTCGCTCGACGAGTTTATCGGGCAGGAGAAGATCAAGGAGAACCTTCGCGTCTTCATGACGGCGGCCCTCCAGCGCGGCGAAACGCTCGACCACGTACTGCTGTCGGGCCCGCCCGGCCTCGGCAAGACGACCCTCGCGCACATCATCGCCAGCGAGATGGAGGCCCGCATCCGGACCTCCAGCGGCCCGGTGCTGGAGAAGCCCGCCGACATCGCGGGCGTCCTCACCAACCTCGAGGAGGGCGACCTCCTCTTCATCGACGAGATTCACCGCCTGAGCCCCGTGGTGGAGGAGTACCTCTACTCGGCGATGGAGGACTACCGCATCGACATCGTCATCGACCAGGGCCCGAACGCCCGCACCGTGCAGATCGACCTCCCCCCCTTCACGATGGTGGGCGCCACGACGCGGAAGGGCCTGCTGACGGCGCCGCTGCGCGCCCGGTTCGGGATCGACTTCCGGTACGACTACTACTCCGCCGACCTGCTGCAGGCCATCACGCAGCGCTCCGCCCGCATTCTCGAGGTAGAGACGACCGACGAGGGGGCCTACGAGGTGGCCCGTCGGAGCCGCGGCACGCCCCGGGTGGCCAATCGCCTGCTGCGCCGCACCCGCGACTTCGCGGAGGTAGAGGGCGACGGGCAGATTACGAAGGCGATTGCCGACCGGGCCCTCAACGCCCTCGACGTCGACGAGGCCGGCCTCGACGACATGGATACCCGCATCCTTCTCACCCTCATCGACAATTTCGACGGCGGGCCCACGGGCCTGAAGAACCTGGCGGTCTCGGTCGGCGAGG
>JBDGQP010000118.1:0-13132 GCA_042218975.1 Salinibacter sp.
GGCGGAATCTTCGTGGCCATGCCCACGGCGATGCCGTCGGCCCCGTTCACCAGCATGTTGGGAAACGCCGCCGGGAGGACGACCGGCTCCTCCATCGTCCCGTCGAAGTTCTCCTGGGTGTCGACGGTCTCCTTGCCGATGTCCTGCATCATCTGCTCGGCGATGCGCGTCATCCGGGCCTCGGTGTAGCGCATGGCCGCCGCCGAGTCGCCGTCGATCGAGCCGAAGTTGCCCTGCCCGTCGGCCAGCGGGTAGCGCATCGAGAAGTCCTGGGCCATCCGCACCAGGGTGTCGTAGACCGAGGAGTCGCCGTGCGGGTGGTACTTCCCGAGCACCTCCCCGACGATGCGGGCGCTCTTCTTGTAGCTGGCCCCCTGGGTAAGACCCAGCTCGTGCATGCCGTACAGAACGCGGCGATGCACCGGCTTGAGGCCGTCGCGCACGTCCGGCAGTGCGCGGCTCACGATCACCGACATCGAGTAGTCGATGTAGGAGGACTTCATCTCCTCCTCGATATTGATGGGGATGACGCGGCTGTCGTCCGCTTCCATGCTCCGAAGGGGGGTCTGGAAAGAGCGAGAAAGGTAGGGGTCGCGGGCCGTCGTGTGCGCCCGCACGAATAAGTAACGTAGACATCTATGGGGAGAAGTGCCACCTCGAGGGGCCCTGAGCCCGGTCCTTTCATCGCATCCCCACCCGCGAACGCGGGGATTGGGCGTCCAGGTGGTCGGGGGACTCTTCTACCGATTCGTTGCAGAGAGAAGGTGCGTCCCCTATGTTGCGGTGTCGTGTGTACAGAGCCCCAATCCAGGGCCGCAGGACGGAACACCGCCGCAACGAAAGACGGAGCCCTGCTCCTTCCGTCCGTCACCGACGGACTCCGGAGCGGCGTCCCCACTCCCGTTCGTCTTCTCTCGTGCCGGAAGACCGGACCATGCGACGCAACCACGCGGGACCCGGGCTCATTATCCTGACGCTCGCCCTGATGATGATGGGCTGCACGTCCGACGAGGCGCCCCCCGAGGACCGGCCCAACATCATCCTCATCATGGCGGACGACGTGGGATACGAAGCGTTTGGGGCCTACGGCTCAGAGCAGTACGAAACCCCTCGCATCGATTCGTTGGCCCGCGAGGGCATGCGGTTCACGCACGCCTACTCCCAGCCTCTCTGCACCCCGAGCCGCGTCGAGATCATGACGGGGCAGTCGAACATCCGAAACTACACGGCCTTCGGGGTGCTCGATCCGTCCGAACGGACGTTTGCCCACGTCCTGCGGGATACAGGGTACGCCACCGCCGCGGCCGGAAAGTGGCAGCTCTACGGGGCCGAGCATTACCCCGAGGCGACCCGGGCAGCCGGCACGCTGCCGGCCGAGGCCGGGTTTGACGAGTGGGCGCTCTGGCAGGTTCGGACCCGTTCGAACCGCTACTGGCACCCCACCCTCGCCGTCAATGGCGAACGTCGCTCGTTCGGGGAGACCACCTACGGGCCCGACGTCACGACCGACTTTCTGTTGCGGTTCATCGAGGAGCACCGCGACGAGCCGTTCTTCGCCTACTACGCGATGAACCTGCCGCATTTTCCGTTTGTCCCCACCCCCCACAGCGAGCGCCGCGACCAGGAGGGCCGGCAGGAGAACTTCGAGGACATGGTGGCCTACATGGATCATTTGGTCGGCCGCATCGTGGACCACGTCGACTCCCTCGGCCTGAGCGAGGAGACGCTGATCCTCTTTACGAGCGATAACGGGACGCACCGCTCCCTCCAATCTCGCCTCAACGGACGCGTCCGTTCGGGCGGCAAGTGGACCACGACGGAGGCGGGCATGCGCGTGCCCCTGGTGGCCCGAATGCCGGGAACCGTCCCGGCGAACACCGTGAATCGTGACCTGATCGGCTTCAGCGACGTGCTGCCCACCCTGGCCGCCTTCGCGGGGGCCGAGCTTCCGGACGAGCCGATAGACGGCCGTAGCTTTGCGCCCCAGCTGCGCGGGGAGCCGGGCACGCCCCGCGAGTGGCTGTTCTCCTACTACTGGCCGAAGCCCGTCCAGGAACCGGACGAATTCCCGGACCGCCGGTTTGCCTGGACGCAAAACTACAAGCTCTACGGCGACGGTCGGCTCTACCGGATGGCCGACGATCCTCGGACGACGGAGCCCATCGAGCTCGGGGCGGGGGACGCGGAGGCCCGGGCGGCCCGGCGAACGCTACGAGAGGCCCTCCGTTCGATGCCGACCGAGCCGCAGGCCCTGATGCGGCCGGACTCGTCCGCCAAAGAGTAGGTCCGCGGTCGCGACGGTCCCCGTCTCAGCGTTCTTCCAGGCCCGACGGTTCACATGCGTTCTCGCCTGCTGCTTTTCGCCGCGCTCATTTTCGGTCTCCACCTTGGAGGAGGCATGTCCGACGCGTCCGCCCAGTCCCGTTCGCCCCGTCCCCCCACGCGGGTCCCCGACGGCTTCGACCTGCAGGGCCACCGGGGCGCCCGCGGGCTCGTCCCCGAAAACACGATTCCCGCCTTCCGGCGGGCCCTGGAGCTGGGCGTCACGACCCTCGAGATGGACGTCGTCGTCAGCGCCGACGGCGCGGTGGTCGTGTCCCACGAGCCGTGGATGGCCCGCGAGAAGTGCCTCGCGCCCGACGGCAGCCCGATCCCGGCGGACGAGGCGCGGGCACATCGCATCTACGAGATGTCCTACGAGCAGATTGCGGCCTACGACTGCGGCCGGACGCTCGAGGCCTTCCCCGAGCAGGAGCGGGTCTCGGCCCCGAAGCCGCGGCTGCGCGAGGTGCTCGAGATGGCCGAGGCGTACGTCGACGCCCACGACCGGGGCCCCGTCTTCTACAACATCGAGACGAAGAGTCGGCCCGAGTGGGACGGCACCTTGCACCCCGAGCCCGAGACGTTCGTGCGGCGGGTCCTGGCGGTGGTGACGGCGGCGGACGTGGCGCCGCGGACCACAATCCAGTCGTTCGACCCGCGCACCCTCGAGGTCACCCGTCGGCAGAACGCGACGGTGCGAACCGCCCTGCTCGTGGGCGGGGCCGGCACCCAGGGGCTCGATGACAACCTGGCGGCCCTTTCCTTCGTGCCCGACATTTACAGCCCGAACGCACAGCTCGTCGACGACGCCCTCGTCTCGGCCGTGCACGACCGGGGCCTGCTGCTGATCCCCTGGACGGTCAACGCCCCCGACGCCATGGCCCGCCTCCTTCGCCTCGGGGTCGACGGCCTCATCACCGACTATCCGAACCGGGCCCGCGAGGTGCTGGACGCCGCGCCCTGAACGGGGGCCGTAACGGTCCCCAGCCGCCCATGACGTAGTCCGCGGCACAACATTGGGGCGCGCAGGGTAGGCGTCTTGCCATCGTTCCGCGCCAATGATATGCTTGTGGACGCACGCCCACGCAAGGATGCTCCTCGGGGCAGGTCACACACCTTCTGTCCGCGGACATCTTCCCCCGTTGGTTTCCCCTGTCGGTCTCTCTTCACCACGCGCCCCTAGACCGTTGAGCTTAACCGTAGTTGCGAACCGCGTCCCCATTCGACAGACCGACGATGGTTGGGAAACCTCCGTCGGGGGGCTCACGACGGCCCTGCTCCCTGTGCTGGAAGACCAGGGCGGCGTCTGGGTCGGGATGGGCGAGGAGCCGGACCTGCCGGAGCGCCAGGAGTTTCCCGCCGCCGACCCCGACTTCGTCGTCCGCCGGGTGCCGCTCAGCACCGGGGAGCTCGACGGCTACTACTACGGCATGGCCAACCAGATCCTCTGGCCGCTCTCGCACTACCTGATCCAACACCTGGAGCTCAACGACACGTTTATCAAGACCTACCGCCAGGTCAACGAGCGCTTCGCCCAGGCGGTGCTCGAGGAGACCAATGGGGGGGAGGACGAGGTCATCTGGATCCAGGACTACCACCAGATGCTTTCGCCCGGTCACATTCGGGCCGAGCGCCCCGACGCGACGATCGGGCACTTCTGGCACATCCCGTGGCCGGCCATGGAGGTCTTTCGCATCCTGCCCTGGGCGCGGGAGCTGCTGCGCGGCATGCTCGGGTGCGACCTCATCGGCTTCCATGTCCAGGAGTACGTCGACAACTTCGTTGAGAGCGCCGAGACGCTGCTCGACGCCGAGATCGACGGCAACGTGATCCGCTACGACGGCCACGAGACCCGGGCCGAGGCCCACCCCATCGGCATCGACGTGGGCCGGTTCAAGGACATGGCCCACGACCCCGCGATCGAGAAGGAGGCCCAGAAATTTCGGGAGCGCCTCGGCACCGACCACGTGGTCATCGGCATCGACCGGCTCGACTACACGAAGGGCATTCACTCGCGGATGCTGGCCTTCGAGAAGTTCCTCGAGAACAACCCGGAGTACCACGGCGACGTGAGCTTCTTCCAGATCGCCACACCGAGCCGGACGGAGCTCGAGTCGTACCAGCAGATCCGCCGGGAGGTCGACGAGGTCGTCGGGCGCATCAACGGCCGCTTCGCCCGGGAGAGCTGGGTGCCCGTGAACTACCGGTATCGCACCTACACGCAGTTCGAGCTCTGCGCCTTCTACCGCGCGGCCGACGCGGCGCTCATCACCCCGCTCCGGGACGGGATGAACGTCGTCACGCAGGAGTTCGTCACCGCCACGCAGGACGGCGTGCTCATCCTCTCGGAGCTGACCGGCGCGGCCTACCTGCTTCCCGAGGCCGTGCAGGTGAATCCCTACGACCTGGGCGGCCTCGCCCAGGCGATCAAGACGGCCCTCGAAATGCCGGCCGACGAGAAGCAACAGCGCCTCGACGGGCTCAAGCAGACCATCGAGGCCCTCGACGTCCACAACTGGGCCGGCAACTTCCTGACGGCCCTCGACTAGCGGCTGTCAGCCCTCATTCCTGGGGCCAAGATCCCCGAGGGAGGTCGCTCCGTCCCGACAGCTCTCGGGAGGACCCTCCCCGGCGCAGGCGGCCTCTTCAGAACGATGTCTCGACTTCCCGCCATGCCCCCCATCGCCGACCGCCCGCTGTTCTTTTTGGACTACGACGGGACCCTCGCGCCGATCGTGGACGACCCGGAGGCCGCCACGCCCCACCCCGACGTGCCGGACCTGCTCCGCGCGCTCGACGAGCACTACCCGGTCTGGATCGTAACGGGACGCGACCTGCGGGCCCTGTCCTCGTTCCTCGACCAGCCGCTCCGCGCCATCGGCCTGCACGGGGCCCAGGAGGGGATCATCGGGGGCGAGGCGCGGCGCCTCATGCCCGACGCCGCCGCCGAGGCCCTCACGCGGCTGCGCCGCTCCGTGCCGAACGTCGACGGCCTCCACGTCGAGGAGAAGGACGAGACCTTCGCCGTCCACTACCGCGAGGTCGACGACGAGCGGGAGGCGCAGGATCGCCTCTCGACCTGGCTCGACGCGATGCCGGAGATGCTGGACGCGATCTGGGGCAAAAAGGTCGTGGAACTGCGGCCCGAGGGTCTCACGAAGGGCACCGCCGTCCGCCGCGTCGCGGCGGAGCACCCCGACCGCACCCCGGTCTACCTCGGCGACGACACGACCGACGAGGACGCGTTCGACGCCCTCCAGGCCCTGGACCGCCCGGCCGTAACGGTTCGCGTCGGCGAGGAGGAGACCCGCGCCGACCACCGGCTCGCCGGGCCGGACGAGGTGGTCGCGTACCTGTCCCAATACTGTTGACGCGTTTCGTTGAAGGGCCGGAGCGGCGACCCCGAGAAGAGCAGGTCCCGTTCCGTGGCGTCGATTGTCCCCAGTCGCCGGAACGTTCAACGTTGAACGTACCAACCTTCAACGCTCCGGTCCGAAATGGGACCTGGGCCACCTGGGCTGTGGCTCTCTATCCCGATGGCAGTTCGTCGCCGAGGACGGCCAACACCTCTGCCAGCATCATCGCCGTGGCGCCCCACACCGCGTGCCCGTCGACGTCGTAGTACGGCACGTCGACCGCCCGGCCGTGGAGCGTCCACGTTTCCACCCCGCGGGCCTCGGGGCGCAGGAGCCGACGCACCGACGCCCGGAGGATGGTATCGACCTCCCGGTCGGTGGGGCGCAGCGACGGCGCGGCGGGGACGGCCCCCAGAAACGGATGCACACAGAAGTTCGAGGGCGGAACGTAGAGGGGCGTCAGCCGCCCCAGCAGCCGGACCGACGGGGCGGGCAGCCCGATCTCTTCTCCCGTCTCGCGGAGGGCCGTGTCGGACAGGGACTCCCCCGACTCCCGCTGCCCGCCGGGAAACGAGATCTGCCCGCCGTGGTCGGGCAGGTCGTCGTGCCGGACCGTCAGCACGACGCGCGGCGCCTCGGCCGGGGGCAGGAGGAGGACGAGTACGCCGGCCTCCCGGCAGTCCCGATCCGTCACCGAGAGGGCCTCCCGCCGCGGCGATCGGGGCGCCATCCGGACGTGGGCCTCATGGCCGGGCAGGGGGGGCTCCAGGTGGGCAGCGAGCCGGTCGAGGAGCGCGTCGAACGATCGAATTGGCGGAAGGAGACGGTATGAAGGGGACGTGCGGGCCGGTCCGTGGCCCGTGCCGCGACGTCTTCGGAGACCGAAAGCGCGCCTCGCAGGTTCCGTCGGCCCTCCTCGACCGAACGCAACAAAAAAGCCCTCGACCGGACTGGCCGGCCGAGGGCTCGCATCGACACCCCCGCTCGTGTAACGGAGCGGGGCACCCGATTCGCTACTGAATCTCGATCTGGCGGGGCTTGACCTCCTCCGTCTTCGGCACGCGGATGGTCAGGACGCCGTTCTCGTAGGTGGCGCTGATGTTCTCGGCGTGCACCGTGCGCGGGAGGGTGAAGGACCGGTAGAAGGGCCCGAAGGACCGCTCGACGCGGACGTACTCCTCGTTCTCGTCGGAACGGTCGCTCGGCCGCTCGCCGCTGACCGTGAGCTGGTTGTCCTGATAGTTGATCTTCAGGTCGTCCTTGCTCATGCCCGGCAGGTCGAGGTGAATGCGGTAGGCGTCCTCGGACTCGACCAGGTCGGTGCGCGGGGCCCAGACGGCCTGCTCGGCGCTGCCGTTTTCGTCCTGGGACTGAGAGGGGGAGAAGCGACCGAACATGCGGTCGATTTCGCGCTGAAGGTCGTTCAGGGTGCGGTTGCGGGTACGGCTCAGGCTGGTCATAACAGGTTGGAATGGTTGTCCGGTGAGTGCAAACGAGAGAGAAGGGTCCGGTGGACCCCCTCCGGTACTACAGTTCACCCACCCTGTATGCAATCCCTGTACCACGGCAAACGCCCCCGGACATCGTCTGCCAGAACGGCGGTCGGGTCCGACGAGGTGGCATCTCCGGAAATCCCGGAGTGAAGAGTTCTCGGGGCGGGCCTGCCAGACCGGCAAAAGGGGGCGTCGATCAGTCAAAATCGCCGTAACACACTCGTGGACACAGGAAGCGAGGGCCCGGAGCATGCAGGGCCGGCCCGGGGCCGCCGGCCCGGGAAGGGGCTATAGCAGGTCGAGGTCCCGAAGGTTGTCGATCGGATCCTCGAAGCTGCAGCTGCCGAAGGAGAGGGCCAGGGACTCCCGGGCGTGGCGGATGCCCTCGAGGGAGACGCTCAAATTCCGCCAGGAAAACGACTCCTTCTCAAATCGGAAATTGCTCGAGGTCTCCTCCAACAAGATCGTCTCCACCACGTCCCGGTCCAGTTGGTGCTCGGCGGCGAGGATCGCCCCCCCAAACAGGTTCAGGAAGCCGTGCATCTCCGTGTCGAGGCCGTCGTCGTAGTGGCGAATGGGCCGCTGCAGGCCGGAGGTGGCCTTGAACGCGACGCCGGCGTCGCGACAGGCCACGATGAGGGCGGCCACCTGCTGGGTGGCGGGCACGTCGTCGGGCGTCCCGCCGCCGCAGCGGAGCTTCACGCCCATCTCGGAGCGGGCGGGCAGGGCCTGCTGGCTGTTGTGCTCGGCGACGGCGGCGCAGAGGGCCGGCAGCCGGTCCACCGTGGACGGCGAGGGAGGCACCCGCAGGAAGAGGTCGAGCTTGGCCGTGCCCGTCTGCACGAGGCGCCGGTCCACCGACGAAAAGAAGGACTCGAGCTCGGCCTGCTCCGCCCCGACGAGCGAGCGGGGCAGGGGGACCTCCATGCGGTCGACCTGGGACCGCCCCCCAAACTCCGCGTCGAAGTCGTCGAGGACATCGAGGTCGCGGACGAACCGGTCGAGGAAGGTCTCCGGGTCGTCCCCGCCCGTGCCCAGCACCGAGAACCGGTACGGGGCCCCCCGCGAGAGGAGGGTCCGGTACGGCGGAAGGTCGGGGAGCAGCCGCACCGGCAGGACGAACCGGGACAGAAGCCAGGCCTCCGGCTCGTCCCGGTAGTCGGCGTAGTTGTGGAGGGCCTGCGCGAGCGACAGCTCGGCCGGGGGAAAGAGGCCCTCGTAGTCAAGGATGTCGTCGAGCAGGGTGCGGAGGCTCGGCGGAACGAGGGCGTCGTTGGACTCGGCGGCTTCCATGCGGGGGGAGAGCGGACGTGCGGAGAGAGCGCGGCCCGCGAGGGGGCGTCGCGGGGAAGAAGGGTCGAGAAGAAACGCGATACTCCGACCAACGAGCGCGCGGTTCGATCCTTTCAGAACGGTTTTTGCGGGGGATTTCCACGAGAAGCAATAAATCGGCGCCCGGTCGCGCGGCCCGGCCTCCCCCACCAGTTCCGAAGTGACTCCATGATTCAACGGCGACCGACGGTACTTCTCATTGCGTGTGGACTCGTCGTGAGCGCCCTCTGGGGCTGTGGGGCGCGGAGCCCGGAGATGAGAGAGGCGGCGTCCGCGGTCGCGGCCGAAAACTACGAGGGGGCCCTGGCCAGTGTGAACCGGGCCCTGGAGCGAGACACGGTCACCGCGGACATGTATTTGTTCAAGGCGAACGTTCTGCGCCGGATGGCGGACAGTACCATGACGCCCAAGCGGTACATCGCGCTGCACCGGCGGGCCGCCGTCGCGGAAGACTCTGCCCTCACCCTCCGACCGGGGGCCCGGAGGACGGTCCGGAACGCCCGTCGACGGGTCTACGACCGAGAGGTGCGCCGGGCCGAGTCGGCCTATAATCGGGCCGACAAGCGCGAGGAGGAGCCCACGTTTCGACGGGCCATCGCCTTCTTCGGGGCGGCGGGGGCCACGCGGCCGGACTCGGCCCGCCCCACGCTGAACGAGGCATTCGCGCGGCTGCAGGTGGGACAGACGCAGGCCGTCATTCCGGTCCTGCGCCGCTACGTGGAACGGGCCGATACGGCGCGGAAGGCGGCCTACAAAATTCTCGGGGAGCTGTACGTCTCGACCCGGCAGTACGAGGCGGCCGCCGATCTCCTCGACGAGGCCACGGGGGTCTATCCGGCCGATCGGGAACTGCAGGCGCTCCGGCTCGATGCCTACAACCGGAGCGGGGACGTCGACGAGGCGCTCGCCGCCTACCGCGAACAGATCGAGCGGGCGCCGGACGCGCCCGGCCACCGGTACAACTATGGGGCGCTTCTGCTGAAGGCCGAGCGGTACACGGAGGCCATTCGTCAGCTCCGGCGGGCGGTCGAGCTCCGTCCCGACCACGCCGAAGGGCAGTACAACCTCGGGGCGGCGTACCTCAACGCGGCCCTAGCGCGGACAGACAGCATCGCGACGTTGCGGGACACGCCCGCCGATTCGCTGAACGAGACGGCGGCGGCCGTGGAGGCCCAGATTACTCGGCTCGACCGGCGCCGTGAGCAGCTGTTCGAACAGGCGATCCCGCCGCTCGAGCGGGCCCGCCGCCTAACCCAGGAGCAGTACGTGGACGTCGAAGGGGAAGAGACGCTCCGACGGGACGCCTGCCGGGCGCTTCTGGTGGCCTACACGCAGACCGATCGGCCGAACCGGGCCGCCCGGGTTCGGGGCTGCACGGAGCTCGCGCGATCCGGGCGGTAGGGGGCTGGGGACCGGGCGGCCTCCTCTGCGTGGCCGAAGCCCCTCGGCGGTTCCGTCGAAGTTCACGGAATCGTGTTGCATTAGATTCCGTATTCCCCCTAGATTGTGGCCACTCATCTTTTGGGCCTCCCTTGGGGGCTGAGGGCGGTTGGTCGCCGATCGCCCCTGCATTTGAGTTGTCCCGTACGGAATTAAGCCGTGTACATCATGACGATTCGACGCTCAGCGCTTTTCTCACTCTTCGTAGGGGGGCTCCTGCTCGCGGCCCTCTCCGGCTGTTCGGGGGGAAATCCGTACATGAGTACGGCCGAGGACGCCATGGAGCAGCAGAACTACGACCGGGCCCTCGCGAACATCGACTCCGCCCTCGCCCAGGACTCGGCGAACGTCGACGCCTACCTGATGCGGGCCCAGATCCTGCGGCAGCGCGCCGACTCGACGATGCCGCCGGACAAGTACAAGTCCCTGTACCGGCGGGCCCGGGAGGCCGAAGAGATGGCCATCAAGTTCGATCCGGGGGCTCGGAGCGACGTCGAGGGCCAGCGCCGACTCACCTACGCCCAGCAGTCCCAGCGGGGAGCGAAGGCGTTCCGGCGGGGCCGCCGAACGTCCGACTCGATGGCCTACCGCCAGGCGGCCGCCCACTTTGGGGCCGCCTCGGCCACGTACCCGGACTCGGCCAGTGTCATCCTGAACGAAGCGTACGCGCGGCTCAACATGGCGCAGAGCAAGCAGGCCGGAAGCATGGCCGGCGCGATCCCGATTCTGGAGCGCTACGTCGAGACCGCCGAGGAGCCGCAGAAGAACGCGTACGACATCCTCAGCGCCCTTTATCTGCAGGAAGGACAGACCCAGAAGGCCATCGACCTGCTCGAAACCGCCCGCCAGGACCTCTCGCAGCGGCCGACGCACTTTCGGGTCGGCGGCTCGCGGGGCCTCAAGTACTCGGGCACGATCGAGACGAACGGGTCCTCCCGGAGCGTGAGCGGGACCACCCCCGACCGCATCCCCCTCGATAATGCCAGTGGCACCGTTCGGGGCACCTTCGAGAAAGCTCAGGAGAAGGGCCAACTTCGCGTCCAGCTCTTCTACCGGGGCACCGCCGTAACGGACACGACCGTGTCGACGGGCAGCGCCACGCTCTCGGCGAACCTGAGCCAGGAGGCACCCCTCGCCCAGATCGAGGGCCGGCTCCTGAACGCGTACAACCAGGCCGGCGAGACCAAGAAGGCCATGGCCGAGTACCGGGAGCAGATCGAAGAGAATCCAGAAAACGTGACCTACCGGTACAACTACGGCTCGATGCTGCTGCAGGCCGGCCGGCTCGACGACGCCATCGAGCAGCTTCAGCGGGCCGTGGAGCTGGAGCCCGGAAACGTGAAGGCCCAGTACAACCTCGGCGCCGCCTATTCGAACAAGGCGCGGCGGATCCAGGACTCCATTCAGACGCTCAACGACTCCCTCCGGTCGATCAGCCAGCAGGCCGTCGACGAGAACCGGGAGCCGACCGCCGAGGAGAAGCGGATGGTCAACAAGCTGGACAAGCAGCTCAAAGCGCTGGAAGAGCGGAAGCAGAAGCTCTTCCGCAAGGCCATCCCGCCCCTCGAGCGGGCCCGGCAAATGGCGGGCAACGACAGCTCCTTCCGCCAGGACGCCTGCTCGGCCCTCGTCACCGCCTACGTGCAGATCGAGCAGGTCCAGAAGGCCCAGAAGTACGAGAAGTGCGCGGGCATGCAGATCCAGCAGGGCGGCAGTGGGAGCGGAGGTGGCGGAAGCGGAAGCTAGCGGCCGCCGGCGTGCCCCTTCCTTGACGGCACTCCCCTCGGGAGGTGTCCCCTCCGGACCGCGGACCCGGGCCTCGTGGAGAGGTCCGGGTTCTCGTATTCGGCGTCCATCGGCCGAAAGAGACACTCTGTGATCCCGAACCCCATAGCAGGATCCCGTCCGTCGGCGTCCTGTGGGTTCGGGGGGGACGTGCGGAGGGACCCCCCATCCACACCTCCACTCTCCGGACGTCCAGACCCGAACGGAGCACGCGGAGTTCATACTATTTCCCTCATCCATTCACGAGGACGCACCATGGACGACGCGACACCGTCGCTTTCGGATCTCCACGCCGGGTTCGGCACGCGGGCCGTGCACGCCGGGCAGGCGCCCGATCCCGCCAGCGGGGCCGTCATGACCCCCATCTACCAGACGTCCACCTACGCGCAAGAGTCGCCCGGCCGGCACAAGGGCCACGAGTACGCCCGCGTGTCCAACCCGACCCGCACGGCCCTCGAGGGCAACCTTGCCGGGCTCGAGCGGGCGGAGCACGGCATTGCCTTCAGCTCGGGCGTGGCGGGGATCGACGCCATCATGAAGAGCCTGCGCCCCGGCGACCACGTGGTGGCCACCGACGACCTGTACGGCGGCACCTACCGGCTTCTCACCGAGGTCTTCGAGCCGCTCAACCTTGAGGTCTCCTTCGTCGAGATGGACGATCCCGACCGGGTCGAGGCCGCCTTCACCGACGACACGAAGCTCCTCTGGATTGAGACCCCCACGAATCCCCTCATGCGCATCGTCGACGTCGCGGCGCTCTCTGAGCGGGCCCACGCCCACGATGTCGACGTGGCCGTCGACAACACCTTTGCCTCCCCCTACCTCCAGCAGCCGCTTGCCCTCGGGGCGGACCTCGTGCTGCACTCGGCCACCAAGTACCTCGGCGGTCACTCCGACCTCATCCTGGGCGCGGTGTGCACCGACTCCGACGAGTGGGCCGAGCGCCTGCGCTTCCAGGTGAAGAGCACCGGGGCGTCGCCCGGCCCCATGGACTGCTTCCTGACCCTGCGGGGCACTAAGACCCTGCACCTGCGCATGGAGCGCCACTGCACGAACGCGCAACGGCTGGTGGAGCTGCTCACCGACCATTCCGCCGTGGGGCGCGTGCGCTACCCCGGCCTGCCGTCACATCCCGGCCACGAGATTGCGACGGCGCAGATGAGCGACTTCGGCGGCATGATCTCCTTCGACCTGGCCGACGACGACGTGGACGCGGCCCTCTCGGTGCTGGAGGCCACTGAGGTGTTCACCCTCGCAGAGAGCCTCGGCGGCGTCGAGAGCCTCATCGAGCACCCGGCCTCCATGACCCACGCGTCGATTCCGCCGGAGGAGCGGGAGAAGATTGGGCTGACGGACTCGCTGATCCGCCTGTCCGTGGGGGTCGAGGACGCAGAGGACCTAGCC
>JBDGQP010000118.1:13142-16802 GCA_042218975.1 Salinibacter sp.
CGACCTCGACCGCGCCCTGTCGACGCTCTGACGAGAGCGCCTCGACGGGACGATCCCACCTTGTCGGAGACGTGGGGGCGCGAGCAGGCCCCGGCCGTGGATCGGGAGGCCCGGAGCCCCGGAACGCTCCGTGTTCGGAAGCCCCCGAAGGCGGGCGCGTCACCACCCCAGGGTGCCCGGTCCGCCCTTGAAGGGGCCCACGATCTCGTCGGTAATCCAGCCGCCGTAGAAGTCCCCCTCCTGCGCGTGGGCCTGCTCGTCGCCCACGTAGCAGGCGTCCATCTTGCTGGGGTAGAAGGCGAAGTGGTCGGTGAGCTCGTCGTAGCGCGCCACCGGATCGGGGTACTGCCAGGCCGCCTGCGACACGGAGCGCTCACCGACGGTGAGGGTGTGGTAGACGGCCCGCCCCTTGAACTCGCACATCGTCGTGCGCGACTCCCGCTCCAGCTGTTCGGTGGCCACGTCGGCGGGCGGAAGGTAGTAGACGGGCGGGTGGCTCGTCTCCAGTACGCGAAACGCCTCGGTGGTGTCGGCGACGGTCCTGTCGTTGAACACGATGCGGACGCGGCGGTCGTCGGGGTCGACGGCCGGGGGGCGAGGGTAGTCCCAGACAGATTCCTCGTCGGGGCCGGGAGATGGACGCTCGGGCATGGCGGGAACGGGACGGTGGGACAACAGAGTACGGGAGCTAGTCGGCGGCGCCGGGCGCGAGCCAGCGGTCCGCGAGCGCATCAATCTCGGACCGGAGCGGGCGGTCCTCCATCACCGGCTCGACGGCCGGCATCCACGGCGGCGGGGCGGGGGCCGGTCCGTCCGCCCGACCCGCGTCCTGGAGATGGGTAAGCTGTGCGAGGGCCAGCCCCATGACGCTCAGAATCGGGGCCAGGCGCTCGGTTTGCTCGTAGACGGTCCGGGCGGCGAGGGCCCCCATCGAGACGACGTCCTGGTTGTCGTCGTTTGTGGGAATGGAGGAGGTGCCCGCCATCTGGGCGTGCTGGCGCAGCTCGGCCACGAGGGCAGTGGCGGTGAGCTGAGCCCCGGCGAGGCCGCTGGTGGGGCCGGGGTTCCAGGCCAGGAGGGGGGTGGCGCCGTTCTGATCCGGGGAGAGGAGCACGTCGACCTGCCGCTCGACCAGAACGCCCACCTGGGTGAGGGCCTCGTTCAGGGCGTCGGCGGCGAAGGCCACCTGTTGGCCCTGGAAGTTGCCGCCGTGCAGGGCCGCCGGGGCGTCCGGTATGGTGATGGGGTTGTCGGTGACGCCGTTGAGCTCGGTCTCCACGACGCCCCGCACGTAGGCCAGTTGGTCGCGGGCCGCCCCTAGAATCTGTGGGGCGCAGCGGAGCGAGTACACCTCCTGGAGGGGGCGTGCCTCGCGCTCGGCGGGGCCGTGGCGCGTGGCCGCCTCGCGGATGGCCGCGGCGCTGGCCGACTGCCCATCGTGCCCCCGTGCCTCGTGCAGCCGGGGGTCGAGGGCCTCCAGGGAGCAGCCCAGCACCCGGTAGGCCCATCCCGTGAGGGCCTCGGCTCGCTCGACCAGGCGGCGGCCGCGGGCGAGGGCGAGGGCCCCGGCGGCGGTCATGAACGAGGTGCCGTTCACGAGGGCGAGGGCGTCGCGGGCGTCGAGCGTCACCGGATCGAGGCCTGCGTGGTCGAGCGCCGACCCGGCCGGGGTCGGCGTGCCGTCGGGGCCGAGCACCCGGCCGTCGCCGGTGCAAACCCGCGCCACGTGGGCGAGTGGGGTCAGGTCGCCGCTCGCGCCCAGCGACCCGACCTCGGGCACCGCCGGCACGACGTCGGCCTCGAGCAGGGCCGACAGGGCCTCGAAGGTGGAGGGGCGGACGGCGGAGTGTCCCTGGGCGAGGGCCTGCAGGCGGGCCCCTATCATGGCCCGAACCACCGGCGGGGACAGAAGCGCCCCGCTCCCGGTGGCCAGGTGGGCGAGCAGGCCCTCCCCGTGATCCGGCGCGTCCCTGTCGTCGGACGCGTAGTCGTGCAGGGGGCCGAATCCCGTCGTCAGGCCGTACACCGTGGCTCCGGAGTCCCGAACCTGGGTGAGGGTGGCGCGGGCCTCCTCCAGGGCCGCCTCGGCGGCGCCCGTCGGCCGGACCCGGGCGGGCGGGGCAGTCGCGGCCCGCTCCAACTGTTCGCTGGAGAGGGTTACGTCCGGACCTACGGGCAGAGCGGCGGTGGAAGCGGGCATGAGGCCGGGATCAGAACGTGGGGTGCACACAGAGGGGCGCAGGGGGGAGCGAAGTGGGCACGCAGGAGCCGGTACCGGCCGCTCACGGAGAGGAGGCGGACTGGTACTGCTCCGTGAGCGCCTCGGCCATGGCCCGTCGGTCGACGGTGCCCTTCGCGTAGGTGGACCATGCGTCGGGGGCGACGGCGGTCGTCCAGACCAGGCGGGGCCCCAGGGCGCCGAGGGCCGACCGCACCGCGTCGTCGGGGGGCGGGGCGTCGTCGGGGGCGTCCAGGCAGAGGGCCAGGGCGACGTCGTCCCCGTCGGGGGTGAAGAGCAGTGCGTCCCGCAGGTCGGGGAAGCGCGTCTTGAGGTTGGCCTCCAGGGCCCCGGCCCGAACGAGCCGTCCGTTCGAGAGCTTGAAGGAGTGATCCTTCCGCCCCCGAAAGAAGAGGTCCTTGCCGTCGCGCTCGACGAGATCTCCGGTGTGAACGGTCCGGTCGGGGTCGGCCCGGTCGAGGGCGCCGTTGCGCCAGATGCCGACGCAGGCGTTGGGGCCCTCGAACAGCAGCTCCCCGTCCTCGGCGACCTCGACCGAGCACCCGACCGGGCGGCCGAGGTAGTGGGGCGCCCACTCGCCGGGCGGCCCGAGGGCGATGCCGGGCGAGGCCTCGGTCTGGCCGTACCCGACCCGCAGGGCCGTATCGGCGAGCCGGTCGGCGAGGGGACCGGAAATCGGGGCGCCCCCCACGATGCCGCCCCGGAGGCGTCGCAGGAGCGCGCCGCCCCTCCGCGTGTCGAGTAGGCGCTGGATCGTGAGCGGGACGGCAGAGAGGTGAGTGGCGCCCCACGCGTTCCGGAGGTGGACCAGCTGGTCCGGATCGCGTCCATCCTCCGGGTCTCGAATCAGCTCCGCGCCGGAGAAGAGGGCCGGAAAGAGGTCGAGCACCAATCCGAACGCGTGGGTCCAGGGCAGGACGGAAAGTGCCCGGGCGTTGTGCAGCGAGAAGTAGGGAAGGTGACTCGCCAGGACCGACAGCACGTTGCGGTCCGAGAGGGCAACCCACCGGGCATGAGCCGTAGTCCCCGAGGTGCGCATCAGGAAGCGGACGGCCGGGGTCCGGGCCGTGTTGGGGGGACGGAGGGCATCGGGCGTGGAACGCGGGCCGGCGTACTCGTCGGAGACCCAGGCGTGCGGGGCCGTCTCGGTCGTCACGGCCGCCCGGGCGTCGAGGGTCTCGAGGAGGGGCGCGACGTCTTCGCCGGCGGGGGCGAGCGCCACGGTGTAGCCCTCCCACAGCGCGGCCACCAGGACCTGGACGAAGGCGGTGGACGGCGGGAGCGAGAGGAGCAGCCGGTCGCCGGCGCGGAGCTCAGAGGCACGGAACGCCTGCACCCACAGCCGCGACCCGGTCCAGAGCGACGCGGCGGGCGTGATGGTGCCGTCCGCGATGAGGGCCGGCAGGGCCTCGTCGCGCAGC
>JBDGQP010000118.1:16812-25595 GCA_042218975.1 Salinibacter sp.
GGGTTCGGGTCCGGCGTTGCGCCCGGCGACGGGCACCGATCGAGGGCCGTACGCAGGTCCTCGACGACATCGGGGCTGTTGGAGGTCGGGGGCAGGCCGTCCGACTCCGACGAGTCCGGGGTACCGTTGGGCCGCATCGGTCCTGTCTGCTGTGATAGCGAGGTGGAGGAAAAAACCGGAAGGGGTCGTCTACCGGAGACGGTCGTAGAGAAGCCACGTTGGGCCCGACCCGGAGGCGCGGTACAGATGAAGGGTGAGGGGAAGGGGAACGTGGGCGTCCGGGCGTGGAACGGTGAACGCGAACCGACAGTCGAGAGTCCCCGTGTCGCGGCCCCGACGGAGCGGCGCCCGGAGGAGCGGATTTTGGACGGCGGGGCACCGGTCGAACAACGAGTCGCCTTCCGGCTGCCCTTCCAGGCCCGGGAGAAGGGGCGTGTGCTCCGTCGCAAGGCGGATGTGGGCCTCGTCGTCGAGGGCCACGACCCCGACGTCCAGGGCCTCCAGGTCCGCCGGGGCGTCCTCTGTGAGGGCGTCGAGCCGGTGCGCCGGTACGAGCGGGGGCACCTCGTCGGCGGGCACGTCCGTCTCGCCGGTCTGTGCGGCGCGCATCTGTCGCTCGAGGGTGCGGACGAGGGTCGACAAGGCCCCCTGCAACGGCGTCCCGTCCACCGACGAGGCGCCCGGGTCGTCGGCCTGCGGCTCGACCTCCGCGGGGAGGGGGGGCTCCATGCTCTCGATCATGTCGAGGACCGACTCGGAATCGGGCCCGTCCACCTCCTGTTCCAGTCGGTCCTGTTCCAGTCGGTCGGGCGGGGCGCCCTGCTCGCCCGTTACGGACTCCGTTTCCGCGTGGGCGTCGTCGAGCTGTTCCCGCATGCTCCGAATAAGGCGGACGGCCTCGGTGGCGTCGGAGACCCCCGCTCGGGAGAGTAGTTTTCGTTCTTCGTACAGGGATTGCAGCTGTTCGCTGATGCTTTTGATCGTCTGGGCCGTTTCCTCGGCGCTTGCGTCCACGTCGAGGGTGTCCCGGATCGCGTTCAACTGCTCCTGAAGATGGTCGGCCCGTTTTTTCATCGCAAGCATGGCGTCCACTGCCTCGTCCATATCGTCTAGGCCGAGCCGATCGAGCGTGCTCTGCTCCTCGTGGTACCGCAGCAGGAGCCGCTTCATATGCCGAATCCGGTCGAGCGCCGCCTCCGGCTCCGAGGCGTCCAGTTCCTCCAGTGCCTCCTCGAGGAACGTCTGGGCCCGCAGAGACGAAGAGTAGGACTTAATCATACTGCTGGGAGCATCCGTGCGACGCGTCGACACGGCGATCGTCGGGCGAGGGGCTAGTACTTCTGAACCGTGATCCAGTTGTGGCCGACCTCGTCGCGGAACATGTGCACGTCCACGAGGGTCGGGCGCATCTTGTAGGTGTAGGTGTACGTAAAGGTCTCGTCGAGCTCGCCGCGCCGGACGCCCTTCTTGAACCGGCCGCGGAAGAGCCGATTGTTGGTGCAGGGGGCGACCTGCGTAAAGAAGTTGCGGCCGGTCACCTCGTCGGGGTCCATGCCGCTGAGATCCGACTCGTACTGATTGAAGAACTCGACGGTCCCCTCGTCGTCGACCTTGATGATGCCGAAGGGAGCGTTGTCGAGTTGCTCCTCGTCGGCGTGGCGGAGCTTGACCCCGAGGTCCTCGTCCTCGAAGTGAAGAGACTCTACCTCCATCGACTCGTCGGGGGCGGCGTCCGGAGGCGTGTCGTCGTCGACGGACGGGCTCGAGGACTCCGGGGACCGATTGGTGGTCTCATCGTCCGCCACAGGTGCGTCTTGCGCGTCCGCGTCGGCGGGGTCCAGGATCGATCGATTGTCGGGCTCTTCCTTGGGAGAGTCTTGATCAGGCATCAGTCCAGTATCGTCGATGAGAAGAGTGGTGTGGTACGGCCGGGACGACGGACGTGGATTACGAGGGCTCCGGTACCTGAAATACGATCCAGTGAGCAGATTGGTCGGACCCGCTGTACAGGTGGACGCGAATGTTTGTGGCCGTCGACTGGGCCCCAACGTACGTGTAGACGAATGACTCGTCCATCTCACCCGCCTCGACCCCCTCCGCAAACCGGCCCTGGAAGAGGGCGCTGGCGGCGGCCGGGGCCACGTCCTCAAAAAAGGGAGCGCCCTCCAGAACCGACGGGGCGTCGGCCGTCACGTCCGGCCACCGAAGCGCCTGCTCGTTGGCCCACTGGACGACGCCGTAGTCATCGACGCGGAAAAGGCCGACGGGCAGGTCGTTCAGCGCGTCGGGGTCCATGTCGGGAAGCCGCTGCCGGGTGTCTTCCGAGAGCAGAGGACCCTCGGCCGCCGGCTCGGGAGCAACGGCCGGGACCGCCTCTGTATCTCGGGCCTCGTACAACTCGTCGAGCTGTGCCTCCATGCTCTCGATGGCTGAGAGTGCGTGGTCGATGTTGTCGATGCCGTGGGCCGACAGCTGCTTCTGGCTTTCGTAGAGCGACTCGAGCTGTCGCTGCATGCTCTTGAGCATTGTGACGGCGTCTTCGGGCCCCTCCAGGTCCATCTCTGCGAGGCGCACCCGGTCTTCGTACAAAGTGTCCAACTGGTCGGTCAGATCTTCCAGCATCACGGCGGCGGTCTCGGGATCCGACACCCCGAGCTCTGCTTCCAGGGCACGCTCGGTATCGGGGGCCGCCGGGGCGACGTTCGAGTCGGGATTCTGTTCGGCGTCGCGATCGACGTAGAGCTCCTCGAGCTGATCGGTGAGCCCCTCCACCATCTCGACGACCTCGTCGGGGTTCGACACCCCAAGCTCGCGCTGGAGCTTCTCTTCGCGGGCGAGCAGGGCCTGGAGCTGGTCGAAGGTGTCGCCGTCGCTCTGGAGCGCGTCCCGAGGGTCGGTGCGTTCGGTGGCCTCCTTTTCCGTGTAGAGTTCGTCGAGCTGCTGCTTCATGCTTTTGATGGCCCGAATGGCGACCTCGGGACGGTCGAATCCGGCCTCCCGCAGCACGGCTCGCTGCTCCTCGGCGTCGGCCGCGCGCTCCCGCAGTGACTCGACGGCGTCGACGAGTTGGTCGGGGGTATCGGCGTCGAGGAGCCCCTGAAGGTCCCGCAGCACTTCGTTCTCACGGCGCAGTGTCCGAAGCCGGTTGAAGAGGCGCTTCAGCCTCGTGCGGACCTCCTGGGGGTCCATGCCCCGATCTGCGAGCGTCTCGGCGTCGGCCTCGAACTGCTCGGCGTGGAGGGCTCGTACCCGGTCGATCACCTCATCAGGGGTCGAGGCGGGGAGAAGATCCATGAGCTCCCGCCACTGATCCCGGTACCACGCCGGGTCGCGGGGAAAGTCGGTTTGATCGGCCATGTCGCGCACCACTGATCCAGGATCGAGTCCGTCGACGGGCGGGACGGAACCTCGTTCGACGAGGCAAGGGAGATCCCCAAGGCCCGTTGTGCACGGCGCAAAAACCACGCGAGAGAACTGGACGAAGATAGGTCGCCCGGCACCTGCGGCCGTGGACACCCGGCCAGAGACTGAACGGATGCCAGTACCAACTGCGGTCACCTATAAATCTCGGGGGACAGCGGCGCGTTCCACCCCGAATTCTGAATTGCCCAACCGTTACAAGGCTGCGGGGGCCCCGGTCGGCCGGGGCCGACCCCCGCCGACGGGGCCTACGAGGCCCCCAGCGTGTCGATCAGGTCGCGGAGACGGCCCTTAAACCGGTCGGCCAGGGCCTGGGCCTCCGACTCGGTTGGGGCCTCGGCGTACACGCGGAGGATGGGTTCGGTGTTGGAGGGACGCATGTGGACCCACCGGTCTGCGAAGTCGATCTTCAGGCCGTCGATCGTGGACGTCTCGCCCTCGTCTGCACGCTCGGCCAGGGCCGCGAGCAGGCGGTCGGCCTCAATCTCGGGCAGCGGAAGCTGGTCCTTTACCATCGCGTAGTGGGGCAGTGCGTCGTGAAGGGCGCTGAGGGGCGTGCCCGTCTCGGCCAGGTGCTGGAGGACGAAGGCGGTGCCCGCCAGAGCGTCGCGGCCGTAGTGCAGGTCGGGCACGATGACGCCGCCGTTGCCCTCGCCGCCGAGGATGGCGTCGGTATCGTGCATGCGCTGGACGACGTTGATCTCGCCAACGGCCGACCGGTGGACGGGCTGGTCGTGCTCGGCCGCCACGTCGTCGATGGCGCGGGAGGAGGAGAGGTTGGTGACGAACGGGCCGTCGCGGTGCCCCCACATGAAGTCGGCGGCGAGGACCTGCGTAAGCTCTTCAAGCACGAAGCGGCCCCGGTCGTCGACCAGGGCGAGGCGGTCGGCGTCGGGGTCGACGGCCAGGCCGAGGTCGGCCCCGAGTTCGGGCACGGCCTCCGTCAGCTCGGTCAGGTGAGCCGGCCGCGGCTCGGCGGGATGAGCGAACCGGCCGGTGGGCTCGCAGTGGAGGCAGTGCACGTGGGCCTCCGCGACGCCGAGCCGGTGCAGCAGACGGGGCAGCGCAATGCCGCCCACGGAGTTGATGCCGTCGACCACCACCGAGAGGTGTTCTCCGGCGATCCGCTCCGGATCGACGAGATCGTGGGCGAGAATTGCGTCGATGTGATGCGGCAGGGCGTCTCGGGTGTGGTAGCTGCCCAGGTGAGGGTGCTTCACCGGGCGGGCCGACCCCGCCTCGGCCCGGTCGATTACGGCCTGTCCCTGCTCGGGGGTCAGAAACTCGCCCCGGTCGTTCAGGAGCTTGAGCGCGTTCCACTCCTCCGGGTTGTGCGAGGCCGACAGGATCACGCCTCCGGCGGCCCGCTCTTCCCGGACCGCCATCTCGACGGTGGGGGTGGCCGCGAGGCCGACGTCGACCACGTCGCATCCCATGCCGCGGAGGGTCCCGACCACGATCTGGGCGCAGGCCTCGCCGGACGGCCGGGCGTCGCGCCCCACCACCACGATCGGGTTCGGGGACGCGTCGGCCCCGGTCCCGGCCCGTTCGTAGCACCAGGTGCCGAAGGCGCCTGCGTAGCGAACCAGAACGCCCGGATCGAGGCCGTCGCCTACGATTCCGCGGATGCCGGAGATCGACGCAATGAGGGTCCCGTTCGTGGACATGAGGCGGAGGAACGTGGAGGAGGAGGGACGGACTTGACGTGTTCGCAAAAGCGGTAGCTAGAACCGGTTCGATGGTTCCGTTCGCGGTTGCTTCATGGAACCGGCAGGCCCCCCTCTCGTGACAGAAATACACGAAATTACACGTGCCGTGTGCATCCACACTCGCCACCCTCAATTCACTTTTCCACCATGCGCGCTGCCCAATCGTCCCGCTCGGAGGCCCGCTGGGTCTGGCGGCATCGGTTTTCCTGGCTTACGGTCTGCACCACGGTGCTGCTCATCTGCTGGGGCGGCGTCGTCACCAGCATCGGGGCGGGCATGGCGTTTCCGGACTGGCCCACGTCGCTCGGGTCCTATAATCTGATCAACCCGGTTGACGAGTGGTGGACCGTGCCCGCCTACCTGGCGGAGCACGGCCACCGGCTCGTGGCGAGCCTGGTCGGGATGCTCACCGTGGTCCTGGCCGCCTGGACGTGGTGGGACGACCCCCGTGCCTGGATGCGCAGGCTGGGCTGGGCCGCCGTCGCACTCGTGGTGGCACAAGGGGTCCTCGGGGGGCTGCGGGTTCTTTGGGTGTCGATCGACCTGGCCACCGTACATGCCTGCGTGGCACAGCTCTTCTTTGCTGTCCTGGTAGCGATGACGCTCTTTACCTCCAAGACCTGGCGCGAGCGCCGGGGCGTGCTCGCCGCGGGGACGACCCACACGTGGATGCGGGGCCTCGCCTGCGCGGCGACCGCCGGCATCTATCTGCAGATTGTGCTCGGCGCCCTGCTTCGGCACAGCGGCGGGGGCGTCTCGGCGGGCTTCACAGCCACTCACGTTGCGGGGTCGTTTGTCGTCGTCGGGCTCGTGATGGCTGTATTCGTCACCGCCGAGAAATACTACGACGACGTGCCGGTCGTGCGCCGGGCGGCCCGTGCCCTCTTCGGGGCCATGAGCCTTCAGTTTGTGCTCGGTCTCGCGGCGCTGCTCGTCATGCTCTACAAAGAGGGCCAGTCCGGCCTCAGCCTCGCACCGGTGCTGCTCACAGTTGCGCACCTCGTCGTGGGGGCCCTTCTGTTCGGCACCGCAATCGTTACGACTCTTTTGGTGGCCCGTGCGCCCGAGCCGGAATCGTCCGCGCGACCCTCCAGTTCGGTCAATAGTACCAGTTCGGACCGGAAAGAACCCGTCCTCGTCGGCGCCGACGCCTAACCGCGTCCGATCGCCGCTCCTCTGATCCTCATCAGCTGATGCCCCCTCCCTCCAATCAGTCGTCGGACGCCGCGACGGCCTCCGCTGCGTCCGACCCGTCGGCCACGCGGTCGAGAAAGGCTGTTTTGCGGGACTACCTCGAGTTGATGAAGCCGGAAATCTCCTCGGTCGTCACGATGTCGGCGTTTGCGGGGTTTCTGGTGGGCTCGCCCCTGGGCCTGGAGGCGTGGCGCCTGGTGTGGACGATGCTCGGCGTGGCCCTCTGCGCGGGGGGGGTAGGAGTGCTCAACCACGTGCTCGAGCGCCGCTACGACGCGCAGATGAAGCGGACGGCCGCCCGCCCGCTGCCCGCCGGTCGTCTCGACGCCGGCCGGGCGCGGACGGTGGGCGTTCTTATGGTGTGCGCGGCGGTCGGCATCCTCTGCCCGCTCGTCAACGCCCTCACGGCCGTCGTCGCGGCCCTCACGGCCGTCCTCTACCTCTTCGTGTACACGCCCCTCAAGCGGCTCACGAAATGGAACACCTTGGTGGGCACGGTGCCGGGAGCCCTCCCGGCCCTCGGGGGGTACACCGCCGCCACCGGCCAGCTCGGGGCGGGCGGCTGGGCGGTCTTCGGGGTCCTGGCGTGCTGGCAGATGCCGCACTTCCTGGCGCTGGCCTGGATGTACCGAAAGGACTACGCCCGGGGCGACTACGCGATGCTGCCGGTCGTGGAGCCGGAGGGCACCTCCACCGCCGTCCAGATGGTCGGGTTCGCCGCGTTTCTGGTGCCGCTGAGCGTGCTGCCGGCCCTCGTCGGCCCCATGGGCTGGATCTACGGGGTCGGGGCCGTGCCGCTGGGCCTGTGGTTTCTGGGAACGACCGTCGCGTTTTACGGAGAGCGCACCGGACGGAAGGCGAAGCGCGTACTCAAGGCGTCGGTGCTCTACGTCCCGGCCCTCGTGGCGCTGATGATGATCGACTGGTTCGTTTGAGGTCGTGAGGCGTGATGCGTGAGGCGTGAACTCGCCCGTTGGCCGGCATCCTCGCGCATGACGTATCACGACTCACGAGAATACACCCTCACCCTACGGTTTATGGGTTCCACCCCCGCTGTCGACATTCAGGGGATCACCCACCGCTACGGCGACCACGTAGCGCTGCGGGACGTCACGCTCCAGGTGGCGCCCGGGGGGCTCTACGGCCTCCTGGGGCCGAACGGGAGCGGCAAGACCACGCTCTTCCGCGTCCTCAGCACCCTGATGCCGCCGTCGGAGGGGCGGGCCCACGTGTTTGAGGCGGACACCGCACGGGCGCCGGACGCCGTGCGCCGCCGGCTGGGCGTGGTTTTCCAGGACGAGGCGCTCGACGAGGGCCTTACCGTCCGGGAAAACCTCCGGGTTCAGGCGGCCCTCTACGGCCTCCACGGGGCCGAGCGGCGCGACCGCATCGACGCACTGCTGCGGCACCTCGACGTGGCCGACCGGGCCGACGACGCGGTCGCTGCCCTTTCGGGCGGACTCCGGCGCCGGGTCGACCTCGCCCGCGGGCTTCTGCACCGACCGGACCTCCTCCTGCTCGACGAGCCCACCACCGGCCTCGACCCTGGGGCCCGCCGCGCCTTCTGGTCGGCCATCGAGACGCTGCGGACGGCGGAGGGCACGACGCTGCTGCTGGCCACCCACCTGATGGACGAGGCCGAGCGTTGCGACCGCGTGGGCATCCTCTCCGACGGACGCCTGGTCGCCGACGGAACGCCCGCGGCGCTCAAGGCCGAACTCGGCGAGGAGACGCTCTGGCTGGAGACCGACGCCCCGACGGCGCTGCGGGACCGGATCGACGCGCAGTTCGGCGTCCCGACCCGCATCGTCGGGTCGGTCGTGCAGGTGGTGCCGGCCGATCCGCCCGCGTTCCTCGCGTCGCTCTACGAGGCGCTGGGCGATCGCATTCGCAGCGCCACCCTCCGTCCCCCGACGCTGGAAGACGTGTTTATGGTTCACGCGGGGGGATGGCCGGACGAGGAGCGGAAGCGGGTGCTGGCGCGCGGCCCCGACGCCGGCGACCGAGCGTGACGGCCCGATTGCAGGGGGGCTCGCCCGCCGACCCGCACACACGACCGCCTCCACTCACACACGACACCGCACGATGCACGCACTGCGTACCATCGGGGCCCTCACCGGACGGGAGATGCGAAAGTTTGTGCGGGACCGCAGCCGCGTGCTGGGAGCTCTCGCGCAGCCGTTGGCCCTGTGGGTTTTGCTGGGCCTCGGCTTCCAGGGGACGTTCCGGCCGGTGCAGCCGGGCGTGGAGACGAGCTATATCGCTTTTCTCTTTCCCGGCATCCTCGCGCTGGTGTTGCTCTTCACGGCCATCTTCTCGACGATCTCGGTCGTAGAGGAGCGGACCTCCGGCTTTTTGCAGGCGGTTCTCGTGGCCCCGGCATCCCGCACGGCGCTCGTCTTCGGGGTCACCCTCGGCGGCACGCTCAACTTGCTGGAGGCCGCCAGGGACGCCGGCGCC
>JBDGQP010000118.1:25605-28917 GCA_042218975.1 Salinibacter sp.
TGCGATTGCCTGGCGGATGGACACCACGCGCGGGTTCCACGCCGTGATGAACCTCTTCCTGCTGCCGCTCTGGTTTCTGTCCGGCGCCATGTTCCCGGCCGAGGGGGCCGCGCCGGTGCTGCGGTGGCTCGTGTGGGGAAATCCGGTGTCCTACGCCGTGAGTGGCCTGCGGCACGGGCTGCACGGCTTTGCGGGCGGGGGGGCCCTCGCCGGGCCCGCCGTGTGCCTCGGCGTGACTGCCGGCTTCGCGCTCCTGATGCTCGGCCTCGCGGTGTGGCAGGTGCGGCGGCCGTTCTTCCAAACTTGAACAACCGGTCCAGCTCTATTCTCCTTTCAGGGCACGATCACGAGATGGATAGAGATCGGACCGCAGGCGTTCGTCATTGACAGCTACGGCCGCCCCCGTTTGTAGGTCGTTCCGGATGCGGGGAAGCACCGACAGAAGGCGACTCGCGACGAGTTGGGGGGCTGGATCGGTAACACGGATTGTGATCAGACTGGGGGAGCCGTGTCCGCCGAGCGCGAGAAGATCTGAAAAATCCAGGTCCTGGGTGACGGCACTTCGCTCTTGACGGCGAGCAAATGCCAGAATCTGCTCGTCCGACGCGGTCGGAGGGGGCTCGCCGGGCACCCGAATGATGTCCCGGCCTGCGTCCTGAAGGGACTCGACGGTGAGAGGAGAAATGTTGACGTCTGCGAGGAGACGAGGCATCGAAGCCGACGTTATACCGCTCGGGTCTCGTCAGAAACGGTCCACGCAGCGTATCGCATGGCCTGCCGTCCGTCTTGCTCTTCGAGTTCCGGGTAGGCCTCCAGGATCTCCTGCGTCGCATGCCCGCTTGCCAGCATCTTCAGGACCACGCTCACCGGAATCCGAAGGCCGCGGATGGTGGGTTGTCCGTTGCAGACCTCGGGATCTATGGTGACTCGTTCCAACGAGAGAGACTCCATAGATTCAGTGTCTTGATCTGTACTTGTTTGGTTCCTCGTACTGCTCCTTCCGGGCATTGCTCCCGAGTATATCGTTCGGCGCCCCACGTCAAAAAGAGGACACACGTTGCGTGACACCAGTTCACCGTGAGAACCGACCCCGGACGGCTCTGATTTTTAGCTCAGGCGGAGGCTCGGATCAGAGGCGGCCGGGAGATGTGGGTGGCTCCCAAAGAGTCTCAACCTGTATGCATTTCCTCGTCTCGTCCCCGTGACACAGCCCGAATATCTGACGATTCTGGGGCCTATCATCGTTGGGCTCGGCGTCACCGATTTCGGAGCAGCACCCCTGCAGGAAATCAGGCGCCTCCCCGGGGAGATCGCGATCTTCGGGCTCCCGTGCGCTATCATGATCGTCACGGATCGAAAGTAGGTCCCCCGTTCTCCTGACGATTTTTTCTGCCGCAGCAATCGGATCCCTTCTCTTCGACGTACGGTCGATAGTGATCGGTGGGTGATCGGATAAAGCCCGGAGGCGAAACGTCGCCCCCCTGCCCGGCGTTCGCTGGTACGATATGCCTGATGCCAACACCGTCTCCCATACCGTCGGCACCGCCGCGGACCGCGTGGACCTGAAGACCATGGACCGCGCGGCGCTCGCGGACTTCGTGGCCGATCACGGCGAGCCCCGCTATCGGGGGGAGCAGCTCTTCCACTGGATCTACGGGAAGGGGGTGTCCGACTTCACGCACATGTCGGACCTTCCGCGGCGGATGCGCCGGGGCCTCCAGCGACAGGCGACCGTCGAGGATCTCGAGATCGTCGAGCAGCAGCAGGCGGCCGACCAGACGGTGAAGGCCCTCTTCCGCCTGCCCTCGGGGCGGGAGGCGGAGACCGTGCTCATCCCGGCCCTCGACGAGCGGGGCGAGGCGCGCCGCCTCACGGTCTGCGTGTCGAGCCAGGTCGGCTGCGCGATGGGGTGCGAGTTCTGCGCCACCGGCCTCATGGGCTTCCGCGAAAACCTCACGCCGGGGGCCATCTTCGATCAGGTGTGGCACATGAACGAGGTGGCCCAGGCGCACTTCGGGCGGCCCGTGACGAACGTCGTGTTCATGGGCATGGGGGAGCCGCTGCTCAACTACGACGCCGTGCTCGGCAGCATCGACATCCTCACCGACGAGGACAGCCTCAACCTCTCCGCGCAGAAGATTACGGTATCGACCGTCGGGCTCGCGCGGCGCATCAAAGACCTGGCCGACGACCAGCTGCGGTCCAACCTGGCGGTGTCCCTCCACGCACCGGACAACGAGACCCGCAGCCGCATCATGCCGGTCAACGAGGCCGAGAAGACGAGCCTGCCGGCCCTGAAGGAAGCGATCCAGCACTACTCGACGAAGACCGGCCGGCCGGTCACCTACGAGTACTGTCTCTTCAAGGGCGTCAACGACAGCGCGGCCGACGCGCGCAACCTGGCCGAGGTCGCGCGCTGGGCCCCGAGCAAGGTGAACCTGCTGATGTACAACCCGGTCGAGGGCCTTAACTTCGAACGCACGTCCGAGGCCCAGCTCGACCGCTTCGTCGAGGTGCTGGTGGAGGAGGGCATCACCGTCACCGTGCGCCGGAGCCGGGGGCAGGATATCGACGCGGCCTGCGGACAGCTCGCCAACGACGAGGGGTGAGGGGCAAGAATGGAGGATAGAGGGTCGATGATAGAGGGGAGAAGGGTGAGTGCAGGCGGACCCATGCGATTCTCGATCTTCGAGCCTCGATCCACTATGCTGTAGACCGCACACTTCCCGCACCGTCTCGACGCCCATGCGCAATTATCTGTCCGAGTCGCCCCTTCTCACCCGCGTCCTGCAGGGCCTCCTCGGCGTGCTCGGCCTCTACGCCGCCCTCCGCCTGCTGCCGCGCGTGCTGAAGGCCGTGACGCGCGGCTTTCTGTTCAGGCTCGTCGGCGAGATCCTGCTGGTGGCCCTCGGCCTCTTCCTCACGCGCCGCGCGACGCAGGGCCCGCCCCGAAACGGCACCGCGTCCGACGAGAAGAGCATCCGAAGAGAATGACCGGCGACACAACGTCCGCCAGCGCCCCTCAGTCCCCATCCGCTCATGACTCGTGACCCCGAACGCGTCCCGGGGGAACGGGGCAGCCTGTTCGGCCGGTCGGTTTCTCCGCACGACACACCGCCGCCATGTTTGAAGACTCCAGCTTTCGGGCCGAGCACATCGGCGTCATCACCCACGGCTCGCTGAACGAGGGCATTGAGATGAAGCTCGACCCGGGCGAGTCGGTCGAGGACGTGGTGGCGGGCACCTTCGTCGTGATTCAGGGGGAGCAGTACGACTTCTTCTGCATGATCACGGACGTGGAGATCGAGGCGG
>JBDGQP010000119.1:0-24892 GCA_042218975.1 Salinibacter sp.
CCAGGGACCCGGATGAAGTCGGGCGGCACGCGGCGCGTGAGCCAGACCGCCTCCGTTGACCGGTACAGGGGGTGCCCGGCCTCGTGTAGCGCCGGCGCGTCGACAGAGACTACGACCGGGGAGCCGTGGCGTCGGCCGACCGCGGCCGCCTCGTCGGGCGTCGACGACAGGTGAACGTACTGGCGCGACTGCGGGAGCACGCCCTCGGCCCGGATTGCGGAGAGGGCCGCCCGCGCCGTGCCGTGGTACAGCGTTCCGGGTGGGGGCGTCGACGACAGGGCCAGGTCCACCTCGATTGAGTGCCCGTAGTTCGCCCGGATCCTCGATCCGTCGTCGCTGAGGGCAAAGCGGGTCTTCTCGCCGGCCTCGATCACCTGCTCGATGCGAGCGCGGCTCAGTGACCGGCCGTCGGCCCGGGCCCGCTCGATGAGGGGCTCCACCTCCACCCAGCCGCCGGGGTCGAGTTCGAGACCGAGCGCGTCCGGGTCGTGCCGCAGCACGTAGCTCAGGAATTTGCTGGTTCGGCGCAGTCGGTCGTCCATCGCGGCTGGTCCGGAGGGGCACCCCGAAGACAGAGAGGAGAGGCGGCGCCCATGCTGGGTCAGAAGCGGAGCGTCAGGGCGGCCCCGGCGGGAAGGGGGTGTGCCGAGAGCGACACCCCGGCGTCGAGCAGGGAGGCTAGGCGACCCCGAGACGCGACGAACGCGATCCCGTCCAGCACAAGCAGGCCCGCCCCCTGAAGAATCAGCGACGCTCCGAAGCCGCGCCACCGCCCGGCGCTCGCGACGTCCCGGTACCCCGCGCCGAGCATCGTGGCCCCGACGGCCGAGTAGGCGACATTGAGGCCGAGATTAAACAGGAGGATGTCGTGGAACTGGCGCTCGGCCCCGAGCACCGCCGCGGCGGTCGCCTCGGGGGGCGAGGCGGTGTAGAGGCCCGCGGCCGCGATGCCGACGTTAACGGCGCCCCACCCGGCCGTCATGGCCCCGAAGTTCCAGAAGGCCGGCTGTCGGTCCCGGCTCGAGCTCCAGACGAGGGCCAGCCCGCCGAGGGCGTTGGCGCCTCCCCAGGCGGCGACCCGCCAGAGATGGGCGCGCTTGGCGTCCTGCAGGGCAGACACGGACTGTTCGACCCGCCGGGCATCGGCGTCCGGGGTCTGCGCGTGGGCGCTCAGGCCCGGAAGCAGAAGAAGAGCGACGAGGCACGCGAGGAGGACAGAACGATACATCGGCGGTGTGGGAGCAAGGAGTCGCGGCGACTGTGTTCGCACCTACTCACCGCCCCGAAAGATCCGACGCGAACGGGCACCGATGGGGCCAACGGGCTCCTGCGAACGACACGGGCCCGAAATGACACTCGTCCCACGGACGTGCTGCTCGTTGTGGGCCCCGAACCTTTGGGGAAATTGATCCGTGCGCAACATTGCGGCAAAAATCGGCCGGCGCAACCGGCGGGAGTGGACGCTGTACCCATTCGACCGGTTTGAAACCTCATTCCACACCAGTCGTCAGGATCTTTGAGGGTGCCGACCGTCCGCCGTCCGGAAGATATCGTTTCGGTCTCGCCCAACAGCCCAGACTCCCATGACCCCCTTCCAACCGTCGGTTCGCCTCGTGCTGTCGGGCCTCCTGGTGGCGGTCCTGTCGGGGACGCTCCTCGCCGGCGTGGCCGCGGCGCAGTCCCCCGACGACCCGAGCCCCCACAGCGAGGCCACGCTGCTGAGTGAGGTGCGTTCGATCGCACCGGGCGAGCCGTTTACGGTCGCCCTGCGCCTCGAGATGGAGAAGGGCTGGCACAGCTACTGGAAGAACCCGGGCGACTCCGGCGAGCCGACGACGATCGACTGGGCGCTGCCGGCCGGGTTCGAGGCGGGGGCCATTCAGTGGCCGTACCCGCACCGCATTCCGTTTGGGCCGATGACGAGCTACGGCTACTCCGACGAGGTCGTGCTTCCGGTCACCATCACGCCCCCCGATACGCTCTCGACGGGGCGGACGGTCACGCTTTCCGGGACGGCCAGCTGGCTCATCTGTGCGGACATCTGCCTGCCGGCCGAGGCCCAGATTGAGCGATCGGTTTCCGTTGCGTCGACCCCGACGCCGAGCCCGAACGCCGAGGCAGTCGCCACGGCCCAGTCGAAGCACCCGACGACGGTGGACGGCTGGACCGTGCGGGCGGCCCGGAGCAGTGGCAGCTACACGCTGGCCCTCACGCCGCCCGACGGGCACCGGCCCGACCTCGAGGGCGCCTACTTCTTTCCCGCCGAGAAGGGGGTACTCGACCACGCCGCGCCCCAGACCCTCTCGCAGGCCGGCGCCAGCTCGCTGCTGGCGCTTCAGCAGTCCTCCTACGCACAGTCGGCGGCCGACAGTCTCCGCGGGGTTCTCGTCGCGCCGGAGGGCACGAGCTGGGACCCGGACGGGGACGTCCGCGCCCTCCGGGTGAACGTGCCCGTCGACTCGACGCTCACGGAGGTTGCCTCCCTGGCGGCGGCGAGCACCGGGGGCGAGGGGGGGCTTTCGCTCCCGTGGGCGCTGGCGTTTGCCTTCGCCGGGGGCCTGCTGCTGAACCTGATGCCCTGCGTCTTTCCGGTGATCTCCGTCAAGATCCTCGGCTTCGCCGAACAGGCCGGGGCGGACCACACCACGATCCGCCGCCACGGCACCCTCTTCGGCGCCGGCGTGCTGGCGTCGATGTGGGTCTTGGCCGGCGCGCTCCTGGCCGTGCGAGCCGCGGGCAGTCAGGTGGGCTGGGGCTTTCAGCTGCAATCGCCTACCTTCGTGGCCCTCATGGCGCTGCTGTTCTTTGGCATCGGCCTCAACCTGCTGGGGGTGTTCGAGGTCGGCACCCGGCTCATGAGTCTGGGCGGGCGCCTCCAAACCCGGACGGCCAACGACGGCAGCCTCGGGGCCTTCATGACGGGGGTGCTCGCCACCGTCGTGGCCACGCCCTGCACGGCGCCCTTTATGGGGGCGGCCCTCGGCGTGGCCCTCACCCTCTCGACGGCGGGGGCCCTGCTCATCTTCACGGCCCTCGGGGCGGGCATGGCCGTGCCCTACGTCGGACTCTCGATGGCACCGCACCTGCTGGACCGGCTGCCGGAGCCCGGGGCCTGGATGGAGACCCTGAAGCAGTTTTTCGCCTTCCCCATGTTTGCCACGTCGATCTGGCTCGTCTGGGTCTTCGGTCAGCAGACCGGCAACGGCGGGGTCGCGATGCTGCTGTTCGGCCTGCTGCTGCTGGGCATGGCGGGCTGGGTCGTGCATCGCTGGTCGGCGCCGCGCCTGTCCCGGACCGTCACGATCCTCACGCGTGGAGCCGTCACCATCATGATCGCGGGCGCGGTGGCGGCCGGCGTGATCGGGGCCCGCTACGGCCCGTCCGCCGCCGCGCCCGACGACGCGTCCCGCAGCCGGTCGTCCGCCTCGGCGGCCGCGGAGTCGTCGGGGGCGTGGATGGCCTTCTCCCCCGAGAAGGTGAAGAAGCTCCGGGCGGAGGGCCGTCCGGTCTTCGTCGACTACACGGCGGCCTGGTGCCTCACCTGTCAGGTCAACAAGCGCACCGTGCTCCGTACCGACGCGGTGCAGGAGGCGTTTGAGAAACGCAACGTGGCCCTCGTGAGGGCCGACTGGACGAACCGGGATCCCCAAATCACCAAGGCACTGGAGTCGCACGGTCGAAGCGGCGTGCCCGTCTACGTCCTGTATCCGGGCGACGGCTCGGGCCCCACCCTCCTGCCGGAGGTGCTCACGCAAGACATTGTCCTGAACGCCCTCGACAAGATTCCGGCCGGTGCGGCTTCTTCGTAGCGGCCGGGCGCTGGTTCCGTACGCACTCTCTCACACGAACCCCGAGATCGACCCATGACCGCCATTCGTCGCATCCTCGCCACGACGCTCGTTTCGGGCCTCCTCCTGCTGGGGGCCGCCCCGGTGGCCACTGCGCAGTCGCCCGCGGTGGGCGAGCCCGCTCCCAACTTCACGCTGCCCGACACCGACGGGGACAAGCACACCCTCGCCGACTACAAAGGCAAGTACGTGGTCCTCGAGTGGCTCAACTTCGAGTGCCCGTTCGTGGGCAAACACTACGGCAGTGGCAACATGCAGAAGCTGCAGGAAACCTATACCGACAAGGGCGTGGTGTGGCTCTCTATCGTCTCCTCTGCGAAGGGCCGGCAGGGCTACTATCCGCCTCAGGAGATGAAGGCCCAGAAGAAGAAGCACAACGGCAATATGACCGCCATCCTCATGGACCCGTCCGGGAAAGTGGGCAAGATGTACGGCGCGAAGGTGACCCCGCACATGTACGTGATCAACCCGGAGGGCGAACTCATCTACAAGGGCGGCATCGACAACAAGCCCACCACGGACGAGGCCGACATCAAAGGCGCGAAGAACTACGTCCGAAATGCCCTCACCCAGGCGATGAACGGGAAGGAGGTAAGCCCGAAGACGGCCCAGCCCTACGGCTGCACCGTGAAATACGCGTCCGACTAGCACCGAACCGCGGGGGGCCGAATGGGGAAACGGACGTGGGATCCGTCCACCCCCCCCCTCCCCCCGACGAAGCACGCGGAATCGACAGGGCCGTGCCCGGATCCGAGGGCCAAGCGAAGGGCGTCCGTTCGGCCGCTGCGGCCGGACGGACGCCCTTTCTACATGCCGACTCCGGGTCGGCGACACTCGCTAGGAGCCGCTCGATGAGGTGTCGACGAACGCGGGGATCTCCTCCGGAATGGTCCAGCGGTACACCGTGTCGCCGCCCGACTTCCAGGTCGTGTCGGGTTCCCACTCGTCCATGTCGAAGTCGTGGGAGACGACCCGCGTGCCCGGCTCCAACTGGCGGAAGAGTTTGGAGCGAAGTTCGAGGTTGACCGAGGGGAGAAGGTAGAGCGTAACGACCGTTGCGTCGCTGATGTCGGCCTCGAAGAGGTCGCCCTGGCGAAACTCGACGAGATCGCTCACGCCCGCGTCCTTCGCGTTCTGGCGGGCCCGCTTCACGAGGTCGGGTTTGATCTCAATGCCCACACCGTGGGCACCGTATTTCCGAGCCGCGGTGATCGGGATGCGGCCGTCCCCGCTTCCGAGGTCGTACAGCGTATCGTTCTCGGTCACGTTCGCGACCTCGAGCATCTTGTTGACGACCGGCTGCGGGCTTTCGACGAAGGGCACGTCCGACTCGAGAGCCATCGAGTCGGCGGCAATCGAAGGGGAGCCACTGAGGGTGACCCCGGCCGTGTCGGCCGTGCCGTCCGACGCCGTGTTGCCCTGTTCCTGGGCACACCCGGCCAGCACCGCGGGGGGCACCAGCAGAACGATCGAGAGAAGCGCGTGACGCAGGAAAGCGGAGGACGAGTCCATGGGCTTAGTCGAGGCTGTGGAAGAGGGAGGAACGAACGCGGACGGCGCACCGGCGCGGCCGGAGGCCGTTCCCCGGAGGAGATTTCGGGGTTGTTTCGCAAATGTACGAAGGAGGACGGAGACCGTCGACCCGCGTGCCCCCGGGAACGGTGACATTCGTCGAGGTCAGGTGCATTTCGCCCGGTCCCCGGGGCCCTCGTATGACGAACACGGCGTGCGCGTGCACCTCATGGCACGGGCCGAATCTTCCGGGTGTCCAGCCCATGCGAGTCACCGCATTGGCCGAAAAATAACCGCCGCTCCTCCGATGTCTGACCTCCGCTGCCAGCACGGGTCCTTGCTCGCCTTCTGTGCCCTTCTTGGGGCCGTCCTGTGGGGAGCGTCCCTGCTCGGCGTCTCCCCCGCCCAGGCACAGGAACAGGACGGACCCACCGGCATGCTCACCGGCCAGGTCATCGACGACCAGACCGATCAGCCGCTCGAAGGAGCCACGGTCGCGCTCTGGCGCGAGACGGAGGCCGACTCGACGCTCGTGACCGGGACCGTCACGGGGCCGGAGGGTCGCTTCCGGTTCGAGGAGGTGCCCGTACGCCCCTACACGCTCCGCATCAGTTTCGTCGGGTACACCGACCGGCGCTTTTCGAACATGCGGCCGCAGCCGGACGAGGAGGCCGCCAACCTGGGCACGATTCGTCTGGCCCGCGAGACGGAGCGGGCCGGCGAAGTCGAGGTGACGGCCGACCGCCCGGCCGCCCGCATCGAGACGGACCGGACGGTCTACAACACCTCCGAGCGGGCCGTGAACACGGGCGGCTCGGCGCAGAACGTGCTGGAGACGCTTCCCTCCGTGCAGATCGACACGGACGGCAGCATCAGCTACCGCGGCAACGAGAGCGTGGCCATCCACATCAACGGCGAGCCGGCCTCCCTGCAGGGGCAGAGCCTCGTGAGCTACCTGCGGAGCCTGCCGGCCGGGGCCGTCCAGCGGGTCGAGATCATTCCCAACCCGTCGGCCAAGTACGAGCCGGAGGGCATGGCCGGCATTATCAACATCGTCCTCCAGCGCGACGTTCAGTCCGGTTGGGGCGGCGGGGTGACGGCCGGCTCGCGGGCCGACGCCAACGGCCGCTACGGCGGCAATGGCTCCGTGAACCTCGGCTACCAGTCCGGGGGGCTGCGCTTCGTCACGACGTACTCGTACCGGCGCGGGGGCGAGGAGGACAGCGACGCCCGCTTCGTCGAGCAGTTTACGGAGACCGGCCCAAACTCGCTGGTGGACCAGACCGGTTCCGAGGAGGAACTGGAGCGGTCCCACTCCGTCACGTCCCGTCTCGATTACACCCTGACGGAGGCGACCTCCCTCGGCTTCGAGGGCACCTTCAGCCTGCGCCGCGACGCGTCGACCGGCCGCACCGTGGAGCGCCGCTACACCGGCACGCTGAACGGGCCCCCGGATTCGACCAGCGCCCGGATCCTGCGGGAGACCTCCGACGACGAGACCATCGACGGGCGCCTCTCCTTCGACCACACGTTCGTGAAGGACGAACACACCCTCGAGGCCCAGCTCCAGTACGACCGCGACTTTGAGGACGGGGACAACACGTACCGGAACTTCGCCATGCTGGACGGCGGCGACCGGGCCGCCGATCCGCGGAGCACCGCGTACGACAACGTCAGTGAGGACGAGCAGGACGGGTCCCTTGAGGTCGACTACGTGCGGCCCCTCGGCGGTTTCGAGTTCGAAACGGGCTACAAGGGCTCCTACCGGCGGCTCCAGAGCAGCCAGACGTTCCGGCGGCTCCGGGAGGGCCAACTGCTCGACCGGGACCGCAGCGAGTTTACCTTCGACGAGCAGGTGCACGCCGCCTACGGCATCCTGAGCCGCGAGCTCGGCAACTTCACCGTCGAGGCGGGCCTGCGGGCCGAGGCCGTCAACACCACGATCGACGTCGTCGGTGACGATGCGGTGGAGAACGACTACGTGAGCTTCTACCCCAGCGCGTTCCTGACCTACGAGCCCAGCGAGCGCCGCCAGATGCGGCTCTCCTACAGCAAGCGCGTCGACCGGCCCAGTCTCTGGGACATCAACCCGATCGAGGACAACGACAATCCGACCTTCCGGGAGCAGGGCAATCCGACGCTCGATCCGGAGTACATCCACTCCTTCGAGCTGACGGCCACCCAGCGGTGGGGGACCGCCTCGCTGACGGCGACCCCGTACGTGCGCCACACGGTCAATAAAATCGAGCAGATCGAGCGGGACACCACCATCAACGGCCGGCAGGTCATCCTGCGGCAGGCCCAGAACTTCAGCTCGAGCACCTCCTACGGCACCGAGCTCGTGGCCACCTTCAACTGGAACAAGCGGATCGAGGGAACCCTGAGCGGCAACCTGTACCGCTCCGTCACCGACGGCTCCAACCTGAGCACCGACCTCAGCAACAACGCCGTCACGTACTCGACGCGGGCCAACATCCGGGGCGACATTTGGAACGGCCTCCAGGTCGAGCTGAGCCAGTTCTATCGCCCGGCCACCGACATTCCCGGCGGACGCATGGACCGCCGGACAAGCACGGAAATTGCCCTGCAGCAGGAGCTCTTCGGGGGCGACGGTAGCCTCACGTTTCGGGTCGAGGACGTGTTCAACGACACCAAGTTCAACGTCTGGCGCCGCACCAACAACTTCTATCAGGAGTCCACTCTCCAATGGGGCGCGCGGGAGTTTAGCCTCACCTTCCAGTACACCTTCGGCACCGACACTTCGGAGCGGGAGGAGGGGGGGGACTACGACGGGGGCGGAGGCCCGGGCGGTCCGGGCGGGTCGTAATTCTCCCGTGGCCCCCCGTCCCCGCCGGTGGCGATGCCCCCGAAGGCGCTCGCCGCCGTCGCCAAGGGGGCGCTGGCCCCCGACGAAGCCGCCACGGCCCGCCGGCGCCTCGACCGCCGCGCGTTCTCGTACTGATCGGCGGCCGACGACCGGTGGCGCGTCGCCGCGGGGCCCCGGCCCGTCCTCGTTGGCTCCTCCGCCCGCCGCGTGCGGCTGGAGGACACAGTTCACGTGGACTGAGCGTGTGGTCGTTGGCCGCGAGCCGCGCCCGGCCTGCAGGTCCGTGATGGGCTCGGCACCGCGGGCTTTCATATTCGCCGGCGCGACGATAGCTTCTACCAGGTAACGGCCCCCGAAACCCCCTGTCCCGGGATCGGCCCGTTTCGCGCGCAGAACGGGACGCCTCACGTCCCCCTGCAGACGCCCCGCGCTCGACCCCAGACGCAGACCCGCTCCGCGATGAACCGCTTTCCGTCCCACGACGTCGAGCCGTTCGACACCGGCCCGTTGCTCTGGTGGGTGCTGGGACTGCTGGGCGCGGCCCTCGTGCTGGAGTTCTACGTGTCGATTCCGTGGACGGAGCCCTTCACCGAACCGGACACGTGGGTGCTGATTGGGGTATTCGCAGGCTTTGCCCTGCGCCTGGCGGGCCAGCGCCTCCAGGAGCGAGAGCGGGCGGGCGGGCCCGCCCTGCGCCGGGCCAGCCTCGCGGTGTGGGCCGCGGCGGCCGTGGGCGGCCTCCTCGCCTGGGTGTTCTGATGTGACCCCCGCATGCTCCGTTCGAGGGGGAATGGGAGGTCGTGTGGAAGGAAGGGGCAAAATACATCCCCATATCCATCCTTCCATCCCCCTACTTGAACGGAGCACGCGGCGCCGGCACGAACCGGTCGGGGGCGGACCGGGGCCGACCGTCCTTTCGGGGCCGACCGTCCTTTCTGTAACGGCCGCACGACTCTCCAGGGAGAGGGCTAGACCGAACGGGATCCACCGAAGGGGACGGGATCCACCGCAGGGAGACGGGGGCCTACTTCCGGGCCTGCCAGAGAATTGCCAGCGCCACGACCGCGAACGCGGCGTGGGGCAGCCACGCGGTGACCGACGGCGGCAGGGTCCCCGTGTAGCCGAAAGGCTCGGTCAGCTTCTGCAGGGCGAGGTACACAAAGGCGGTGAAGAGCCCGATCGCGAAGCGGGTGGCCTGCCCCCCCCGTCGCCGCACGGCGGCGAGGGGAACCCCGATGAGAATGAGAATGAGGTTGGCGAAGGGGTAGGCAAACTTGTTGTAGTACGCCACCAGCGGACGTTCGAGGTTGCCGACCCCGGCCCGGCGCATGGCCGCCAGGTACTCGCGGGCGTCCGGAATGGTCATGGCGGCCACGTCGTTCTTCGAGCGGGCCAGGTCGCGGGGGTAGATCTGGAGCGTGGTGTCGAGGGTCGAGTGCTGCTGCCGAACGATTCCACTGTCCGTGAACGCCCGGTGGACCACGTCGTGCATCCGCCAGGTCGACAGCGAGTCGACCCACTCCATCCGCTCGGCGTCGAGGCGAGACACAAGACGAGAGGTAGGCGCGAACTCCTGGAGCGACACGTCGTGGGCCCGCACTCGATCCTGATTGTAGTAGCCCACCGACAGGACGGTGCGCGGCGTGTTTTGCCGGTGGATTTCGCTCGGGTCGGTGGTCTGGCCGCCCCCGTGCGGGAGGTACTCGTTCTCGTACTGCACCACGATCTCGTTGGTGCGGGGCACGACCCACCCGTTGAAGCCGAACATGAAGAGGGTCACTATGCCCCCAACCAGGACGTACGGCCGCATGAGCCGGTAGAGGGACACCCCGGAGGTCTGTAGCGCAGTGAGCTGGAGCTCCTGGGCGAGCGTCCCCGTCAGGTAGATGCAGGAGAGAAAAAGGGCGAGCGGGGAGGTGAGCCGGATAATTTCCGGGATGTAGCTCGGGTAGAACACGGTAAAGACCTCCCAGGCCGTCGCGCCCCCGTCGAGGAAGTCGTCGCTGTACTCGACCCAGTGGAGCACGATGAAAAAGACGACGAGGGATCCGATGAAGAACACGAATCCCTTGAGCAGCCGCTTGATGATGTGTCGCTCGAAGGTCGTCATGGGGAGGGGAACCGTTCGGGAGGGCGGCCGGGCGCCAGGCGCAGAAGGCGGCCCCGACCGCTCCTCGAACACGACGCAAAATCGGACGCAGGATTAGACCTTGTCACGCCCGATCATTTACTTATCGGCGCATTGTCCGTTCATGCAACCGGTCCGACGTACATGAAACTCCACGAATATCAGGCAAAGGGCATCCTCCGCGACTATGACGTGCCGGTCCCGCGGGGCATCGTGGCGGAGACGGTCGACGAGGCCGTCGCGGCGGCCGAGCGGCTCCGGCGGGAGGAGGAGGCCGCCCTGTTCGTCGTGAAGGCCCAGATCCACGCCGGTGGGCGGGGGAAGGGCGGCGGCGTCAAGCTCGCCGAGAGCATCGACGAGGTGCGGACCCACGCGGACGCCATTCTGGGCATGAACCTCGTGACCCATCAGACCGGCGAGGCGGGCCAGAAGGTCCGGAAGATCCTGGTCACCGCGGGCGTCGACATCGAGCAGGAGTACTACCTCGGGGTCACCCTCGACCGGGAGCGGAGCATGAACGTGATCATGGTGTCGACGGAGGGGGGCGTCGACATCGAAACCGTCGCCGAGGAGTCGCCGGAACAGATCCACAAGGAGGCCGTCGACCCGTCGCTCGGACTGCGGCCGTTCCACGCCCGCCAGCTCGCCTTCGCGATGGACCTGGAGGGCGACGCCTTCAAGCAGGCGGTGAGCGCGATCACGGGGCTCTACGAGGCCTTTGAGGAGACGGACAGCACCCTCGCGGAGATCAATCCGCTCGTGCGGACCGCGGCCGGCGACATCGCCGCCGTCGACGCGAAGATCAACCTCGACGACAACGCCCTCTTCCGCCACCCGGACCTCGAGGAGATGCGGGACCTCCACGAGGAGGATCCCACCGAGGTCGAGGCCGGGGAGCACGGGCTCAGCTACATCAAGCTCGACGGCAACGTCGGCTGCATGGTGAACGGCGCGGGCCTGGCGATGGCCACGATGGACATCATCAAGCTGGCCGGAGGCGAGCCCGCGAACTTCCTCGACGTGGGCGGCTCGGCGAGTGCCGAGACGGTAGAGGCCGGATTCCGCATCATTCTGAAGGATCCGAACGTGGAGGCCGTCCTGGTGAACATCTTCGGGGGCATCGTGCGGTGCGACCGCGTGGCGAAGGGGGTCATCCAGGCCGCGAAGAACGTGGACATCGAGGTGCCGCTCATTGTGCGTCTCCAGGGGACCAACGCCGAGGAGGGCAAGGTGCTGCTCGACGAGAGCGACGTGACCGTCGAGTCGGCGGTGCTTCTGAAGGAGGCGGCCGACAGGGTCACGAAGGCCCTCGGGGTCGAGGCGTGAAGCCCCTGGCCGAGAGCCCGCGGCTGCCTCCACGTCGCGGTTGGCGGGGACGGGCGACTGGCCACGGGGCCGGGCGAGAGCCGCGACGGGCGGGGAGGGCCGCTCCGCGGAGAACGGACTGCGGCTACCGTCGGACCGGTCCGGCGGTGCAGCGTCCGCCGCCGCTTCGGCGTCGGTAGCTGCCCGTGCCCCCCGCGCCTCCCAGGCCGCCGCCCGCCGCGCCCCGAACCGTGCCCCGCAACTGGTCCCCGAAGCCGCCCAGACGGCCCCGACCGCCCTGTCTCGGCACCTGAAGCTGCAGAAGCTGGGACAGCTGGCCGCTACTGACCTGGAGGTTGAACGAGTAGCTCTTGAAACGGCCGAAGGGCACCCAGCTGAAGGACATGTCCCAGCATCCCAGGCTGCGGTTGATGGAGATGCGGGTGGTCGACAGCTCCCCCTCCACGAAGTCGTACCCGGTGTTGCCCTGGACGCGCCACATTTGGGTCACGTTGAGATTAAAGTTCACGCTGAGCGTCGCGTTGCGGTTTGTCACGTCCTTGCGCGGCTTCCGGAGCCCGTAGTTGAAGTTGAAGTTCAGCGACCACGGAATCTGGATGTCCGAGAGCCGAGAAGACGAGCCCCTCTCCGTAGAGCCCCGTCTCGACGGGCGCCTCCCCCCCTGGCGGCCAGCGTCGGACGGGCCGCGGCGCTGCGCCTCGCGACCGCGGCGCCGGTTCCGGCCGACGGGCCCGCCGCGCCCGCCGCCCTCGCTCGAAAAGTCGGCCCCTAGGCTGAACCGAAACTGTGTCAGGCGAACGGGGGTGAGGGGGCTCTCCGCCACCATGAGCCGATCCTCTCGGCGGAACCGGGTCTCTCCCCCGAACGTGGTGCGCCGGAGGGCATAGGGCGAGAAGCTGGAGCGGAGTGAGATGTTAAAGGGATCGATGCGGGTCCGGGCGTTGATCCCGATATTGCTCCCCACCCTAAACGAGTCGGCCGCAAAGTTGTAGGACAGGCCGGAGACGTCCAGGTTGAGAAGCTGGACGCGCTGGGAGTTCTGCCGGCCGGTACTGTCGGTGGTGACCCGCTTGGTCTCGAAGACGTTCCGGAGCGAGAAATTGAGGCTCCACTGCTGCGTGCTTCGGCGGACGCTCTGCCCTTCCAGGATGTCGTATCGGACGGGCTCCCCCGTCGCCGAGTCCTGAGGGACAAGCGTCCCGGTCGAGTCCCGAACGACGGGCGTCCCGTTAGGGAATCGGAGCACGCGGGTCCGCCCCCAGAGCGGGGCGTTGAAGTTGGGCTGGTAGTTCATCGAGAGAGACGGAGACAGTCGGTGGCGGAGGCCCTGGAAGGGGCCCACCCCGACGGGAAAGGTTCCGTAGATCTCCGAGCTCGCGGAGAAGGACGTGCTGAAGTCGTGCCGGGCGTAGAATCCCGGGACCGTCCGCTCCATGATGTCTCCGACCCGACCGGTACTGTCTCGTTGCGCCGTTCGGCGGACGGTACTGAGGTACCAGTCGGAGGTGTAGCGGGCGTTGGGGGAGAGGCTCAGGTTGTACCGGTCGACCCGGAACGACACGTTCAGGGGAATCCGGTGGGAGGCCTGGAAGTCGTAGAGCTCGTCCTCGCCGGTGGCCAACTGGTATTTCTGCCGGTCGAAGAGGGCCTCGTACCAGCTGATGTCGGCCTGCTGGATGGAGTCGGCGAGTGCCGAGTCGGCCGGCGTGCCGTTGCGGCGGAGCTCTTGTGGGTCCCGGGGCCGGAAGGTGTAGGAGTTCCGAACGTCGAGGTCGTAGGAGGTCGTGATCTTTTCGTACCACCGCTCCTGCCCGACGCGCTGTCCCTGCTGAAACGGCTTGAACGAGTTCTGAGAGAAGCCCAGATTGGGCAGCGTCATGCTCACGGCCCCGCTCTGAAACTGCTGAGACTGGTTGGCACTGATGTTGAGGCTTCGCCCGCCGTTTGGCCACCGCTTTCGGTAGCTAATCGACGAGCGCGCCTCCTGGCTTACCGCGTCGTTGTAGCTCCGGCTGTTTCGGCGGGCGAAGTTGCTCGACGTCACAAGATTCACGTCGCCGTTGATCGACGCGGTCGGGGAGAGGTCCTGGCTGTGGTTCCACTGGATCTGGCCCTCGTGGCGGTTCACGAAGTCCGGGTCGATCTCCTCGCCGCGCCGCTCCCGCCGGTACGTAACCTGAAGGTCTCCGCTGTAATTGTAGCGCTTTTCGTACCGGAACCGGGGCCGAATCTCGAAGCTTCCCTGCGACCAGATGCCGGCCCGAATCGTGAGGTCCGTGTATTGGTTGAGCGCGAAATACCATCCCCAGTCTCTGAGGTAGAAGCCGCGACGGTCCTCGCCGTACTCCGGCGCGAGCGGGCCGCTCCGCCGACCCTGAATGTTGGGCAGGAGCCCGAACGGCAGCCAGAGGGGCGTCGGGACGTTGAAGAGATAGAGTTGGATGGGTCCGGTGTAGACCCATCGGTCCGACAGCTTCATCCTGTTGGAACGGAGCGAGTAGGACGGGCTCACCCCGGTCGGAACCTTACACGTCGTGTAGGTGCCCTCGTTCACGAAGAGGGTACTGTCCTCGAACACCTTCACGGCTTCCCCCTGCACGTACCCGTCCCGCTGCTGGGTTCGGGCCGCCACCACCCGGCCCCGCTTCGTGTTGAGATTATAAGAGAGGACCTTTCCGGTGAAGGACTGGCCTCCACCGGTTCCCCCGCTGCCCGGGGGACGAGGCCCACTGCTCCCCGGGCCCCCGCTCGCCGAGCCGCCGCTCCCCATCTGGAAGCGGGGCCGGCTTCCCTGTGCCGTGTCCGACGGCGCGCCGGTCGCACGCAGGGTGCCGGTCTGGAAGTTCATCTCGATGGTCTGGGCCTGCAGGGACGCGCCCTGGTAGGACATGCTCGCGTTGCCGTACAACATGCCCTGATCCCGGCCCTCCGGCGCGGTGCGAATTACCATCGAGTCCTGAGCGGAGAAGGTGACGGCCTCGGGGGCGCCGCCGGGGCCGCCGCCCGGCCCCGTCGTGCCGGGCGGACGGGAGGTCTGGCGGGCCCTCCGAGGGGCGGAGCGATTCAGGCTGTCGGGCGGGGTGGGGGATGCGCTGGTGTCGGGGCGCGCGTCGGGCCGTTCCTGGGCGTGGGCCCCCTCGCCTCCGAAGACGGGGGACAGGAGCACCCCCCCCAGGATGAGAAGTAGCCCGCGCAGAGACATTGAGGCACCAATCAGGAGCAACGAAGGACCACGGTCTTCATGGGCCCCGTACTTCTCATCGAACAGACGGTTCGGGCGGGGCGACCGCCCAGTCGACCGACTCCTCTCCGTCTACACCTGAGCCTCCCGGCCCTCGATGGCCAGCCGGGCGGCGCCGAGCATGCTCACCTCGTTCCCCAGGACCTCCCGGAGGATCGTCAGGTCCGAGCGCAGGCCGGGCATGACGTAGTCGGGAAGGGCCTCGCGGGCCGGGTCCAAAATGAAGTCACCCGCGGCCGACACGCCCCCACCCACCACGACGGTCCGGATGTCGAGCAGGTTCACCGCGGACCCGAGCACGCAGCCCAGCTTGTGTCCGGCCCATGCGAGGATGTCCTGGGCGGCCTCGTCGCCCTCCCTGGCGGCGTCGTGGAGGACGCGCGGGGTGAGCCGGTCGAGGTCCCCGTCGACGAGGTCGTGGATGCGGCTTTCGGGGTAGTTGACGAGCCGGTCGCGGGCGTGGGCGGACAGGAAGGACTGCCCGATGTAGCCCTCGATCGCTCCGGCCACCCCGGAATTCGCGTAGGGGCCTTCGTAGTCGATCGTCATATGCCCGATCTCGGCCGCGCCGCCGGTGCTTCCCCGAAAGATCTTGTTGCGGTAGATGACGGCCCCGCCCACCCCTGTGCCCAGCGTAATCATGATGAAGGAGTCGTGCGCCTCCCCGGCCCCGTAGAAGGCGGACCCGAGGGCCGCGACGTTCGCGTCGTTCTCGACAACGACCCGCATCTCCCGGCCGAGCCGCGCCTGAAGCTCCGCGCTCAGGTCGACGGACTCCCAGCCGGGCAGGTTTGGGGGACGGGTCACCGTGGTGCGCTCCCAGTTGATGGGGCCGGGCGAGCCGATCCCGATGCCCGTGACGGGGCCGGGGGTGCCGTCGATAATGTGGCCGGCAAGATCCGCGATGCGGTCGACCACGTGCTCGGGGCCCTGGTCGGCCTCCGTGGGTCGCTTGGTAAGCTCGACGATGCCGTCCGTCTTGTGGACGAGGGCGGCCTTCAGGTTCGTGCCCCCGAGATCGATGCCGATAGCGTACGAACTCATGCCAGGGAGCGAAGAATGAGACGAGCAGATGGGAAAAGGGGACGCCCGGGCAGAGACGTTAGTCGTCCTGCTTCAAGCGGTAGACCGTCTCGTTGGGGCGTTTCATGCCGTACTCCTCCCGGGCGATGTGCTTGACCAGCGAATCGGACAGGGGACGGTCCAGCTTCTTGCGGAGCCGGCGAATGTCCTGTCGGAGCCGCTCGTTTTCCTGGGTCAGCCGGTCGTGTTCCTGATGCCACCGGTAGCGCCGGAGCAGGCTGTGGCTGTCGAAGAAGCCGATCCAGACGAGGACCGCGCAGGCCGCCGCACCGGCAATCCACCAGCGCAGGCGACTCGCCGACGAAGAGGGCAGGAGGGACATGGGAGACAGGTCAGCTCGTCAGGGGAAAGGCGTCGAGGCCCGGAAACTCGGCGGCCGCGCCCAGCTGCTCCTCGATCCGCAGCAGCTGGTTGTACTTGGCCACGCGGTCGCTGCGGCTGGCCGAGCCCGTTTTGATTTGCCCCGTACTGAGGGCCACGGCGAGGTCGGCGATGGTCGTGTCCTCGGTTTCGCCGGAGCGGTGGCTGAGGATCGCCGTGAAGCCGTTCTTGTGGGCCCTCTCCACGGCGTCAAGCGTCTCGGTGAGGGTCCCGATCTGGTTTGGCTTCACCAGGATGGAGTTGGCGCAGCCTTCGTCGATGCCCCGACCGAGGCGCTCGGTACTGGTCACGAAGAGGTCGTCGCCGACGAGTTGGACGTCCGCGCCGATGGTGTCGGTCAGCGTGCGCCAGCCGGCCCAGTCGTCCTCGTCCATCGCGTCCTCAATCGAGAGGATGGGGTACTGGTCGGCCCAGTCCGCCCAGTAGGCCACCATTTCCTCGGAGGACCGGGGGGTGTCGGGGGCGCTCTTCCAGAAGACGTACTGCTCGTCCTCGTACATCTCCGCCGTCGCCGGGTCGAGGGCCACGAAGACGTCGGTGCCGGCCGTGAACCCGGCGGCCTCGATGGCCTCCACAACGAGCTCGATGGCCTCCTCGTTGGAACGGAGATCCGGGGCGAAGCCGCCCTCATCCCCTACGGTCGTACTGTAGCCGCGGTCGGCGAGCACGGTGCTGAGGGTGTGGAACACCTCGACGCCCACGCGGAGGGCCTCCGAGAACGAGTCGGGGCCGACCGGCGCAACCATAAACTCCTGCATGTCGACGTTATTATCGGCGTGCTCGCCCCCGTTGAGGATGTTCATCAGGGGAACGGGCAGGGTCGACGCCCGGGCGGTGCCCACGTACCGGAAGAGGGGAAGGCCGAGGGTGGCGGCGGCGGCCTTCGCGGTGGCGAGCGACACCCCGAGAAGGGCGTTGGCCCCGAGATGGGACTTGTCGTCGGTCCCGTCCAGGAACAGGAGCGTGCGGTCGATGAGGACCTGCTCCAGGACGTTCAGGCCCTTGAGCTCCGGGGCGATGGTGGTGTTGACGTTCGCGACGGCCTCGGTCACCCCCTTGCCCCGATATCGATCCGCGTCGCCGTCCCGGAGCTCGACGGCCTCGTACTCGCCGGTCGAGGCCCCGCTGGGCACGGCCGCCCGCCCAAGCACCCCGTCCTCGGTGGTCACGTCCACCTCCACAGTCGGGTGGCCGCGACTGTCCAGTATTTGACGAGCGGTGACACGTTGAATGGAGGCCATGGATTCAGAGACGATGCGGACCGATGCGGACGAGCGGGCGAAACCAGGGTGGCGGGCGTCGTCCAACGACACCCGAAAGCGGCTATAATGTAGGTGGGCACCGAGGAAAAGTACAAGGCGGGGCCGCTTGGCCCGACGAATCCCCGTCGAAGGGCCTCGCTCAGGCCAAATCCTGTGGCGGGACACCCGTTGTCAGTCGGCCCGCAGCCTCCCGTGGGGGGAGGTGAGGACGTGCGGAGAGACGGGGGAAATCCGTTCATCCGTGCGTTCGGACGTCCAGTCCTGGCCGGAGCATACGGGACTCGTGGTCGGGGCCACAAGAAAAGCCGGTGAGCCCAGAGGACTCACCGGCCGGGTCTGTTCAGGACGGAACGGAACCCTACGACGCCGACCGGACCGAGGTCGTCTCGTTGATCCAGGAGTAGCAACCGTAGTCGATGGTAAAGGTCTCGCCCTGTTCCCAGTCCTCCCGGTAGAAGATGTCCTCCTTCGAGGGAAAGACCTTCCGGTAGCTCCGAATTTTGCTCTCGACGACCGAGGCGATCGAGGAGTCTACTTCCATGGCCTTTCGGTACTTGTCGACGGCCGCCCAGTAGACGGCCTTGTCCTTGCGGGACAGCTCACTGCCGCTGCACTGGCTCACGGCCCGGGCGTAGAGGTCGCCGATCGCCACGTAGGCCTCTGCGAACTTCGGGTTCATCTCCAGCGCCTTCCGGTACTCCTGCCGGGCCTTCGCAAAGCTGTCCATCTGCTGGTAGGCCTTGCCCCGGTTGAAGTAGTCGTCGGCCGTCAGCTCAGCGCCCTGCTTCTGGGCCTTCTGGTACGCCTTGAGGGCCGCCTTCGGCCGCCCGTTCTCGAGACGCATGTTCGCGACCTCGCGGACGGTTTCGGCCGGCGGGTTCGTCTCCATGAGCTTCGGGGCCAGCTTCGAGGCCTTCGCAATGTTGCCCTGTCGCACGTAGGCGTTGAAGAGGGATTGCATGATCTTCGCGCTGTCGGGATGAGCCTTGTACTGCTTCTCAAGGTAGTTGACCTTCGCCTGCGGGTTCCTGCCGAAGATGCTTTGCCGGGTCGACGCGATGATTTTGCTCACCTCCTCGTCGTCCCCGCGCTTGGCCTGCACCTGCTCAAGGAACTGGAGGGCCTTTTTCTGCTGGTTGTTCTCGAGATATCCCTGAAGCGCCTGTTGTATGTAGTACGGATTCACCTGCTTCGGGGCCATCTTGAAGGCCTTCGCGTAGTGAGCCTTCGGCGTCTTGAGGACGTCCGACTTCAGGTTCGACGCCATCTGCTGATGCTCCTGCAGGAAGCGGCCCCGGCGAATTTCCCACTCGAACTTTTCGTAGTTGAGGCCGAGGGAATCCATCTTCTTCGGTGCCGTCTCCAGGAGGGTCACCGCCGTGTCGAGGTACGCCTGTTGCTGGGCGCTGCCGGAGGCCTTTTCTGCGAGCCCGACGTAGAGCTCGTACTTGCGCCGGAAGTTCCGATCGTCTCCGTTGGGGAAGCCGGGGGCGTTCTCGATGATCCAGTTCAGGTCCTTCTTCGCCGCGGCGAACTCGTCGTTCTTGAAGCTCTCGTAATAGAGGCTGTAGTGCATCGCCTTGTCCTGCTGGCTGACCGAGTTCTGGGCAAGAACCGGCTGAACGGCACCGCCGCCTACGGCAAGCGCCCCAAGCAGTAGGCCGAAGAGGAAGGCAGGCGAGAGGAGGAAACGATCGGCAGGGGACATAATGAAGGTGCCTATCTGTCTAGTAGAGTGAACGGTCCAGTGCGGTCGGGTAGACACTCGCGGAGTGTGAAGGCGTCGTGGTACTCGATTGAAATCCACATCCGATCCCTACGCAATGGGAGGCGAAATGGATTCAAACGAGACCGTTATCGCAGCCGCCGCTCCTGAAACCACCGTTCGCCGAAATTAACGTGAAGGGCCACGCGGAAGAAATTATCCCGAACGAGCGTCCCGTCGGTTGATCCCCGTGTCCCTGCCTCTAGGTTAAGGTCAATCCGCGTGCCAGGAACGGAAGTCGGGAAGCTAAAGCCCCCGGTGACCGCGTACATCTGCACGTTCGTGCGGCCATCGGGCTGTATGTACAGCTGCTCGGTGTAGGCGCCGAGCCGGTAGGCCACGTTCGCGAGGTACCCGGTAAGCTGCTCGGATCCCGCCGGCAGCACCTCCGCGCCGAGCGAGACCCGCCACCGGTCGGTGAGGGTCTGTTCGCCGCCGACGGGGAAGCGGCTGAGGGGGCCCCGCTTCGAGAACGTGCTCGAGAACGAACTCCAGGGTTCGAAGACGCCGTCGGCCGTGAAGGTCCACCGCGAGTTGGGCTGGTAGGCAACCCCGAGGCGGCCCCGCCAGGGAAGCGAGACGCTTCCGTCCACGGAGGACTGTCCTCCGACCGAGACGGTGTCGGGCGCAACCGACTGGCTTTCAGTGAGCGTAAGGACCCGGTCGCCGGTGAGCGTGGTAGGAAGGGTCACGGCGCCGCCGACCGAGAGGTTGTCGCCGCTCGACAGCACGTCGGCGAGGGCGAGGTGGGCCCCAACGGTCCCGCCCACGCCGGTGAGGCGGGTCGCATCCTTGAGCCGAATGTTGCGGAGCGGAGCCTGCCCGAAGTCCGTGTTGCGCTGATTTTCGATAATGCCGAAGAGCACGTCGAGGCTGGCCCCCACTCGCAGCGCCTCCGTCACCCGGTAGCCGAGCCCGCCGCGAAACCGGTGGAGCCCGCCGCCGCCCCGGAAGTTCACCTGGTAGGAGGCGTTGGCAACCTGTTCGGGCGTCACCTGCACCGGCAGCGAGCCGGACCGACGCGTGCGGTAGTTGTACTGCGTGTAGGGCTGAAACGACAGCGCCACGCCCAGCGTCCGGGTGTAGAGGGGAAAGCTGAAGTGAAGGCCCTCGAGGCTGCCGGCGACCAGGTCACTCGAGGCCCCCTCCCCGCTCGTCGACTGGATGTTTTGGTAGTAGGCCCCCCCGGAGAGGCGGGTGAAGACCTGATCGCTCCAGAGGGCGGGGTTGGCACTCGGGGTATAGTTGAGGGAGCGCAGCGCGAAGCCGCCTCGGCCCAGGGCGGCACTCCGGGAGGAAGAAAAATCCTGCAGCGTGCCCAGTCCGAAGCGGGAGTAGACGGACCCGTCCCCGTTCGACTGGGCGCGGGCCGGCCCGCTCCCGAGGAGAAGCGCCAGGGCGACAAGCATCCACGAACACGTGCCAGCACGCGAGGACAGAAAAGCCATAACCCCGTTCAGCGGTTGGTGAGAATCGATACGGACAGCGGCCGGCCCGTTCCTGCGGGCTACCGCCTACGGCCTACAGTGGCGTGACGGTGAGGATCGCCCGCGGAAGCGCCTCTTCGGTGGGGGCGTCGGTCCGGATCACGACCGGCGTGGTGCTCGGAATGCCGCGCAGGGCGGTCGCCCGGCCGGTCGGGTTCGAGGACGCCCGGGCCGTGATTTCCATCCGGAAGCGAGAAAACGGCGCGCCGGCGGTGAACCAGCGATCGAAGACGGCAAACGCCCGGTCGGCCACGGGACGGGCGGCCACGGGCACCCACGCCGGCACGGTGGGAAAGATGCACTGGCCCTCACGAGCGGGGATCTGGAAGAGCCGGAGCGCGGTGCACGAGGGGGCGCCCTCCACCCGTGTCGCGAGAAGGCGGTAGCCGGAGGGAAGGGGGCGAACGAAATCACTCCCCTCCGGCGGCGTGAGGAGAGTGGTGTCCACGGGGACGCTGATCTGGGTCCGGTTGAGGAGGACGTTCGCGTCCGCCAGGGAGTCGATCCGGCCGTCCGTCCAGGCCATGGAAAGCCCCACCCCGACGCCGTCCTGCAGCACCAGACGATCCTCGCCGAGGGTGGGGGGCTGGCCCCGCTCGACGTGAGTGAAGGTCTTCTGCACCTGGAAGTCCACCGTGTCGGACTCACTCGCCATCCGGAGGGTGGCGGAGCCGTGTTCGTAGCCGACCACGGCGTTGCCGCTCGTCGTGGTGAGCCGGAAGCCGTCGAAGGACCCGTCGTCGAAGCGGGCGCTGTCCTTCAGGGTCGTGATGTGCTCCTCGACCCATGCGTCGGGAAGGGAGAGGGACACGAGCGTGTCGGTGGGGGCCACCGAGTACGCCTCGGAACGGACGGGGGTGGCCTCCGCGGCGAACGACGTGTCGGCGGGCGCGCCCCCCATCTCTGCGTTCTCCGCGAGGTCGTAGAGCTGAACGGAAAGGGATGAGGTCGTGTCCCCGTGGAGGTAGGAGCGGCGGAGGCGCAGTTTGACATCAAACGCACTGGCCGGGAGGTCCTGAAACGTCGAGGGCCGATCCTCGCTTCCGAAAAAGTCGATATACCCTTCCGCTTCGACTGAGCCGGCGAGCGGGTCGTCGACCCTCCCCGTGAGGACGCGCCAGGTGCGGTCCTGGCCGAGCAGAGATCCGGCGAAGCCGGTGAGGGGAGGAACCCGGGCCGTGTCGAGGCTCGACGCCACGATGTTTCGAATTTCCGGGTCGCCCCCCGAGAGCGAGTCCGGCCCGAGCCCCGCCCCCACGCTCGCAGGATCGGAGCAGGACGCGATGGAGAGAAGGACGGCGCCACTGAGGAGGGCGGCCGCAAGACGGGCGGATGACATCATACGACGGGCGGCCCTGTAGTTCGGAAGAATCGACGCGACGGGGAGGCTCTCGGCCCGAGGCAGTCCGGCATGTCCACGTCCCTGTGCAGGTCCCGTGGACGGGACGTGGGGATCCGGCACGAGCACAGCACGCGAGCAGTAGGGGGCGTTCGTTCTCGTGCGGACAGGCCGTTCAATTCCGGCCCGTCGGGGACATGCCCTCGGGGAGGTCGGGTGGTCGACTGCACAGCTAGCACGGCAACCCCGACGCCAAAAACCGTTCGGTGAATTCTCCATCGAACGGGGTGTTTCTCGTCGCAGCGCGGCTAGGCCGGGACTTCATCGAGCATTTGATCATACAGGGCGGACAACTGGCGCCCGTGCGCGGCGGTGTCGGCGTCGAACTGAACGGTCCCGTCGGCGACGGACGTCCCCGGTGGGTGGATGGACGCGTCGGCGTAGTGAAGGCCCGTCTCGGAGATCGTCGAGTCGGCCTGCCCGTCCAGGGAGAGGCCCAGAGCACCGGCGAGATCGGTCGAGATGTCCGTCCCGGGATCCTGATCGTCGGGCGTGAAGACCGCCTTCGCACCGTTGAGCCGGTCGTCGGTGGCGTACTCGGAGGCGAGCAACAGCGGGACGAAGCCGCTCATCCATCCAAACGAGTGGATGACGGATGGCCCCCAGCGCAGCTTCCGGATGGTCTCGAGGGCCGCGCGGTTGAAGAAGAGAGCCCGGCGGCACACGTCTTCAAAGGAGGCGACGTCCCCCCCGTCGGCGGCGAGCTGCTCCTTCCCGAAGTACGTCTCGTGGTCCATGAAGTACACCTGCAGACGCACGTCCGGCACGGAGGCCACCTTCACGGTGAGCGTCTCCGTCTCGGTGCCCATCGGCACGTCGGTGCCTGAGAGGCGAATGACCTCGTGGAGGTTGTGCTTGCGCTCGTCGATCGTGCCGTAGCAGGGCATCATGACTCGCGCCTCGAAGTCCCCTGCATCCTGTAGCTGCTCCGGAAGCATGCGGGCGAGGGAGGCGATCGAGGAGGTCTCGGCGAACGGGGTCACTTCGCCGGCGACGAAGAGTACGCGTCTAGATTGAGCCATGTGCAAAGAAGAGATTGGTAGAGACCGAGAGCGGCCACGGCACCACACGATCGGAACCTACGGACGGAAACACAGGGCCGCGGCGCGCAACCAAAGCGGACAAAAATAATACGACAAGGTTGTAATGCAGTATACCGCCGGCCAAGGCCGGAATCAACGGTGCCGGCGGTTTGAGGGGTGCGCTGGCGTCAAGACCCTGGAAAATCGCCGCCGTCGAACCGGTGCTGCCCCGTCGGAATCCCCGAGGGGGGCGACCTACGGAGACGAGGAGGAGGCCGGGCTGGACGTGCGATCCTGGAGGAGCTCGAAATACCGCCGAATGAGCTCCTCGTAGTCGGAACTGTACCCCATCTCGAGCGCACGGATGAGGTCGCGGCGGAGCTGATCGGCCTCCTCCGAGACGGGCCGCTCGCCGGGGGGACGCTGCTCGTAGTCTCCGTCGGACTGCCGGCCCCGACGTTGCTTCTGCTTGCCCTGCGTGCGGAGAGACTGCTGGGCGTTGAGGAGACGGGTCATGATCTGCCGCTGACGATCGAGGAGGTCGCGGGACGGCCGCTCCCCGCTTCGCAGCTCCCGGGCCGACTTTTCCATCTGCTTGGCAATCTTTTCGAGGTCGCCCATCAGCTGCTTGCGGGCCTTGCTGCCGACGCCCAGGTCCTGAAGCTGCTGCTTGATCCGCCGCTGCTGCTTCGCGAGCTCCTTCCGCCGCTGCGCCTGGTTGGGCGAGAGGCGCTGGCCCTGCTTCTGGTTCAGGTTCTGCTGAATCTGCTGGTTGAGCTTCTGCTGCCGGCCCGACATCTGCTGCAGCTTCTGGACCATCTGCTGCATCGACATGCCGCTGCCGGATCCCTTCTGCTGTTTCTGAAGCTGCTCCAGCAGGTTCGAGAGGAGCAGCGCCAGTTCGTTGAGGTGCCTCATCGAGGTCTTCTGGTGGCCGGTCGCCCTTCCGGCGTTGCGCTTGCCGAGGGCCGTGGTGGCCGTCTCCATTGCCCGAAGGGCGTTGCCGGTGATCTTCTGCACGCGGCGCGACATCTGCGGCACCCGCTTCGCGATCGTCTGGAGAGAATCGGCGACGGTGCGCAGGCCGTCCGACAGCGTCTTCTGATCCCGGGCGTAGGGGCGCAGGGCAGGTCCCTCGGACGCCAGGGCCCGAACCTTGCGCCGGAGCGACTCCTGGCGCTTCGATAGACGCAGCGTGTTCCCGAGCGCCGCGCGGAGGCCGGCGATGTTCATCTTTCGCTGGCGGCCCTGCATCTGGCTCTTCATCCGAGAGAGCCGCTTCTGCATCTGCTTCAGGGACTGCTGCATGCGCCGCTGCCCCTTCTGGGCATTCTGCAGTTGATTCTCCCGGAGCTGCTGGCTGTTCCGCCGCATTTTCTGCGGGAGGTTCTGCCGCTGGAGCTGCCGGGTCATCTTCCGGAGCTGCTTGCGCGGGGCCGACTTCACGTCGTTCATTTCCTGCCGGGCCTCCTGGAGGGCCTTCTCCAGCTTCCGCATCTGCTCCGCGGCCCGCTTCTGCTCCTTGGCGAGGTCCTTGTTGGCACTCGTCTTCCGGGACGGGGACCTCCGGGACGGCGACGTCGACTGCCGCGGCTTCTTCGCGCCCGACGA
>JBDGQP010000012.1:0-40302 GCA_042218975.1 Salinibacter sp.
ACGATTGCAGAAGAGTGGAGCCCATTCCCAAGCAGACCGATTGAAGCTGCACTAGGCGCCTCGCCCGCACGGACCTGGTCCGTTGCATCTTTGCCGTATCCGAACCACTTTGTGCCTGTGCCCCGGAGACGCTGGGCGCACCCCCCGTTGTTTTCGTGGTCTCTGCCGGTCCGCAGTGGCCGCTCACGTGCCGCCTTCCCACATGGCTTCCTCCGGCTCCGACACGTCCGACCGCCCCGCCCCCGTCCTTCCGACGCGGCGGAAGATGGAGGTGCTGGGGCTGGTGCTCATGGCGCTGGGCCTGCTGCTGTCGCTGGCCTTCCTCACGTACCAGCCGGCGGACGACGCCGTGGCCCAGGCCGCCCCCCTCGTGGACGCCCTCCTGAACCCGAGCGAGTATCCCCCGGTCCAGAACGCGCTCGGCCTGCTCGGCGCCGAGCTGGCCCGAAGTCTCGTGCCAGGCTTCCTCGGGTACAGCGTCCTTCTCTTCAGCGGGGCGATGATGGTGTGGGGCTACGCGATCTTTCGGCACTGGGCGCTCCGCCCGCTGCTGTACCCGACCGGACTCACGGTCCTCTCCGCGTTCGTTGTCGCGTGCCTGGTGGGGTGGACCGCCCATGCCGCCCGCACGGACCTGGTCCGCTGGGCCGGCGCCGTCGGAATGGGCATGGCCGGCTGGATGCAGGAGGTGTTCGGCCCGGCCGGCTCGTTCATCCTGCTGCTGCTCGCGGTGGCCGTGATGCTGCTGCTCGTGGTCGACCACGACATTCAGCGCACGGTCGACCGCGTCGTGGAGGCCCTCCGCCGGATCGAAGCGAAGCTCCAGTCCGGGGCCGCCGCCTGGCGCGAGCGCCGGGCCCGGGCGAAGGCGCAGTCACAGGTCGAGGCCCGGTCCCGCGAGGAGGCCTCCACAGACGACGCGGCCGGCCGGCCTTCCGCCGCCTCGGCGACCGAAGGCGGCGACCCCGACGAGGACGACGAGGGGACCGACCGGGACCGCGCCGCGGTCTCCTCCGACCCGGACGCGTCCGCCCCGACCGGGACCGCGCAGGACTCCCCCCGGTCGCCGGCCCCCCCCGCCATCACGATTGAGGTTCCGGAGAGCACCGGCGACGGGCGGCCGCTCCGCCGGAACGACCTCTTCCGCACCCGCTTGCAGGACGCCTCGGACGCCGACGAGGAGGACGCGTCCGGCGACGAGATGAGCCTCGGGGCCCTGGAGCAGGAGTTCGGCGAGGCACTGGACCAGACCACCGAGGAGGTCGACCCGTCTTCCTCCTCTTCGGCCCCGGACGCGGCCTCCGACCCGACGGAGAGTGCCCGGGACGCCCCCGCCGACGCGCCCCCCGCTTCGGAGTCACAGGCCCCTCCCGAGCAGCGGCCCGACCCGGCAGATGCGCCGGCCGCCGAACCGGACCGGTCCTCCCCGACGGGGCAGGACGAGTCCTCGCCGGCCGCTGACGACGGGTCCGCCCCGGAGGACGACGTGGAGCTCACCGTGAAGGAGCGGGTCGAGGAGGAGAAGGCCGAGGAGATCGAGCGGCCCGCCGACACGCCGGAGACGGTCGAGTACGAGTCCCCACCGCTCGACCTGCTTGAGGAGCCGACCGACAGGGACCCGTCGGTCAACCGCGACGAGCTGGAGAAGAACAAGCGCATCCTGCTCGACAAGCTCGACACCTACAACATCGAGATTCAGGACATCAGCGCGGTGGTGGGCCCGACGGTGACCCGCTACGAGCTGACGCCGGCACCGGGCATCAAGGTGAGCCGCATCAAGTCGCTGGAGGACGACCTGGCGATGGCGATGGCCGCCCCGAGCGTCCGGATGATGGCGCCGATTCCCGGGAAGTCGGCCGTCGGCGTCGAGATTCCCAACAGCAGCCGCGAGCTCGTCCGCCTGCGGGAGGTACTGGGGACCGCCAAGTTTCGGGATACGGACATGACCCTGCCCATTCCGATGGGCAAAACCATCGAGGGGGAGGTCTTCCTCGCCGACCTCACGACGATGCCGCACCTCCTCATCGCCGGGGCCACCGGCTCCGGCAAGTCGGTGGGCCTCAACTCCCTGCTCACGGGTCTCATCTACGCCTGCCACCCGATGAACCTTCGGTTCGTGATCATCGACCCGAAGAAGATCGAACTGCAGCAGTACACGGCCCTGCAGACCCAGTTTGTGGCCCAGCCGGAGGACGTCGACCAGACGGTCATCACCGACATCGAGGAGGCCTCCGGCGTGCTCAAGAGCGTCGAGAAGGAGATGGAGGAGCGCTACGACCTCCTGTCCGAGGCCAACGTGCGGGGCATCGAGGGCTACAACGAGAAGTTCAAGGCCGGCGCGCTCTCGCCGGAAGACGGCCACCGGCACATGCCCTACGTCGTGGTGGTGGTCGACGAACTGGCCGACCTGATGATGTCGGTCGGCGACGACATCGAAGGCCCCATTTCGCGCCTCGCCCAAATGGCGCGGGCCGTGGGCATCCATCTCGTCCTCGCCACGCAGCGGCCGTCGGTCGACGTCATCACCGGCGTCATCAAGGCCAACTTTCCCTCGCGTATCGCCTACGAGGTCGCCTCGATGGCCGACTCCCGCACCATCCTCGATCAGGGCGGGGCCGAGGGCCTCGTCGGCAACGGCGATATGCTGTTTCTGAGCGGCAGCGACCTGCGGCGCCTGCAGGGTCCGTTCGTGAAAGTCGAGGAGGTGGAACGGGTCGTGGACTTCGTCTCCGAGCAGCCCGGCGTGACGCCCTACACCCTCCCCTCCCTCATGGATGCGGGCCACGGCCCCACCGAAACCCTCGGGGTCGAGGACACCGACGAGAACTTCGAGGAGGCCGCCCGGGTCACCGTGCGCCGCCAGCAGGGCTCCGTTTCCCTCCTCCAGCGCAAGCTCGCCGTCGGCTACACGCGGGCCGCCCGCATCGTCGACCAGCTCGAGGAGGCCGGCATCGTCGGCCCACACAACGGCACGAAGGCCCGCGAGGTGCTCGTCGAGAGCGAGGAGGAGCTCGAGCGTCTGCTTAAGGGCGAGGACGTCGAGGGCGCAGACTGAATCTACATCCACGCTTTTTGAACTGCCTCCTCCTTCTGTGGCTTCGTTTCCTACGGTTGGCGTCCTCGGCGGCGGCCAGCTCGGCAAGATGATGGCGGCCGAGGCCGTGCGCATGAGCGTGAACATCCGCCTGCTTTCCCCCAAGGACGCCGGGCCGATGCAGGCCTACGCCGGCGCGCGGGCCGGCGACTGGACGGACCCGGCCGTGCTCCGCGACTTCGGGGCCGACTGTGACGTGATCACGGTCGAGAGCGAATGGGCCCCCGCCGCCGAGGCCGCCGACGCCCTGGCCGAGAGCACAGCCGTGCGACCTACCCCCGACACGCTGGCCCTCATCAAAGACAAGGGCGTGCAGAAGCAGCACCTGGCCGAGGCCGGGTGCCCGGTGCCCGACTTCGAGCGCTGCGAGACCGTCGACGCGGCGGTCGAGGCGGCACGCTCATTCGGCTATCCCGTTGTGCTCAAGCAGTACCGGGGCGCCTACGACGGCTACGGCAACGCGACGGTCCACTCCGACGAGGAGCTTCGGGGGGCGTGGCCCGACCTGGCGGCCGAGGACGGCCTCATGGTCGAGACCTTCGCCGAGTTCACCCGCGAGCTCGCCGTGCAGGTGGCCCGTCGCCCCGGCGGCGAGCAGGCGGTCTACCCGGTCGCCCACACCGAGCAACGCGACCACCGGTGCCACGCCGTGGCGGTGCCCGCCGACGTCGACGACGCCGTGGCCGAAAAGGCCCACGCCATCGCCGAGCGCGCCGTCGACGCCGTGGACGGGGTGGGCCTCGTGGCGGTCGAGCTCTTCGAGATGCCCGACGGGCGGGTGCTCGTCAACGAGCTGGCCCCGCGCCCCCACAACACCGGGCACTACTCGATCGAGGGCTGCCACACCTCGCAGTTCGAGAACCACGTACGGGCCGTGCTGGACTGGCCCCTCGGCAGCACGGCCCTGCGCGCCCCGCACGCCGTGATGGTAAACGTGCTCGGGACGCGCGAGGGCACCCCGGCCCGGGCCGATACGCTCCCCGACGCCCTGGCCGTCGAGGGCGCCACCCCCCACATCTACGGCAAACCCGACGTGCGCCCCGGCCGCAAGATGGGCCACGTGACGGCCCTCGGCGCCGACCCGCAGGACACGCGGGCCCGGGCCGAGCGGGCCGCCGACGCGATCCACCTGTGACCTTCTCCCTCGACGCTCTTCCTCAGCCCAACCGTTCCCTTCGCATGTCCGACGCCGACGCCCCGCCCGTGGGGATTGCCATGGGCAGCGACTCCGATCTTCCCGTCATGGAGGACGCCGCCGACGTCCTCGATGACTTCGACGTCGCCTACGAGATGCGCGTTCTCTCCGCCCACCGCACGCCCGGTGTGATGGCAGACTACGCCGAGACCGCCCACGAGCGCGGGGTCGAGGTCATCATTGCCGGGGCCGGCGGGGCCGCCCACCTGCCCGGCATGATTGCTGCCAGTACGCCCCTCCCCGTGATCGGCGTGCCCGTCAAAACCAGCACGATGAACGGGATCGACTCGCTGCTGTCCATCGTACAGATGCCCGGCGGTGTGCCTGTCGGCTCCGTCGCCATCAACGCCGCGGACAACGCCGCCCTCCTCGCCCTGCAAATTCTCGGCACGGCAGATCCGGATCTGCGGCGGCGGATGCTCGACTACAAGGAGGGCCTCACGGAAACGGTCGCCGAGATGGACGAGGGCGTGCGCCGGCGTTCGAGCACAAACTAACTCCGTACCGACGCTCCCCCTCCATGGCGTTTCGCCTCGCCTCCGTCGTTTTATTGACGGGCCTGCTTCTGGGCACCGGGGCCCCGTCCCCGAGCCGGGCCCAGGAGCGGCCCCGGCTGCCCTCCCATCGGCACCAGAGCCTCCGCGCCCCGGCGGCGGTGCCGCTCCAGACGCGATCCTTCTCCGGGGCCGACGCCCTCCGTCGCGAGGACGCCCGGCGGCGGGACGACCTCGGGCCGTACCGGTACGGCAAGAATCTGGAGACCCAGTACATCCCGGCCCAGCACGGCGTCTGGGAGCAGCTCCCGTCCGGCGACTGGGTGTGGCGCCTCCGCATCCGATCCCCCGACGCGAAGTCCCTGAGCGTGGGGCTGCCCCAGTTCCGGCTGCCGGACGGGGCGGCGCTGTTTCTCCACGGCGCGAACGATGGGCCAGTCCGCGGCCCCTACACGGCCGCCGACGCCACGCGCGGCCAGCTCTGGACCCCCCTCGTCCGGTCGGAGACGATCACGCTGGAGCTGACGGTGCCGCAGGGGAGGCGCGACGCCGTCGACCTGGTCGTCGGGACCCTGGTCCACGGCTACCGCGCCCTCTCCTCGTCGCCCGCAGACGGCCTCCGCCGAAAGTCGGGCGCCTGCAATCTCGACGTGGCCTGCGAGGACGCCGACCCGTGGCGCAAGCAGGTCCGGTCGGTGGGCGGCTACACGTTCGGCACCGAGGACTTCCACCTCGTCTGCAGCGGGGCGCTGGTCAACAACACGACTGAGGACGGGCGCCCACTCTTTCTGACGGCCGAGCACTGCGTGCAGACCCCGGAGCAGGCGGCGAGCATGGTCTTCTACTGGAACTTTCAGACGTCGACCTGCCGCACGCCCGGCACGCCCGAGAACGGCACGTTTCCCTCGGATACGCTCTCGGTGACGGACTGGCGTCAGACCTCGACGGGGGCCCTCCTCCGCGCCCGGTACGGCAGTTTCCACTCGACGAACAGCATCGCCGGGAAGCCGGACCTGGCGCTCGTTGAGGTCGACGACGCCATTCCGGACGGCTACAATCTCTACCTGAGCGGATGGAGCCGCGCGGGCCGCCCCCCCCAGTCGAGCGTTACGATTCACCACCCCGCCGGCCACGGCAAGCGCATCAGCTTCGACCGGGATCCCACCGCCCTCATCGACTACCCCAGCACCCGCACGTGCACTGCGCCGTCGGGCGACACCCACCTCCTGATTCGGGATTGGGAGGTCGGGACCACGGAGGCCGGCTCGTCGGGCGCCCCTCTCTTCAATACGAATCAGCGGATTGTGGGGGTGCTGTCGGGGGGCTGTGCCGGCTGCGGCGGCGACGGAGACGCCGACGACAACGACGCGCCGGACTGGTACGGGCGCCTCGCGCCGGGCTTTCAGAAGGGCGACTATACGCCGCCCGGCGCGTCTCAGCCCACGACGCTCGCCGACGTGCTGGATCCGCTCGGCACCGGCACGCCGACGCTCGGCGGCCGGCCCCTGGGGCGCGACACGATTCCCCCCGCCCCGGTCCCCACCTTCGAGGTGGCGACCGTAACGCCCGACTCCGTCACGCTGCGCTGGAGCGCCACCGGCGACGACGGCGCGGAGGGCACGGCCCAGCGGTACGACCTCCGCTACCGGACGGACGCGCCGATCACGTCGCTCACCGACTTCCGGTCGGCCCGCCGCGTCGCCGACCCGCCGCGCCCCAAGACGGCGGGCACGCGGCAGTCCGCGACCATCGCGGTCAACCAGAGCACGAGCTACTACTTCGCGATCCGGGCCGTCGACGACGCCGAGATTGTCTCGCCGCTGGTCGCCACCGACCGGGACGTGACGCCGGTCGCGGCGCTCCGGGTGACGACCCCTCCCTCCCCCAATCCAACCCGCGAGCGAACCACCCTCCGCTTCGTGGTCGAGCAGCCCCAGGCCGTCCGGGCCGCGCTCTACGACGCCCTGGGCCGCCGCGTGACCGTGCTCCTCGATAAAGAGGTGCCGGCGTTTCGTCGCCAGCGGATCACGGCCGACGTCTCGGGCCTCGCGAGCGGCGTCTACTTCCTCCGGATTCGGGGCGAGACCGCCGCGCGGACCGAGCGCGTCTCCGTGGTGAAGTAGTGCAAACTCCGCGTGCACACGATCTGCCCGAGTGCACGCTCCGTGCGGGTGTGGAGGTCTGGAAGTGCGTGTCCCGACTGCCGTCGGGGTGGGTGTGTGGACGTATTTTTCGTCCGCCCTTCCACTAACGCGACTGGCCGTTCCAGACGACCCGGGCGTACCGCCGCTTGCCGACCTTCAGGACGAACGGGGCTTGCTCGGAGACGTCGACGTACAGCCCCGTGTCCTCCACAGTCTCCTCGTCGATCGAGACGGCCCCCTGCTCGATGAGCCGACGCCCCTCGCTGTTCGAGTCCGTGAGCCCGGCGTGGCGCATGAGGTTGAGCAGCCCCACCTCTTCGCCGGGTCCCGCGTCCGGGGTAAACTCGGGGATGTCGTCGGGCGTGCCCCCCTCGACGACCGTCTGCTCGAAGTGCTCTTGAGCGGCGGCCGCGGCGTCCGCCCCGTGGTACATCTCGACGACGCGGCCGGCCAGTTGCGCCTTCGCGTCCCGCGGGTTCGCCTCGGCGAACTGCTTCACCTGCGGGAGGTCGTCGGTGGGCACGTCGGTGATGAGCTCGACGTAGCGGTAAATCAGGTCGTCGGGGACGGACATCACCTTCCCGTACATGTCCTCCGGCGCCTCGGTGATGCCGATGGCGTTGTCGAGGGACTTCGACATCTTCTCGGTCCCGTCCGTGCCCTCCAGCAGCGGCAGCATCATGCAGACCTGCGGGTCCTGGCCCCGCGCCTCCTGCACGTGCCGCCCCAGCAACAGGTTGAAGCGCTGATCGGTACCGCCCAGCTCCACGTCGGCCTCGATGTGCACCGAGTCCTGCGCCTGGGCGAGCGGATACAGAAACTCATGGATGCTGATCGGCTGCCCCGCCTCGTAGCGGGTCTTGAAGTCTTCCCGCTCCAGCATCCGGGCCACGGTCTGCTGGGCCGCCAGCTCGATGACGTCGCTGAACGACATCTCGTCGAGCCACTCCGAGTTGTACCGGATCTCGGTTTTCTCCGGGTCCAGGATGCGCGTGGCCTGGTCGTAGTAGGTCTGGCCGTGCCGCCGGGTCTCCTCCAGGGTAAGCTGGGGCCGGGTCTTCGAGCGGCCCGACGGGTCCCCGATCATGCCGGTAAAGTCGCCGACGATGAGGACGGCCCGGTGGCCAAGATCCTGAAACTGGCGAAGCTTGCGGAGCACGACGGTGTGCCCGAGGTGCAGGTCCGGCCGACTCGGGTCGCAGCCGAGCTTGACGACGAGGGGCGTCTCCGTCTCCCGGGACGTCTTCACCTTTTCGACGAGCTCTTTTTCCGGCACCAGTTCCTCCACCCCGCGGCGGAGGACCTCCATCTGCTCGTCAACTGGGGGAAAGTTCATAATAGGTGTTCAACTCAGTCGGTTGTGGTCGGCGCTCGGCGCGTCCTCCTGTCGTCCGGAGCGTACGCTTTCAGACAGAACGCTGCCGCCCGTTCCTCGGTCGCGCCGCTCCCTCATCAACGCATCTGCCACGGACTCGTCAACTCACAGATTGTACTCTCGCTTGGTCTGCTCCATGCGGCGCTCCATCTCCCGTTCCTTGATGGCCTGCCGCTTGTCGTGCTTCTTTCGCCCCTTGGCGAGTCCGATCTTGAGCTTCGCCCAGCCGTCGCGGAAGTAGAGCTCGAGGGGCACGATCGTGCGGCGCTCTTTCTCGGCCTTGTCGCCCCACGTCCGGATCTCGTTGTCGTGGAGGAGGAGCGTGCGGTCCCGCCGGGGCTCATGGCCGAACGGGCCGGCCTCCTCGTACGGCTTGACGTACATGCCGTGGATCTTCATCTCGCCGTAGCGGTCGACCTTGCAGTACGCCCCATCGAGACTCACTTTGCCCTGACGCACCGACTTCACCTCGGAGCCCTCCAGGACGATGCCCGCCTCCAGGGTCTCCTCGATGTCGTACTCGAACCGGGCCTTCTTATTGCGCTCGACGACCTCGATGCCTTCGGCCATGGCGGCTTCAACGATCAATGAGTCATTGAGTCAATGGGTCATTGTTCTTCTTCTTCCTCCTCGTCCTCGTCGAGAAACACGAGCGGGAGGTCAGGGACGTCCTCCGTGACGTCGTAGTAGAAGAGAAACTTCCGGAACTCGGTGAGGCTCGCAATAGCGAGCTTGTCGAGGCCGGTCCGCAGGTCCTCCCGGTAGAAGGCGTTGAGGGCCGCGGAGGTCTCCTGGGCCTGGACCCACACGTCGCGGTTCTCCTCGGCCGCCCGGGCGGAGGCGATCAGGGCCTCGATCATCTCGTCGGTGGCCCGGTCGCGCTTCGTGACGAAGAGTCCCCACACCATCGGGTAGTTGACGAGCTCGTACCACTCCTGCCCGATGTCGATCGTGAACGGCTCGGTCTGGAGGGACGGCACGTTCGGGCCCACCAGGAGCGCGGCGTCCTCGTCGGTATCCAGAAGCTCGGTCGGGGCCCGCCCGTCGTACGGCACGAACGTGGGGTCGACCCCGTAGTGCTCCTGCAACACGATGCGGGTCGTGACCCGCTCCTGCGCGACGCGCCGGTCGTAGGCGATCGTCTCCGGAAAGTCGTGCAGGCCGCCCGACCACACCAGCCGCGCGTAGGGGTAGTCCCACGAGACGAGCCCTACGCTCGGGATGACGTCAATCGCGTCGCTGGCCTGGAGGGCCAGCATCGTGGGAAGCAGCGCCACGTCCACGTCATCCTCGACGAAGCGCGCGGCACACTCCTCCGGCCGGTACCGCTTGATGGCAAACGGGCTGTCGACCGCGCCCGACGTAAAGCCGGACACGAGAAACTCGGCTGGAGGGTAGTCCCAAACTGCAAGGTCCATACCCGGAGGCGTCTGTTCGAAGAGCCGGCGGGAGCCGGGCGCGCCGCGGGGCTAGTTGTCCCGGATCTGCTCCTTGATGCGGGCCGACTTGCCGACGCGGTCCCGGAGGAACGAGAGGTTCGACCGGCGCACCTTTCCGCGACGGACCACCTCAATCTTGGCGATGCGCGGGGAATGCAGCGGGAAAATGCGCTCCACCCCGGTGCCCTCCGACGTCTTGCGGACCGTAAAGGTCTCGCTCGAGCCGGAGCCGCGGCGGTTGAGGCAGACGCCTTCAAACTGCTGGATGCGTTCTTTCTCGCCCTCGACCACGCGGATGTGGACGTTGACGGTGTCGCCCACGTCGAAGTCGGGAATGTCGTCCCGGAATTGCGTAGCCTCGACGACGCTCATCAGATCGGTAGCCATGGCTGGGTGTCAGGTCTTGAGTCGGAAAACATCGCAAGTAGGGGGCCGCGCGGCCGGTCAGGACGCGTCGGGGAGCAGGTCCGGGCGGCGCTCACGGGTCTTTTCGAGTCGTTTCTCGCCCGGCAGCAGGCGCACGACCGCGTCGATGAGGACGAGGGCCGGGAGCTCGCCGCCGCTGAGCACAAAGTCGCCGATGGAAAGGTCTCGGGTCACCAGGACGTCCCGAACGCGTTGGTCGATGCCTTTGTAGTGGCCGGCAATCAAAATCAGGTGATCGTGCATGGAGAGCCGGTTCGCCGTCGGCTGGGTGAGGCGCTCGCCGTCCGGGGTCAGGAAGACGACCTCGTCGGCCTCGCCCGCCTCCTCCTCGATCGCCTCGACGGCCCGGAAGAGCGGCTCCGGCTTCAGGACCATGCCCGCGCCCCCGCCGAAGGGGTAGTCGTCAATCTGGTTGTGCTTGCCGACGGCGTGGTCCCGCAGGTCACGGACGTGAATGTCGACGGCCCCGGCGTCCCGGGCCCGGCGCACGATGCTGTGCTCCAGGGGCCCGTCCAGGAGGCCGGGATGGGCGGTGATGACGTCGATGCGCATGGCACTCCGTCGGTGTCGATGGATCGGGCGCTGGGCGTGGGCCCCGAGGCAATCGGCCTCAGTCGAGAAGGCCCTCGATGAGGCGCACCACGAGGCGGCCCTCGTCCAGGTCAATGTCTACGATGAAGTCCTCGACCGCGGGAATCATCGCCTCACCAGCCTCGGGCTGGTGCACAACGAACACGTCCTGGGCGGGCATCTCCATGTAGTTGGCCACTGTCCCGAGGGCCTCGCCCGCCTCGGTCACGACCGTGAGCCCCACGAGGTCGTGGATAAAAAGTTCGTCGTCGGCCAATTCCAGGTCCGCCTCGTCGGCGAATACCTTCTGTTTCATGACCGCCTCCGCGTCCGACCGCGACGCCACGTCGGCGAGCCCGAGGATGACCGTCGTGCCGCGCTTCGTCTCTTGGTAGCGGACCGAGGCGATCGCGTGTCGCGTGACCGCGTGGGGCGACCGGCCCAGGTAGACGGTGTCCAGCTCCTCGAACCGGGCGGGGTCGTCGGTGTGCTCGGGATTGACCTTGAGCTCCCCGTCTATTCCGTGGGCCCGGAACACGAAGCCCACCTGCACCATCGCCTCCGGCGCCACGTCGGCGTAGGACGGGGAGTCGGACGTCGAGTCAGGGGAGCGCGGCATCGAAGATCCTCGGCGGAGTTGCGGGCAGGGGCGGCCTACTCGTCGGACGTCTCATCCTCCTCCGAGGCCTCGTCGTCGGACGCGTCCGCATCGGCGTCCGTGTCCGCCTCAGCGTCTGCGTCGGTGTCCGCCTCGGGGTCTGCCTCGGCCTCCGCGTCCGCCGCATCCGTCTCCGCCGCGGCCTCCTCGGCTTCCGGGGTGGTGTCGTCCTGGGCGGTGTCGTCCGCGGGCTCCTCGGCCTCCGCGTCCGGCGCGCCGGCGTCGGTCTCCTCCTCTTCCTGGACGACGGAGAGGGGGGTGGCCTGGGCGCGGAGCTTCGCCTCCTCGTCGAGGTCCTCGGCGCGCTCGCGCTCCTTCTCGAGGGCGTCCTCGCCGCGCGGCTGCACGGCCATCTTGATGTCCTCGCCCTTCTGGGCCATCCGCTCGCGGAACGCAGCTACCTTCTCCTCGATCTCGTCGGGCGAGGTGCCTTTCTGAATCAGGTGGTTCTGGAGCATCAGGCCGCGACGGTAGAGGATGGAGCGCACCGTATCGCTCGGCTGGGCGCCGTTGTCGAGCCAGTAGAGGGCGCGCTCCTCGTCGAGGCGTACCTCGGCGGGGTCCCGGAGCGGGTAATAGCGGCCGATGTCCTCAATGTAGCGGCCGTCCCGCGCGTTGCGCGAGTCGGCGGCGACAATCGAAAAGACCGGAATTTTCTTGCGCCCTAGGCGGCGCAGTCGAAGTTTGACGGACACGTCGGTGTGTGGTCGGGTGTTCGGAAAAACAAGTGAGAGAAAAGGGCGGTCACGGCCCCGGCAGCCGGGCCAGCGCCTCTACCGCGGGCTCGGGCTCGGTCCGCCGCCCCCGGTCAGCTTGTCCATGAGATTCGACATGCTGACGTCCCGCCCCTGGCTCGTCAGCTTCTGCATCGTCTTCATCATTTTCTTCATCTCGTTGAACTGGCTGATGAGCTGGTTCACGTCCCGAACCTCTACGCCGCTGCCGCGGGCGATGCGGCGGCGGCGCATGCCGTTCAGAATCTCCGGGTTCGATCGCTCCTCGGGGGTCATCGACTGGATCATCGCCTCGATGTGCTTGAAGGCGTCGTCGTCGATGTCGAGGTCCTGGATCTTGTTGCCGACCCCGGGAATCATGCCCATCAGCTCCTTCATCGAGCCCATGTTCTGGATCCGCTGCAGCTGGTCGTAGAAGTCCTGCAGGTCGAACTCCTGGGAGCGGATCTTCTTCTGGAGGCGCTCGGCCTCCTTCTCGTCGTACTCTTCCTGGGCGCGCTCGACGAACGAGACGACGTCGCCCATGCCCAGGATGCGCTGGGCCATGCGGTCGGGATAAAACGGCGTAAGGGCGTCGAGCTTCTCGCCCGTCGAGGCAAACTTGATCGGCTTGTCGACGACCGTACGGATCGAGAGGGCGGCGCCGCCGCGCGTGTCGCCGTCGAGCTTCGTGAGGACGACGCCGTCGTAGTCGAGCCGCTCGTTGAACTCCTTCGCGGTGTTGACCGCGTCCTGGCCCGTCATGCTGTCGACGACGAAGAGGGTCTCGTTCGGCTCGACGGCGCCCTTGATGTCGGCCTCCTCCTGCATCATCTGCTCGTCGATGTGCATCCGGCCGGCCGTGTCGATGATGACCACGTCGCGGGCCGTCTTTCGGGCCTCCTCGACCGCCTCCCGGGCCACCCGCACGGCGTCCTCGACGATCGTGCCGTCCTCCTCCTGGATCGTGTAGACGGGCGCGTTCACCTGGTCGGCGAGCGTCTGGAGCTGGTTGACGGCCGCCGGGCGGTAGACGTCGGAGGCCGCCAGCAGCGGCGCGTGCCCCTCCTTGCGGAGGTGACGCGCCAGCTTGGCGCTGAAGGTCGTCTTGCCCGACCCCTGGAGCCCCGCCACCAGGATGACGGTCGGCGGCGTCTCGGCCATCTCGATCTCCTCGTGCTCCCCGCCCAGGACCCGCGCGAGCTCGTCGTAGACGATCTTGGTGAGCTGCTGGCCCGGCGTGACGGAGTTGAGCACCTCCTCCCCCGTGGCCGCCTCCTTTACGTTGCTCGTAAACTCCTTGGCGACCTGGTAGTTAACGTCTGCGTTCAGGAGGGCCCGTCGGATCTCACGCATCGTCTCGGCCACGTTAACCTCCTCGATGCGGCCCTGGCCCGTAACGGACTGCAGCGCGCTTTCCAGCTTGTCGGACAGATTCTCAAACATAGGCCTGCGTGCAACGATGGGTACGAGCCGGGCGGGAACCCCGCCCGCGTCGCAAGGATGGACCGCCCGCTGCCCTGACACAGATGTGCGCAAGGGGGTCAGACGGCACGATCAACATCTAGGCTATACGCCGGAATGACCCCGTATCGATCCCGCCCGACGGGTGTGTTCATCCATAATTCGCTGGGGCCGGGCCCCGTCCAGCACCGGAAGAAGACGCTTCCCAGACGAGCCTCGGTAGTGGGCCCCGCCCGCGGGATCGTTTTGTCCTTGTCAGTCATTCAAAACACGTTCGGCGCAGTCTCATCAGACAGGGTCGCCATGCCTTCCTCGGTCGCGTCGCCCTCAAAGGACAGGTGGCGCACCCGGTTCCGGGCCTACCGCCGGGGCCTCGCCCCGGCGACCTACCGGGCCAGGAGCACGCTCATCTGCGCCCGCACCGCGGCCCTGCCGGCCGTGGCCCGGGCTGGGTGTGTGCACCTGTACTGGCCGCTCGCCGAGAAGGGCGAGGTTGACACGCGCCCGCTGATCCAAACGGCGCGGGGCCGGGGCACGACCGTCGTGCTCCCGGTCGTCACCAGCTTCGACCCGGCGGCCCCGACGATGGCGCACCGTCGGTACGAGGGGCCCGGCGCCCTCTCCACAAACCGCTGGGGCATCCGCGAGCCGGTCGGCACCGCCCCGGTGCCCCCCGACGCCCCCGACGCCGTGGTCGTGCCGGCGCTGGGCGCGGATCCGCGGGGCACCCGGCTCGGCCAGGGGGCGGGCTACTACGACACGTTCCTGCGGGACCTCGCCGTTCCGCGCATCGTGCTCACCTACGAGGCGTGCGTCGTCGACACGCTCCCCGCCGAGCCCCACGACGTGCCCGCTACGACCGTCGTCACCGAACGACGTGTGATCGGAACCGGCGCGCCCTGACGTTTGCTTTCTCCGCCAGACGCCCTCGACCCCATGGCCAACCGTGAACGCACCCGCTCTCCGTCCTCGTCGGCGTCCTCGTCGTCCCAGCACGAAGCGTTCGATGCGGGGAAGACGACCCTCGACCTCGACGACATCTCGGAGGAGGAACTCGAGTCCCTCTACTTCGAGGACGACGAGGAGGAGAGAGGCAGCCTCCTCAACCTCCAGACCGTCTCGGGGCTGACCCTGATCCTGGCGGGCATTGTGTACCTGCTGTCGGAGATCGGGGTCTGGACGGCCCCGCTCTTCGGGCTCGGTGCCGCGGTCCCGTGGCTCGTGGGCGTGCTCGTGATCCTCGTCGGGTTTGGCATCCTCACCTGGCATCCCTCAGGCCCCGACGACACGGCGTCGCGGACCCGGAAGAAGGCCGTGGACGCGAGCACCGGCGAGACAAAGGTCGTTGAGGAACCGACGGCGAAGGACAAGAAGCGACTCACCCGCTCCCGGACCGACAAGAAGCTGATGGGCGTCTGCGGCGGCATCGCGGAGTACCTCAACCTCGATCCGACGCTCGTCCGCATCGCCTTCGTCATCGGGGTCATCAGTTCGTTCGGCCCGCTCGTGCTGGCCTACTTCGGGCTCGCCTTCGCGATGCCGAAGGAGGAGCCCCCCTCCCCCGAGGAGCGTCTCTCCATCATCCGGGACGACGACTGACGACGAATTCCTCCGCGGGGCTCGGGGCCGGAGGTCCGGCCGTACGAACGCGAGGAGGCCCCCATCCGGGCGCACGGCCGGGCCCTGGTCGTCGGCGTCCCCGACACACCGGGGATTGGCCCGTCCTCACCCGGCCGCTGCCTGCGGGGGCACCCCCGCGAGGGCCTCGTGCATCTTGCCCGGTCGGAGGTGGGTGCGCACCGCCTCGTTGACCTCCTCGAGGGTGAGCGCGCGGATCTCTTCGGGGAAGCGGTCCAGGTAGTCGGTCGCAAAGCCCCGCTCGGCGTTGGTGAGGATGGACTGCGCGAGCCGCCGCGTGGTGGCGAGGCCCACGGCGTAGGAGCCAGTGATTGTCGTCTTCTTGTCGTCGAGCTCCGCCTCGGTGGCCCCCTCTTCGACGAACCGGCGGATGACGTCCGTCGTGGCGGCGATGCCCTCGTCGAGGGCGTCCTGGCTCAGGGTGACGCTCGTCTGCCAGTAGCCCGCGTACCGGGTCGTGACGCCCGAGAGACCGGAGCTGATGTGGTACGTGAGTCCCATCTCGTCGCGCACCGTGTTCATGAGCCGGGCCGCAAAGTTGCCCCCGAGAATGTAGTTGCCGACGTACAGGGCGTGGTAGTCCGGGTGGTCACGGCGAATCGGCACCGGATGCCCGAGCCGCACGTCGACGTTGGACTTGTCGGGCATCGGCACTACGCTCCGCCCCACGTCCTCGGGCGCGGCCTCCGTTTCGTGGGAGGGCGCGGCCTCGTGGGGCCCCCAGTCCGCGAACGCGTCGGCGACGACCTGCTCGACGGCGTCGTGGTCGAGGTCGCCCACGACCGCCAGCGTCCAGTCGGTGGCGCCGACGTGGGTGGCGTGATAGGCCCGAGCGTCCTCGAGCGTGAGCGATCGGAGACGATCAATCACGGCGTCCGGCGCCGCGTTGTAGTTGGGGTGCCCGGCCCCGAAGAGGCGGCGCGTGAGGGCGGCCGACGCCTGCGCTCCCGTCTTTTCCATCCGGCGCTGCGTCTCGGCGATGGCCTGCGCGCGGGCCTTCTCGAACTCCGGTTTCTCGAACGCCGGCGCGCGCAGCATCTCCGCGAGGACGTCCATCACGCGGGGCAGGTCCTCGACGAGGGCGCGGCCGGAGACGTCGACGTAGAGGCCGTCGCTCGATAGGTTGAGTTTCGCCCCGCAGTCCTCCAGCACCCGGGCGAGCTCGAACCGGTCGCGGTGCTCGGTGCCCTTGTCCAGGAGCGAGACGGCCAGTTCCTGCCGCAGTTCGTCCTGAGCGGCGCGGTCCTCGATGCGGGCGGCGAGGTCCGGGCGTGCGGTGGTCGAAGCAGAAGCGGAAGCGTTGGACATGAAGGTGCGCGATGGGTCATGAGAATACGAGGCCGAACGACGACAGTCCGGCGGACGGTCGCGTCGAGGCGTGAGACGTGATGCGTGAGGGGCATTGCATTCTCCCTCGACCGACAGCTCCACTTTACGCATCGCTCTTCACTCGTCACACCTCAGTCGTCACTCGGCACGTACCAGCCGACGGTGCTGCGCTCGTCGGTGAGGTGGGTCCGGGCCACCCGCTGCACGTCGTCGGTCGTGACCGTCTCCAGGCGGTCGAGGTACTGGGTGTAGAGCTTCCAGTCGCCGGCAGCGAGGGCCTCGTTGAGCTGGGCGGCCACCTTCATGGGCCCGTCGCGGTCGAACGCGATCTGGGCGCGAAGTTGGCTTCGGGCCCGATCGAGTTCCTCCTGCGTCACGCCCTCCTCCCGGACGCGGGCGAGCTCGTCGCCGATCGCGGCCTCAACGGTCTCGTGGTCGGTCTCCGGGGCGAGATAGGCAAAGACCGAGAACAGGCCCGGGTCGCGGAGCCGGAAGTTGATGCCGAACACGTCGCTAGTGAGGCCCTGGTCGGTGCAGCGCCGGAACAGGCGGCTGCCCTTGCCGGAGGCGAGGATGCGCGCCAGCACGTCGAGGGCGTCGGAGTCCGGCTCGGTGGCCGGCAGCGACTTGTAGCTCATGAGCACAGCCCCGAGCTGGCCGTCCTGGCGCACCCGGACCCGGCGCTGTCCCGTCTGTTCCGGTTCCTCGGTCGTTACCGTCGGAATGTCGTGCGGCGCGGCGTCGTGGACGCCGAAGTGATCGGCCACCTCCCGCAGGACGTCGGCGCGGTCGAAGTGGCCGACGATCGAGACGGTGGCGTTGTTCGGCCAGTAGAAGGTGTCGTAGTACTCACGGAGGCCGTCGGCCGTGATCGTTTCGATGTCGCTCTTCCACCCGATCGTGGGGTGGTGGTACGGGTGCGCGGTGAACGCCGCCGCCCATACCTCGTCGAAGAGCCGCGAGACCGGGCTGTTCTGGTTGCGGTCCCGCTCGTTGAGGATGACGGTTCGCTCCGACTCCACGTCCTGCGGGTCGAGGAGGGCGCCCCGCATGCGGTCGGCCTCGATGTCGAGGGCGAGCGGCAGATGCTGGGTAGGGAGCATCTCGTAGTAGTTCGTCCGGTCCACCCAGGTGGAGGCGTTCACCTTGGCGCCCACCCGCTGGAGCGTCTCGAAGATCGAGGTCCCTTCGCGCTTGTGGTAGCGCTCGGTGCCCTTGAACATGAGATGCTCCAGCATGTGAGTGGCGCCGGTGTGGCCGGTGCGCTCGTTCCGGCTGCCGACGTGGTAGGTCACCATCGAGGTTGCCACCGGCGCGCCGTCCTGCGGCAGGAGCAGCACACGGAGGCCATTATCCGTGAGGCGGTAGCACTCGATGTCGCCGGACGCTTCCTGGAACTCAAACGTGTCCGGGATGGAGGTAGGCGGAGCCGCAGTCGTCGTCTGGTTCATAAAGAGGAGCCTTGCCTAATGGAATATACCACTGATCTGTGCTTCGTGCTGCGTGCTTCGGATTGCGTATTGCGTATTTCGTATTTCCGGAAGTCGAGCCCGACGGAATACGCAATACGGACTACGCAGGACGCTCAGTGCGCGTCGAGCCAGTGGTCGCCCACGTCGATGTCGACCACCACCGGAACGTCGTCGAGGGGCAGCGCCTCGCGCATCTCGCCCTCGACCATCGACCGCGTCGCGTCGACCTCGCCGGGCGGCATCTCGAAGACGAGTTCGTCGTGAACCTGAAGGAGCATCTCCGCCGCCCAGTCCGCCTCGGCCAGCCGATCGTGGATGCGGTTCATCGCGATCTTGATCATATCGGCCTGCGTGCCCTGGATCGGCATGTTCACCGCCACCCGCTCGGCGGCACTGCGCCGGTTGCTGTTCGAGTGGTCGATGTCGGGCAGATAACGGCGGCGTCCCAGAAGGGTCTCGGCGTACCCGTTGTCCCGCGCCTTCTCGACCAGTTCGTTCAGGAGCCGCGAGACGCCAGAGTAGGACTTCTGGTACTGCTTGATGAGGCTCTGCGCCTCGTCGACCGGCATGCGGAGCCGCTGGGCGAGTCCCCACGGCGAGATGCCGTACGGAATGCCGTAGTTCACCTCCTTCGCCTTGCGGCGCTGGTCGGACGTCACCTCCTCGGGGTCGATGTCGTAGACGCGGGCGGCCGCATCGGTGTGGATGTCGCCGCCCTCGCGGAACGTCGCCTGCATGGCCTCGTCCCCGCTCATGGAGGCGAGAATGCGGAGCTCGATCTGGGCGTAGTCGGCCGCCATCAGGGTCCAGCCCGTCCGCGGCATGAAGGCACGGCGGATCTCCCGCCCCACCTCGGTGCGGATGGGAATGTTCTGGAGGTTGGGGTCGCTGGAGGAGAGCCGCCCGGTGGAGGTGCGCGTCTGGTTGAAGCTGGTGTGGATGCGGCCGGTCTCCGGATGCACCAGCTCGCCGAGGGCGTCGAGGTAGGTGCTCTTGATCTTGTAGGTCGAGCGCCAGTCGAGGACCAGGCCCGGAATTTCGTGCTCGGTCGACAGCTCCTCCAAAACACTCTCTTTCGTGGACCGCTTGCCCGTCGGCGTCTTCGACACGACGGGCAGATCAAGCTCGTCGAAGAGCACCGCGGCGAGCTGCTTCCGGGAGTTGATGTTGAACTCTTGGCCGGCGAGCTCGAAGATCTCTTCTTCAATTGTGCTGAGCTCCGCCTCCAGGCGTGCGGAGATCTCGTCGAGCACGTCGGTGTCGACTGTAATGCCGATGTGCTCCATCTCGGCCAGCACCCGGACGAGCGGAAACTCCATGTCCTCCGCGATCTCCAGGAGCTTGTCGTCGGCGAGCTGCTCCTCCAGGGCGTCGGCGAGACGAAGGGCGATGTCGGCGTCCTCGCAGGCGTAGGGGGCCGCGTCCTCCACCGCGACGTCGCGCATCGACGCTTCGTCCCCGTCCCCGAGCAAATCGGTGATGGGCACCATCTTGTAGTTCAGGGTCGACCGTGCCACGTCGTCGAGGTTGTGGTTCTCCTCCGGGGCCACCAGGTAGTGGCCCACCATCGTGTCGACGAGGGGGCCGCCCACCGGTACGCCGTGGCGGCGCAGGACGAGCAGATCGTACTTCAGGTTGTGCCCCACCTTCGTCGTGTCGGCCGCCAGCCGCGGGCCCAGCACCTCCAGGACCGCGTCCGTGTCGGTGCCGTCCGGGAGGGGCGTGGGCACGTAGACGCCCTGCTCGGCCGCCCAGCTGAAGGAGAGCCCGACCAGGGAGGCGTACATCGGGTCCGTCGAGGTCGTCTCCGCGTCGAGGGCGTAGCGGTCGTGCTCGTCGAGGGTGTCGGCGAAGGCCCGAAGCTCGTCGACGTTCTGCACGACGTCGTAGTCGACCGCCTCGGGGTCGAGCTCCTGCACCTCCTCGTAGGGCCCGAAGTCGAACTCGAGCGCCGGATCCTCCGTAGCCTCGTCGTCGTCCTCGACCGCCCCGTCGATGTCCATCCGGTCGAGCAGCGACTCGAACTCCAGCTCGCGGAAGAGCGCCCGGAGAGTGTCCTCGTCGGGGTCGTGGCGGCGCAACTGGTGCCAGTCCAGGCCCACGTCGAGGTCGGTGCGAATGCGGACGAGGCGCTTGCTGAGCTCCGCTTCCTCGGCGTGCTCCTGCATGCCCTCCCGGGCCCGCTTGCCGCTGAGGTCGTCGGCGTGGTCGATCAGGTTTTCGACGGAATGGTACTCGCGCAGCAGCTTCTGGGCCGTCTTCTCGCCGATGCCGTAGACGCCCGGGACGTTGTCGCTGTCGTCGCCCATCAGGGCAAGCATGTCGATGAACTGGGCCGGGTCCAACTCGTACTGCTCCCGGAACGTCTCGCCGGTCAGAATTTCAAAGTCCTGGTCGCCCTTGGCCGGCTTGTAGATGGAGACCTGTTCGGAGAGGAGCTGTTTGAAGTCCTTGTCCGGCGACACGATCACCACGTCGGCGCCGTCCGCCTCGGCCTGCTTGGCCAGCGTGCCGATGACGTCGTCGGCCTCGACCTTCGGCACCTCGAGGACCGGAATGTCCATTGCCTCGACGATTTCCTTGATGTACGGAAGGTTCTCGAGGAGCTCGTCGGGTGGGGGGTCGCGGTGGGCTTTGTAGTCCTCGTAGATCTCCTTGCGGAAGGTGTCCTCCTCCCCCTCGTCGAAGACCACGGCAACGTGCTCGAGCGAGTGGTCGTCGATGAGCCTGAGGAGCGAGTTCGTGAATCCGTAGGCCGCCGAGGTATTCTGCCCCTTCGAGTTGATCAGCGGGCGACTGATGAAAATGTAGTGTGCCCGGTACGCGAGCGACATCGCGTCGATGAGGTAGAGGGTCTTCTGCGTCTCCTCGACGGCGTCGGCGTCCGGTTGAGCGGGGTCTGCCATGCAGCGAACAGTCAGGTTGGTCCAAAAACGATGCGGGGGCTGCGGAGCAAAAGCCCCTCGCCCCGAGGTGCCACCTGCACCACCGAGTACACTCAAATTCGTGGGCGGCGCTCTGGGTCCCTCCGCGCGGAGGCTCCACACCGCTATCCTCGAAGTACACACGCCCTGTTACGTTTCCCCCACGCAGGTGGCGCGGCCCGCCCCCGGCGTCTGCGCGTTTCTGGGGCCCGCGCTTTCTTCCCGATTCGTGAGAACGTTCATGGGCTCTTTTCCGCGATCGCTGCGGTCCGTGCAGTGCCACGAGCCGGGAACGGACTTTGTAAAGGTGTTCACGGATCGGTAATAGCCTACACTATTTTGTATCTTCGGCGACACGGCGGATCGAAGACGGCACCATAGGCATGACTTCACTTCGATCATCTCCAGACCGCGGAAAACGACCCGTCGCGGCGGTCCATCGACCGTCGTAAAACGTCTGTCCCGTAACCTGGGTTAGGTATGAGCGGGTCTTGGGCGTGGGGGTTTTCGCGTGCACCGGACTTTCTCCTGCGGGTTTCTACATCTCTTATGACTCTTCTTCTTTTTGACATCGACGGCACACTGCTCCAGGTCACCGGGGGAGTGCACCGGGCCGTCGCCCACGCCGTCTCGACCGTGACCGGACAGACAGTCTCCACGGAGGGCGTCTCGTTTTCGGGCCGGACCGATCCCGAGATCTTCCACGACGTCCTGCGGGCGAGCGGGGTGGCGGAGCCGGCACCGGTGCTCGACGACGTGATCGCCGCCTACGTCGAGGCGGCACAGCAGACGATTCGTCCCGCGGACGTCGAACTGCTGCCCGCCATTCCGGCGCTCCTCTCGGCCCTGTCGGACCGAACGGATGTCTTTCTGGGCCTGCTCACGGGCAACGTCGAGCCGATCGCCTACCACAAGCTTCGGGGCGCCGGGCTCCCCGATGTCTTTTCCGTCGGCGCCTTCGGCAGCGATGACCCCGACCGCGCGGCCCTCCCCCCGATCGCGGTCCGACGCGCCTCCTCCCAGGCCGGACGGTCGTTTTCCCTTCCGGACACCGTCATCATCGGGGATACCCACCACGACATTCACTGCGCCCGGGCGGCTGGAAGCCGGAGCGTCGCCATCTGCACCGGCCGCTACAGCCGCACCGAGCTCGCCCCGCACGCCCCCGACCTGCTCCTCGATGATTTCCGGGACCCCCACGCGGTTATTCAGGAAATTCTGGGGTCGTGAGCGCGAACACGCCGCGCAGCTGCGAGCTCGGCACGATCTTTAAGTCATTGTGGGATGGACTTCGGACCGGATGTCGCGTAGCCCTCGCTCCGCCCGGCCCTCGATAGCCTGCGCGCACGGCCGAACTCCCCGGAAGAGATTGTGGCGAGCGGCCCTGCACCGGCAGCCTACAGCTCGGAGGGCGTGACGCATGCACGCTGCTTCTGCACTGTACCCCCGTATTTCGGGACAACCGGCGGCTCGTGCAGGCTGAGCGCCCGCGATCTTCCGTTCTCCGCTGCTCCGACCCTTCGGAGGGGCGGGTGCCGTCCGAATTGTTCATCCAACAGAACGGCTGTATGATGCTACCGATCTCCGCCCACGGCACAACGTTTCCGGGTCGTCGGGATGTAAATCAGGACGACATATTACATTTCTACCCCTCTTCGGAATCGTTTTTTCTCGGGGTCGCGGACGGCATGGGGGGCATGGCGGGCGGTCAGATTGCGAGTCAGACGGCGCTGCAGAACGTCGAGTCGACGCTCCGTGAGGCGTTCGAAGAGGACGTCGCTCCGGACCAGTTGAAGGAGATTCTGGCGGAGGCCTTCGAGCAGGCCCAGGCCTCCATCCGAGAGATCACCGAGCAGGACCCGTCCCTGGAAGGCATGGGCACTACCCTCACCTGCGTGCTAGGGTGCGACAACTGCTTCGTCGCCGGGAATCTCGGGGACAGTCGCGTGTACTACCTCCACGACGGAGAGCTCGAACAGCTCACCGAAGATCATTCCTATCTCCGGGAGTTCGAAAAGGAGGCCGGCGACAAGGAGATCGATCCCAAGTTCATCGAACAGTACGGCCACATCATCAACAAGACGCTCGATGGCAGCGGGGACGAGCCCGATTTCTTCCCCCTCGACGAGCCGCACTACACCCTCTTGGAGCAGGACGGCTTTCTGCTGTGCTCCGACGGCCTCGTCGTCGACAACCTGCAGGACCAGGAGGAACTGTTCCGGTCCTACATGCTCGGGACGCCGGACCTCCAAACCGCCGCCGAGTCGCTGGTCTCTCTCGCGTACTACTCCGGATCCACCGACAATATTTCCGTCGTCATCGCCGAGGCCGGGACCCTCGAGCGCGAGCGCGGTCAGGTCCGGACCTATCCCTTTCCACCGCACGAAGAAGAAGAGCCGGCCGCGTAGCGCCGCTCCCGGCGGCACGCCGCCCCCCATCTCGCCCACCCAACCGCCGCTTGTGGCCGCCCGAACCGCTTGCATTCCGCCCATGACGACCCTAGGTGGCGCGCCACCTTATACGTTCCTCAACCCTTTTTAAATTCTACACGTACCCATAAGGTATTGCGTGCCTTCACCGGTCCGGCAACGAGACTCTACCCTCTATTTCGGCGCTCCCTCCTCCCCGGACGTGCGTTCATACCGTCACGCCCTCCCGACCCGCGGATTGACTGCGGACAGATGTCCCGCTCGATGACGGTCGGGGACGTTTGATCCGCCGGCGTGTCTCTTACGAGTGCTTCCATCGTTGATGCAAATCGATCAGCGTGCTGCAATGGCCCTTTTGCCCCTCTTCACTGGATTGCTCCTGTCGCCGCCCACCGCGGGGGCAGACCCGTCCTCGACGACGTGGACGGAGACTGCAACGAAGCTGGGGGCGATGCATTTGCACAGCGGCCGCCACGATCTCGGGCAGCGCCGGGCGGAGCGGCCCCCTGCGCCCGAGACCATCCTCCCGACGCTCCTCTCTACCCGCGGCAGCTTCCTGGCCCTTCTCCTCCGGGCCGGGGCCATCATCCACGAGAGCCAGCCCGGAGACGAAACCATGTCCCACGTGAACACCGGGATGCAGCGCCTTGACTTTCCGAAGTACGTGCGGGCCCTCTACGTCCTCGGAGCCGACGGCCCTGTTCAGCGCGACGTGTACGGCAGCGGGGCCAACACGCCCGGCACGTCCCTACCGAAGGAGGTCTCGGAGGCCGTTTCTCTGCTCCCGGCACCGAGCAACCTGGACCGGGCCTGGCTCGTGGACCCCGTCGGGTCCCGGTTTCTGGCCGTGGGGGTCGGCGTCGCCTCGACGCCTGAGGAGAATGTCCGCCTCGGGAGCATCCAGAAGAACGTCGGGAGCGACGCGCAGTGGCGGAAGCTCTACCAGTTGGGGGACACCGAGACGTGCCCGGCCGGCGGCAGCGCCATCGGCGCCCTGCTCGGCGGCGCAGTCCTTGCAGGGGACGGCCCCGGGAATAACGACGAAATCTCCGATAACTCGTCGGTTCTGAGCTACTACTGCGTTCAGAATGAATCGGGGGACGTCGTGCAGTCCGACGTCTTTGCCCCGTCCCGTCTCGGATACGGGGGGACAGGTGAGAACGCGCCCCCGATACTCCCGCCCGCTGCCGCCGCTCCATCCAGCACGCGGACCACTCGATGCGCGAAGTGGTCCGGCCGAACTTCATAAATGACGAATGGATGGGGACCGTCCGCATCGGCCCCTCCGAAGACAACATCATCGAACGTTAGCCAACCTCTGATGACTTTCCCTATGAATCGGTTCGCAAAGGACGTCGCTCCGCTTCTCCGATCATTTGCCTGGATCTGCCTCCTGATGGTTCTCGGGGCCTGGGGGACACCCGTCCAGACCGAGGCGGCCATCGGTGAGGTCAACGGCCCCCCCGGGACGTTCCGCGGCCAGCCGGTCAGCATCGAGAGCACGGCGGCACGCCACGTCGACAGCGGGCGCGCCACCGAGACGATGAACTACGTCCTGCAAAACGACAGCGGTCAGGAAACCCGGACGCAGACGACGAAGCCTTCTCCCGAAACCGATGGACGGTACCGCGTGGTGCGCGTCGTCGGGACCAGCCCGTTCAGCCGGCGGCCGGCCCTGAACAAGGAGAGCCGCACGCAGGCCGCATCCGGCTCGAGCCAGTCTGCCGGCACCACCTCGAGCGAGTCGTTGCGACAGGGCTTCTCGACGGTCACGGTCTATCTGATCATGGGCCTCGGGGCCCTGGTGGTCGTGGTGCTCGCCTACTTCGCCTACGCCAGCCAAGAGGACAAACCAGCGTCGCGGGTATCGCCGGGGGACGGCTCCCCCGAGCCGGAGCCCGCCGCCGAGCTCTCCTCGACCGAGCTTGCGGCCGACGACGAGGAGGCGGCCGATAGCGGCTTTCCGGAACCGTCCTCTCAGCGCATCAAGTCGGAATCCAGCAGCTCTCAGGAGCCGGAGGAGACGTCGGAGGGCCCGGAGACCCTCACGTTCAAGGCACCGCCGAAGACGATGAAGTTCGTGCCGGGCCGCCTCGTGATCGCCGCGGGGCCGGACCAGGGCAAGGAGTTCCGGATTGCCGGGCGCCCGACGCCCGACGGCAACGTCGTGACCATCGGGCGGGCCGAGGTGAAGGGCGAACGAGCCTTCGCCCACATTCAACTCGGCGACACCTACCGAACGGTCTCCCGCATGCAGGCCGAGGTCATTCAGCAGGATCAGACCATCCTGCTTAAGAATACCAGCGAGACGAACCCGACCATGGTGAACGGGAATCAGGTGCCCACCGGCAACACCGTCGAGCTCCAAGACGGGGACATGATCCGGATGGGGGAGCTCATGCTTCGCTACGAGCGCGACTAGCTCCGGCCCGGAGCCGGCGGCGAGGTCCCTCGGGCGGTCGTTCCCTTTCGAGACCTGGCAATGTTATTGCGGTCTTTCGGGGAAGCGCCGCCTACGGGCTCCCGTCCGCCCGGAAGTTGGGTCGGTCGTACCGGCCCTCCCGTTTCGTTCCTACGTGGGCTCCACTCTCGCCGGCTCTCCGATCCCCTGCTCCCGCCGGTGCCGTTCCCCGGAACTGTTGGCCGAGCAGACGCAGCGTACGAACCGTCCCCCTAGGACATGTCCGAAGCCACGAAGCGTTGTCCATATTGCCAGGAGGAAATCCTCGAAGCTGCCCGGAAGTGCAAGCACTGCGGGGAGTGGTTGGAGGAGCCTCCGGAGACGGCGTCCACGGGTACGTTGTCCACCAACCCCGAGACGCTGGTCCGGGAGGCGATGGCCCAGGACTACGACATCCAGAAGGAGCTCGGTCGCGGCGGAATGGCAATCGTCTACAAGGCCGTCCAGGAGAGCCTCGGACGGGACGTGGCCCTGAAGGTGTTGCCCCAGGGCATGACCCACGACCGCAAGATGCTGGAGCGATTTCACCGGGAGGCCCGGTCGGCCGCTCAGCTCAACCATCCGCACATCGTCACGATCTTCGACGAGGGCGAGCTGAACGGCGTCCACTACATGGCGATGGAGTACCTCGAGGGGCGCAACCTGCACACCATCGTCCAGGAGCAGGGCCCCGTCTCGCCCGAACAGGGCGTCACGCTGCTGGCCCCGGTCGCCGAGGCCCTCGGCTACGCCCATCAGGAGGGCACGGTCCACCGCGACGTGAAGAGCTCCAACGTCATGGTGACCGACATCGGGCGTCCCGTGCTCATGGACTTCGGCATCGCCTACGCCGGCTCCGACGCCCGGCTCACCCAGACGGGGACGGTCCTCGGCACGCCCGAGTACATGAGCCCGGAGCAGGCTCGGGGGAACGAGGTGGACGCCCGGGGCGACCTCTACAGCCTCGGGGTGGTGCTCTACGAAGCCCTCACGGGCGAGCTGCCCCACACGGGCGGCCATCCGATGAGCGTGGTGTACAAGGTGCTCCACGAGTCCTACACCCCACCCCGCCAGTACAACGAGGACGTCCCGGAGTGGCTGGAGCAGATTATCGCCAAGCTCCTGAAGAAGGATCCGAACGAGCGCTACCAGACGGGACAGGCGGCCGCCGAGGCCCTGCGGTCGAAAGATCCCGGGGAGCCGGTCGAGGTCCCGTCTCCCTCCTCCGGGGACGGCACCGCCGGCTCCGACGAACCGGTCACGGTCGGCTCTGGAAGCGGGCAGAGCTCGGGCGAGCCGGCTGAGACCCAGGTCTACCGCCCCGGCGAGAACGACGGCGAGGAGCCGGAGCCAAGCCCCGTATCGGAATCGGCAGCGGCGACCGACAACGCCCCGGGGCAGGAGCCAACCCCCGAGAGCACGTCCCCGACGGCCCCGGAGCCCGCCGCCACCGAGGACCCGGCCGTCGACGAGGAGGCCCCGGACCCGATTTCGACCGACGGATCGGGCGACAATCCGCAGCGTCAGCAGCTGCAGGTCGTTCGCACCCTGGAGGGCAACGCCGACTGGGTCAATGCGGTCTCCTTCTCGCCGGACGGCCAGTACGCCCTCTCCGGTGCCCCCGACCGCACCATCCGTCTCTGGGAGGTCGTGACCAGCCGCAAAATCCAGACCTTTCAGGGCCTTGCCGCACAGCCGATCTCGGTGGCCCTGTCTCCGGACGGCGACCGCCTCGTGTCCGAAACCTCCGACGGCGTTGTGCGCCTCTGGGACGTAGACAGCGGCGAGGCCCTCCGTACCCTCGAGGACCGGTCGGAGGCGGTCCTGGGGGCGACCTTCTCGCCGGACGGCCGCCGTGTCCTGTCGGGGGGCGGGGCCTCCGGCACCCTCCACCTCTGGGACACCAGCACCGGCGACCTGGTCCGCCGCTTCGACGACAACGACGAGGCGATCTTCTCGGTTGCCTTCTCGCCGGACGGCCAGTACGTCCTGTCCGGCAGTGGCCAATCCGGCACCCTCAAGCTCTGGGATACCAGCACCGGCGGGGTCGTCCGCACCCTCGACCAGGGCGACTGGGACTCGACCTACGTCTTTTCGGTGGCATTCTCCCCGGACGGCCAGTACGTCCTGTCCGGCAGCGACGATATGGCGGCCCGCCTGTGGGACGTCGAGTCCGGGCGCCTGCTGCGCACGTTCGAGGGCCACTCCGGCCTCGTCATCGCCGTTGCGTTTTCGCCGGACGGGCAGTACGTCCTGAGCGGGAGCAGTGACATGACTGTCCAGCTCTGGAAGGTCGACGACGGCACCCTCGCCTACGTCTTCGACGGCGACGCCGAGGGCGTAAACGCCATCGCCTTCTCCCCCGACGGGCGCTACGTGCTGTCCGGCAGCAAGGACGAGGACGTTACGCTCTGGACCCCGTAGCCGAGGGCTCCTCTCGCGCGTGGCACCGCGGCCTTGCCCCCCGGCCGCTACTGAATGGCCTTCAGGGCTCGTCGCTGGGCCCGCAGCGTGGCGTCAAGCTCCGCCTCTCCGTGGCTGAGGCCGAAGAAAATGGCCTCGAACTGCGACGGCGGCAGGTAGATGCCCTCCTCCAGCATCGCGTGGAAGTACGCGGCGTACTGGTCGGTGTCGGTCGTCTTGGCCGTCTCCTGATCCACCACGCGCTCCTCGGTGAAGAAGAGACTGACCATGGCGCCGACCCGGTTGGTAGTGTAATCCAGCCCCAGGGCGTCAAGGTTGTGGTGCATGCCCTCCTCCAGGGCCGCCCCGAAGGCCTCGAGCTCATCGTACATCGTGTCCTTCCGGGCCGCAATCTTGGAGAGCACCGCGTGGCCGGCCCGCATGGCGAGCGGGTTTCCGCTGAGGGTGCCGGCCTGGTAGACCGGCCCCGTCGGGGAGATGTAGTCCATGATTTCTTCTCGACCGCCGTAGGCCCCGACCGGCAGGCCGCCGCCGATGATCTTGCCGAGGCACGTCAGGTCCGGGATCACGCCGTAGCGTTCCTGTGCCCCGCCGGGGGCAACCCGGAAGCCCGTCATCACCTCGTCGAAGATGAGGACGATGTCGTGGGCATCGCACAGCTCCCGCAGGCCTTCCAGGAAACCGGGCTCGGGCGGGATGCACCCCATGTTGCCCGCAATGGGCTCGACGATGATGCAGGCCACCTCCCCGGCGTTCGCCTCCACGAGCCGCTGGACGTGCTCCAGGTCGTTGTACGGGGCAAGCAGGGTGTCTTTTGCGTTGCCCTTCGTGACGCCCGGGGAGTCCGGCTCACTGAGCGTCATGGGGCCGCTCCCGGCCGCGATGAGGAAGAAGTCGCCGTGGCCGTGGTAGTTGCCCTCAAACTTGATGATTTTGTCGCGGTCGGTGTAGCCACGCGCCAGGCGGGCGGCGCTCATGGTGGCCTCGGTGCCGGAGTTCACCATGCGCACCTTCTCGACCGAGGGGACGAGGTCGCAGACGAGCTCCGCCACCTCGATTTCGATTCCGGTCGGCGCCCCGAACGAGGTGGAGGCCTCCGCCTGCTCCTGCACCGCCCGCACGACGTCGGGGTCGGCGTGGCCAAAGATCATGGGCCCCCAGGAGCCGACGTAGTCGATGTACTCGTGGCCGTCGGCGTCGGTGAGGGTCGCCCCTTCGGCCTCCTCGACGAAGAGGGGGGTGCCGCCCACACTGTCGAACGCCCGGGCGGGGGAGTTCACACCGCCGGGAATGCTGTGCTGCGCACGGTCGTAGAGCCGACGGCTCCGGCGAAGGTCGAGTGAGGAGGGAGCGACGTCCATAAGTGGGCTCGGCTGATCGGAGAAAGCACCAGTTCTATCACCCTAAGGAACGCTCAGAACGCCGCGGATGGTTCGCCTCCCCGGGAGAGCCGGGCGACTCGTTACTGATTCATCGCGTCCCCGTTCAGGCAGGCGTGTGGGGGGCCACACGACGGTAGAGGGCCCGAATCCGCGGCATCGGCCCCTCGTCGACGCGGGACGGGTCGCCGGCCTCCGCCAGGTCGGCCTGTCGCCGGAGCCGCTCGACGGCGTCGAGGGTGAAGGTGGCCTCCGCCCCCTCGCCGTCTTCGGGGGCCGCCGGGAGCGTCAGGTAGAGCCAGCCCCCCGGCGTCAGCAGCCGGCGGCTTTCTGCGAGCAGGACGCGGAGGTCCTCCTCGTCGGCGACGTACGTTTCGGCGCCGTCGGCCACCACCCAGTCGAAGGTGGCGTCGGGGTAGTCGAGCGCGTCGAGCGGGGTCATCCGCACCGACGTGTCGGCCTGATCGGCGCCGATGAGCTCACTCACCCGGGCTCGCGTGGCCTCAACGGCCGCGGGCCGCGGGTCGCAGGCGTGCACCGGAAATCCGAGGCGGAGCAGCGGTTCCGTGTGGCGCCCCTCCCCACAGCCGAGGTCCAGAATCTGGCTCGACACCGGGACAGCCGCCAGCGTGCGCAACAGGTGGTCCGACGGGGCCTGCGGGTCGTGCATGGACATTCGAATCGGGGGGTGGGACTCACGAAAACGAACCCGGAGCAGGGGCTCTCTGGGCACCCCCTACGCGTTCGACTCCGACGACGGGGCCGGTCGGTCCCGCACGCCCGTTCCCTCGCCGGCCTGAATGACGTCCGAGTCCGGCACGTCGTCGGAAGCGACCCAGCGCCGGGCCGGGGTCGGCGCGTCGCAGACGCTGCACCGGGCCGCCGGGGCGCCCTCGTCGAAGCGGGGCCGTTCCCCGAACGAGCGAAGCGGGTAGTCCTGAGCAAGCCCGTCGCCGCCCACCCGAAGCTGGTTGACGTCCACAGGCAGGCTGAGCTGCGAGATCGTCGCCTCGCCCAGCGCCTCGATGAAGAGCGGATGCGTGTTGAGGGGCGACGTCACTTCGAAGTGCGTGATGCCGGCGGCCTCCGCCTCCTGCCGCGCGTTGATGTCGAGGCCGTAGCTGGTGAGGAGATGGTCGGTGGCAAAGGTGAGGGGCACGACCAGTACCGAGTTGACGCCGTCCCGGGCGAGGCGTTGAAGGGCCGTGGGCGTCGACGGCGTGAGCCCCTTCCGGAGCCCAATGCGGTTTTGGAATCCCGTGTGCACGGGCCGGTCGTGGTCCCGATACTGCATGACCCGCTGGACCGTCGAGTGGACGAGGCAGCAGTACGGATCCCGGTCTCGCCGGGCCGTGCGGAGGGGCGGGCTGTGGGCACTGAAGAGAAGCTCAACCTCTGTCCGTTGTCCCTTCGGGAACCGCTGCAGCCCTTCGTCGATGCGCTCGGAAAGGGCCTGCACGTACTTCGGGTTTGCCGCGTACTCGAGCTGTGCGGTGGTCGGCCACGACGGCATCTCGTCCCGTTCGTCGAGCGCGCGCCAGTAGGCGAGCGACGACCCGCTCGTGGCCACCGAGTACTGCGGATACAGGGGCAGCAGCACCACCTTGTCCACGTCGTCTTCGACCATCTGCGCCGCCGCCTCTTCGCTGGACGGATGCCCGTGGCGCATCGCCACGTAGGTGCCGAACTCGATGCCCGTCGGATCGCCAAAGTGCTCGGTGAGGTACTGCCCCAGGCTCTGGGCCTGTTCGTGGGTGAGGCGCGTGAGGGGGGACCCCCCACCGATGAGCTCGTACTCCTGCTGCACCGACTCGGCGTAGAACGCGGCAAGCGCCCGGCAGGCCCCGTGCCGCAGCGTCCCGTCCACCGGCAGATCCAGTAGGGCCGGGTCCATGAGGAGGCTGTAAAGGAACGCCTCCACGTCCTCGAGCGCATCGGGACCGCCCAGGTTCATGAGAACCACCCCGACCCGGTCTCCCTCCTCGACGCCAAGCGGCGCAGTCGGGTAGTAGTGGCCCCGGAAGCTTCGCTCGTCGTGCTCGTACCAGCGCAAAAAGTCGAGGGGCGTCATGAACTCCGCGGGTGAGCCGAAAGAGGGTGCCCAGAAATGTTACGGGATTATGCGCTCGCCGGGCCCAGGCGGTTCCGGAACTGCGTTGAACTTTCCCGCAAAAGCGGCCCCGGGCAGGGCGGATTAGGCTGTTCCCTCGGGCACGTCGTCGGGCCCGAGGGCGAGCCAGTCGCGGGGCGTAAAGTACCACTGCGCACGGGCCTCGGCCGACCCGGGCTCCGGCTCGTGGTCGTAGGTCCAGCGGACGTGCGGCGGCAGGCTCATGAGGATGCTTTCGGTGCGGCCGTCGGTTTCGAGGCCGAACTTCGTGCCGCGGTCGTAGACCAGGTTGAACTCCACGTAGCGGCCCCGCCGCATCAGCTGGTAGGCCCGTTCGCGCTCGTCCCAGTCCTCCTCCAGGCGGCGCTCGACGATCGGCATGTACGAGCGCAGGAAGGCGCGGCCCGCCTCACGACTGAAGAAAAAGGTGCCCTCCGGGTCCGACCGCAGATAATCGTAGAAGATGCCGCCCACTCCCCGGGCCTCCGAGCGGTGCGGGAGGTAGAAGTACTCGTCGCATTCCTGCTTGAAGGCAGCGTAATCGGCCACGTCGTCGTGCCGGTCGCACACGTCTTTCCAGACGCGGTGGAAGTGCTGCGCGTCCCCGAGCCGGGGATAGTAGGGCGTGAGGTCGGCGCCGCCGCCGAACCACTGGTCGTCGGGGGTCATCAGGTCCTCACCCAGGGCGAAGTACCGGAAGTTAGCGTGCGCAGTGGGAACGTGCGGCGAGCGCGGGTGGACGACGAGCGACAGCCCGGTCGCAAAGAAGGGCTTCGGCTCGACCTCCAGCACCTCGGCCATGCGGCCCGGCAGCGGGCCGTGCACCGCGGAGGTATTGACGCCCGCCTTCTCGAAGACCTCTCCCCCCTCCAGGACGGCCGTGATGCCGCCTCCGCCGTCCTCGTCTCGCTCCCAGCGGTCGACCTGAAACGACCCGTCCCGCTCGGTCTCCTCCAGGCGCTTCGTGATCCGAAGTTGGAGGGCCTCCACAAACCGCTTCATCCGGTGGGCCAGTGAGATGTCGTCGCGCGGGTCCTCGCGGAGGGTGTCGACGCGGTCGAACGTGTCGCCCATGAGCTGGGGAGGGTCGGGGAGGAGAGGACTGTTGGGGTAGTTGGACGGGGAGCCCGGATGGGCGTTCGGCTCTCGGGCGTCCCGCGCCGAGATGCCCCCGTAATTTCTCGGAGACTCAACGGAGCAACGGGTCAGTGCTCGGGGTGGGCCTGGGCGAGGGTCCGCTCGACGACCGCCTTCATCTCCGCGGTCAGCACCGGCGCCCAGCCGGACGGGGGGGCGACGTAGGTTTCCATTCGGGCGGTGGCCGGGGGCTCGATTCGCAGGATGGCGTGGTGGAGGGCGATGCCGGTCTCCGGCCCGGGGCCGGCGGCCCCGTAGCGGGCGTCTCCGGCCACCGGCATTCCCCGCTCGGCGGCCTGCAGACGCACCTGGTGGGGACGGCCGGTCCGCAACTGGATCCGAAGGAGGGAGCGGCCGTCGGCGCGGCGAAGCGCCTGCCAGTCGAGTTCGGCGAGTTTGCCGTCCGGATGATCGGGCCCGACGATCGTCGGCTGGCGGCTCGGCTTGGCGATGTAGTCGCGCCAGGTGCCGGCGCCGCGGAGCGTGCCCTCCACGACGGCCAGGTATTCCTTCTGGGCGGTTCGCTCCCGAAACTGCCGGCTCAGCACGCGGGCGGCGTCGGAGGTCCGGGCCAGCACCATGATCCCGGACGTCGGTCGGTCGAGTCGGTGCACCAGTCCGACGAACGGATCGGACGCCTCCTCCCGGTCCTTCGCGAGCGACAGCACGTCGGGGGCCCCCGTGTGGTCGGGCTGGGCAAGCAGGCCGGACGGCTTGTTCACCACCAGAAGCTGGGGCTCTTCGTGCAGGACCGTCACGGCGGGAGAGCGGCAGTCGGGAACGGGGACGCGGGGAAAGGATCGTGGTCTTCCAACGCGTGTGCCCGTTCCTCGATTCTTTCTGCTTGCGTCGGGGCGATCGTGTCTCGGTTGCCGCCCGCGCAAGCGGACATGTCGTGGGATGCCCCGGTAGGCTGCTCCCACACGCACTGACCACGAGGTCCCCAGATCTCCGGGGAGGACGGGTCCCGAGGGGCCGTCGTGAATGCGCCCGCTCGTTCTCCCTTCTCGCGCAGAGACAAAAGGGCGAGGGCCAATTGTCTCCGCCCTTCATTCCGGGCACCCAGATACGAGGGCCCCGTTGTCTGCGCCGAGGACTTGACGTCCCGTGCGATTCGGCGCACGTTGTAAGGGCGTGTCGTCCATTTCCGAACACCGTTCCACACTCTCGTCATGACCCGCTTTTCCGTCATCCCCGTTCTTCTTCTGGGCCTCGCCGCGCTCCTTCTTGTTCCGTCCGCCGTCGGCCAGACGGAAGGGGTGGGCCTGGGGGCTTCGATCGGGGCCACCAACGGCTCGCCCCTCGTCGACCGGAACCCGGTCGGCCTCAACGTGAAGGCCTGGACCTCAGACCGCCAGGCCGTGAGCGGCCTGACGTCGTTTTTCGTGTCCGGCACGACCAGCGCCGCCCCGTCCTACTGGTTGCTGCAGGCGGACTACCTCTTCCACAACTTCAATGAACTGGACATCGGGGAGGGGTACCTGGCCCTTTACATCGGAGCGGGCGGGCAGTTCACAGTGATTGAGGATACCGACAATCAGTTCGCACTGCGGGCCCCCCTCGGTGTGAACTACTTACTGGGGTCCGCTCCCATCGACGTCTTCGTGGAGGTCGCCCCTGCCCTTCGCGTCACGGAGCCCGCCGCCCTGCGGTTCGACGGCGCCATCGGCTTTCGGTACTTCCTTCCCACCGGCACCGCGTCCGGGGACGGCGACGACTCGGGGACCCGATAACCGGTCGGCGGAAGGCCCGTCGGCACGCCGTTTTTCTTCCAACCCCCAGTTCGTATGATGTGGCCGTGAGTCGCGTCTCCCGAGCGTCGCTGCCCCTGCCCCATGCTCAATTACATTTGGTCCGGGCTCATTATCGTCAGCCTGGTCTTTGCCCTGGCCGTCGACACCCAGGAACTGGTCGAGAATCGATTCCGCAACGACGCGGCCCTCCCCGTCGCCGTCGAGTTCCCGAACGGCTACGCCCCGGACGCGCGCAGCCAACCGGTCACCATCCGGATTGACTCGTCGACCTACCAGAAGTTTTTCGGGGTCGACGCCGCGCCGCAGCCGACCTACGAGGGGACGTTGCTCCAGACGCAGGACGGCCGTCAGCTTCAGTTTTCGACCGAGGCCACTCTGCCCCAGCCCCTCGAAGCGATCCGCGCCTTCCACGAGAGCGACGAGAACAAGGCACTGCGCGGGACCCTTCCGTCTCTTCCCTCGTCCGTACGCGCCGGCACCCGGCGGGTGGAGACCGCGGTGCAGTTCGAGCCGGTCCGCTTCCGGAAGCTCAACGCCATCGCGGAGGCGGCGCTCAACTTCGCCGAGACGGCCGCCTCCCTCGCCCTCGGGCTCATCGGCATCCTCGGGCTCATGCTCGGGCTCGTCAAGATCGGGGAGGAGGCCGGGCTCGTCCACGCCCTTGCCGGCGTCGTGCGCCCGCTGCTGAGCCCCCTCTTCCCCAACGTGCCGAAGGGGCACCCGGCCCTCGCCAACATCACGCTGAATCTGCTGGCCAACGTCTTCGGCCTCGGCAACGCCGCCACGCCGCTCGGCATCAAGGCGATGGAGGACCTGCAGGACCTGAACCCCGACGACGAGACGGCCACCGACGACATGGTGATGCTCCTGGCCCTAAACACGTCGAGCGTCCAGCTGGTGCCGCCCTCCCTCCTGGTCGCCATTATGGGACTGCAGATCAACCAGCTCATCTTTTCGATCACGCTGGCGACCCTTTTCTCGACAATTGCGGGCATCGTGGGGGCTCTCGTCCTCAGCAAGCTGCCGTGGTTCCGGCGCTCTGCCCCCCACCGCCTCGCGGACGAGGACTGACCCGGACGCAGTTGCCCCTCGCCTCTCGCCCTTCACACGACGACGCTTCGCCATGCTCGAAACGATCCGCTCCACGGTTAGCATTCTGTCGTACTTCGTCCTGCCGAGCCTGATCGTGGGCTTCCCCCTCTACGGTCTGATCAAGGGGGTGCCCGTCTACGAGGTGTTCGTGGAGGGCGCGAAGGAGGGCTTCGACGTCGCCGTCACGATCATTCCGTACCTGATCGCGATCCTGTTCGCGATCGGCATGTTTCGGGCCTCCGGGGCGATGGACTTTCTGGTCGACGCCCTCGATCCGGTGCTGAGCGCGATCGGCGTGCCCGCCGAAGTGGTGCCGATGGGCATCGTGCGCCCACTCACCGGCTCCGGCTCGGCCGGCATCGTCGCCGACATGATCAACCAGTACGGCGAGGACGCCCTCGTCGTAAAGATGGCGGCCACGATGTTCGGCTCCACGGAAACGACCTTCTATGTCATCGCGGTCTACTTCGGGGCGGTGAATATCCGCGACACGCGCCACGCCGTGCCCGCCGGGCTCTTCGCGGACTTCGTCGGCTTCCTCGCCTCGGTATACGTGGTGCGCCTGCTGTTCGGATAGCGGCGCAAGCGGCAATCCTGGGGCCCCCTCCGTTCGGCGCGCAGCGCGGATCGACGACCGGGCTGGGCGCATCGGCCCGACCCGCAGGGGCCACTCGGCCGACGGGCGTGGAATACCGGGTCCCGGTCGCGGGCTCCAAGAGACCGATTTGTATCGTATCGATCGGGGCCCGTGCCTCCCCGATGTCCATGTCGTCGAGGCGTCTCGAGGCTCCCGGCGGGGCACGGGCGAGGTGGGTTCCCGTCCGCTTCCTTTACGCCTCGTCCTTCCAGTGCCCCCGCGGCCGGACGTAGTTGGCCTCGAGCAACCGGTCGAGGAGCTCGTCAATTTTCTTGCGAACCGCCTTGGCGTCGCACCGGACCTCCCGCGGCGTCTCGTGGAGCAACCGACGGTTCCGCTCGAGGGCACGGAGGACCGTTTCCGGTGCCTCACCAAAATCAAAGGGCTCCAGCTTCGTCGACGTGTCCTCAACTCTCCTCTGATTCCCCGGATAGGGACTCTCGTCTGACTCTGAATCGATCATATCCAAACGTCTTCGGTGTGGGTGTCGGTGAGCAGCGCATCGTGGGGACGGAGGGCCCGTGCCCCGTATCTGCGGATTACCGATTCGTGGATACGTTCCCGATGTCCGTTCTCTGCTTGCGTCCACGTACGGTCCGCAGCGGTCGCGGAAAGTAGTTTCTATACTTTCTCACGGATCGGTATTTCGGCGGCTCGGTCCGAGTACGTAAATGTGCGTAACGGGTCTTTTTTCGTCACATCCCATCGTTCTGCAAAGGCCACGCCGATCGGGAACGGCCTCCCCGGACGCACTGTCTCTGATCCGGTTCCCGTGTCCCGCAGCACTGCTCGGCGCTCACTCCCTCGCGGGGGATTCGCATCTCCAGGAGCGGCGTATCCGCCTCTTCACTTCGGGGTCTCTTTCGGAGACCTTATTTTTTCTAAAGTGTGAAGGTTACAGGATCCGTCCTGGCGGGCACCAGGACCGCTCCCCACCGGGACCGACGATGGAAGTCCCTCGAGGCCCGGTGCTCCCTCGCCCGGGGGGACTTCCGGCGCGGAGGCCGCCGTCTGGCGCTCCGACTGGGGGTCCTGAAATCCACGGGCCTCGCTGTGGATGGGCGAGGGTCCCGGCGGGGCTTCGTATTTTGTTTCATTTCTACACCCCTTCGAGGAGTCCATTTGGGTACTTTATTCCTTTCCTTGTCGGTCCAGGTCAGGTCGACAGGGGAGACCGTCGCCCGAGCCGGGGCATTCGTCCCGACGAGGACACGGTCCGGTGCGCCCCGGGCCGGCGGTCGGTCCCCCCTCAGGGCGAGGTCGGAGCGTTGTTGTCGTCTTCTCCGTGGGCCGGGCGGTCTACAGGCCGGGCGTCGGAGCCTCCCTGCGCTACCGACGGAGCGAAACGGAGCCTGCCCCGATCCCTCAGCGTGGAGCGTGGCCCCCAGACCAGCGGCGCAGGCACACGTGCGCCCGTCCGGACGGATCTCTCTCCCGGACCGCCCGGTGGCCGGCGTGCGCTGAATGCCCGGCCGGGGCCCCACGGATCTCCGCTCCCCCTGTCACCGGTCGAGCCCGCTCGTCTCCTACTCGCTTCCGCCGATGCCGGCCGGAAGGACGTCGGCGTTGCGGAGAAGCTGGACGTAGAAGCGCACCATCGTTCGGTAGTCCTCGACCGCAATTCGCTCATTGGTACCGTGGATCAGGCCCCGGTCGGCCGGCGTCAGGGTGTAGGGCAGGAACCGGTACACGTGGTCGGTGGCGGTGGCGTAGTAGCGGCTGTCGGTGGCGCCGGGCACGAGATAGGGCGCCACGACGACCGAGTCGGACGTGACCTCGCGGATCGTGCGCTGCAGCATCCGGAACGGGCGGCCGTCGACCGACGAGACGGGCGTCGGCGCGCTCGTCTGGCCGGTCTCGACGCGGACGGGAAGGCCGTCGATCGTGGACCGGAGGTGACGCAGGATCTCGTCGATCGACTGACTGGGCAGAATCCGGTAGTTGATCGTGGCCCGGGCGCTGGTGGGGATGACGTTGTCCTTTACGCCGGCGTCGAGACGGGTCGGGACCTGGACGGTCCGAATGGCGGCCTCCGTGGCGGGCTGTTGGCTCAGGGCCCACGTGAGGGCCGGTCCGGTCAGCCACTGATTGGCGAGGGCCAGACGCATCGCCCCCCCCATTTCCGGTGCCACGTAGGCGAGCGTGCGCCCCATGACACCGTCGAGCCGCGCGGGCAGGGGATGGTCGAGCACCCGGGACAGCGCCGCGTTCAGGATCTCGATGCTCGTCGAGTCGGGCGGCGCCGAGGAGTGTCCTCCGGGGGCCGTGGCCTCCAACTCGACGCTCAGGTAGCCTTTCTCGGCGATGCCTACTACCGCGAGCGGGCGGTCCAGGCCCGGCAGCGCGCCCTCTGTGACGGCGCCGCCCTCGTCGACGACGATCGCGGGGCGCGTGCCTCCGGCCGTGACGCGGTCGGCCAGGGCTCGGGCACCGCGGGGGCCCCCGACTTCCTCGTCGTGTCCGAACGCCACGTGGACCGTACGCTCCGGCCGCTCCCCGGCCTCGATCATCGTGCTGAGCGCCTCCAGGATGGCAACCACGCTGGCCTTGTCGTCGAGCGCGCCGCGGCCCCAGACCTGCCCGTCGGCCACGGCGCCGCTGAAAGGCTCGTGGGTCCAGTCCCCACGGGTGCCCGGCTCGACGGGGACGACGTCGACGTGTGCCATCAGCACAATCGGAGCCATCGTCGTGTCGCGCCCGGGCCACGTGTAGAGCCGGCTCAGGCCGTTGACGTGCGCGGTATCGAGGGTCCGGTGGACGGCCGGGAAGGCCGACACGAGATACCGGTACAGCCCCCGGTACGCCGCACTGTCGAGGGCCGTCGGGTCCCGCTTCGTGATCGTCCGGAACTGAATCGCCCGGGACAGGTGCGTCGGGGCGTCCGAGTCCACGGCAATGTCCGCGGTCCTCGTCGGGGCCACCTGCCGACTCTCAAGTTGCAGGGCCCGAACGCCGGCCACGAGCAGCAGGCCCAGCACGACGGCACCGAGGCCCCAGAGGCCGCGGCGGACCAGACGGCTCGACATGACGGGGAGATTGTGAGAAGCAGGAACGAGCGCCAGGCCTTCTCCACAGGGCCGGAATCGGCAGGTTCCCCCGATCCCCTCTAGCGGTGGCCCGACCGGGCCGAGACACTCGGTGCGGCCTCCCACGCATTCAACTCCCTCTCCAGGAGGTTCGCTCGCGGGTGTGGCTTGCTTCCCGTGCTCGGTTTTTCTCCCGTTTCCTCAGACCCATCTCTCAGGTTCGTGGTCTCCGACGTTTCCCCCTCCATTTGGACCCTACAGCCCTCCCGACAATCGCATTTGTCAGCCTGGTTCAGAACCTGCGGCTGCCCGTGTTCCGGACCCTCGGGCTCGACGCGGCGACACCGTGGAAGCAACCGTGAGGCTGCCGTCCTGCCGCCCGCCGTGGGCGCCGCCTGCGTCTGGATTCTCGCCGCGGCCTTTCCCCGACGACCGGCGATGTTCTCGGGGAACCGGTCCGTCTGCGTGGCGGCGCGCTCCCGATCGGCCTGTCCGATGTCGTGATCGACCCGGTCGTGTCCGCCCCCGTTCGTCCTGGCTGTGCGGGCGTGTTCGCGGGGAAGCACGTCGACGCCGACTCCAGGATCCTTCCGGATCGGGGCCCCTTCCATGAAGGGATCCCCCCCCGGTTTGCTCAGTTTGCACTGTAGCCTCGCTTCGGCCCTCCCCCGCGACCGTCCCTGCGAGCATGCGTGCTCCGCTGAGCGCCAGCGAATTTTTCGACGAGTACCTGCCGGCCCTCACGAGTTCGATCCTCTTCATCGGGGTCTTCGTGGTCAGCGTCCCGATGATCTATTTCATGAACCTGACCCCAAGCTCGGAGCTGCTGCTGTTCACGCTGCTGTTTGCCGTCTGCCACCTCGCAAACTGGCCGATGCTTCGCATTCGGTGGCGCCTCTGGTTCCGAGGGCGCCTCACCCCCTACGCCGCCATGGTGAC
>JBDGQP010000012.1:40340-45008 GCA_042218975.1 Salinibacter sp.
GTGGGCTCGTTTGGCATCCCCTTTGTCTTGCTCGTCGACCTCATCCGATAACCGCGGCGGCCTCGGCCCCGAACGTCCGTCGACGCGACCGATTCGAAAGGGGCGCGACGCTTTGGCTTCCACCTCCCGTCTCATGGCCGACCATCCCCCCGATGCCCTGCTGAATGACCTCGTGGACACGCACTGGGCCACCGCCGCCCGCCACGCCTGGCGCCAGTACGATCAGCGGGGCCGCGGGGCCATCGTCTTTCCCATCGCTGCGTCCGGCGAGGGCGAGCGGACGCCGCTGCGCTACCTCACGTTCTCGGACGAGGAGGCGGCGGCACGCGGGACCTTCTCGACCCTCTACCGGCTCGTTCAGGAATACGACCCTCAGCGGCAGGTCGTGGTCGCCGCCGTCCTTCCGGACGAAAGCACGGTATTCGACGTTTACGAGCGGACACCGCCCCCGCCGGAGGCATAGCCCCGCCGAAGGGCCTGCCGTCCTCCCTGCGGGCGAGCGCCCGGCCGCTGAGGATCAGCACCGACGCCGGGCGGAACTCCGGGGTCTATTGCCCCGAGCGTAGCGGGTCGGAGGCCACCGAATGTGCGGGGCACCTCGGCGCCTCCGCCACCGGTGAGGACCGCTTCGAGGCCCACCACGAGTCCGGCGGCCTCGTGCCAATCAAGACGACCGGAAGGCCAACGACCATTGGCGCCCCCCCACCCGGCCGGCGACGCGGTCTCGTAGACGAGCGCCTCCGCCGCTCCGGTGACCATCACAGGGCCGCCGACGATCTGCGCGAGAGGACCTGGCACGCGGGCGAGCCGGTCTCCGGGCGCAACGCCCCCTTGCTGCACTACGCGAAGGTCCCTCCGAACTCGCAGGCGGGAGAGGGCCGGGTGGCGACGTGCGCCGAGGTCCCCGGGCGAGAGCCCGCCCCGCTAGTTGAGGCACACGATTCCGTAGGGCGTCGTGTGAACCGGCATGAAGGAGGCCGGTGGCGGCGTGGACGCCGCGGAGGGCGCCGTCTCGTCGTCCGCCGCGGGGGCCGGGGGGAGATCGTTGTCCCCGGGACGAAAGACGCCCTGTGCCTCGGCGACCCGTTCTCCCTCGTCGTCTACCATTACGGCCTGTACCACGTACCGGGGCGGTTCGGCCATAACGACCTCGGCCGAGGCAACGACGGGCCCTTCGTACTCCGACTCCACAATGTCGATCGTAAACTGCTCGGCGGTCACGTAGTGCTCCTTCTCCAGGGAGCCCGCCGCGAGGGCGGCCGCGTCGCTGAGCAGCCGGTGATGCGGCATCTCCTCCACGATGGCCCGGGCCTGGACCCCGTCGATGGTTCCTTCAAGCTCGGCCCGGCCGTAGGAGATCGCAATACGGTCTTCCGAGGGCTCCGCGTCTCCCGAGGCGTAAATGCGCTTCAGGCGCTGAAAGTGCTGGTTGGCAACCATATCTGCGGCAACTGGTGAAGAAAGCAGTGAACAACAGGCAGCGGTTCCTCCAGGTGGGACCCGGAGAACCGATGCATATTTTTTCCAGCACGAGTCAATTACATCGAAAACGGTGCCACGGCGCGCCTCCCTGCCCATTTGGCACGAACCGGGACCGATCTTCCGCTGGGCCGAGGCCCTGCGGGGTCCGTTCTGCCTGAGCGGCACGCGGCGCCTGAAACCCTGTCACGACGGCCGGGGCGGGCGTTCACATCGCCGTAACGCTGCGTCGTGGACTCTCCACGGCTCGCTCCGTACCATTCCTCAGCTATAGATCCATCGCTCTTCGTTTCTTCCCGTTGACTTCCATCGTGCACTGTTCCATGGATCATCTCGCCTGCTTCTCGACGCGCTGCGCCCTTCTTCTCGGCCTGCTTCTCCTGGGGGGTGGGGCCGGGCAGTGCGTCTCTGCCCAGTCGTCGCCCGACGGCACGGTGTCCGTCGCGGGCGGCGGGACCCTCACCGTCGGGGGGCTTCTTCAGGCCGACGCCTACCTGGGCGGCCCGCAGGGAGATCGGTTTCGGGCCCGCTCGGCCCGAGTGCGCCTGGGCGGTCAAATCGACCAGCTTCAGTACGTTGTCCAGACGGACTTCTCCTCGCCGTCCGTTCTGCTGGATGCGTTTGCCCGCCTGCCGCTCACCGATCGGGTCCGTGTCACGGCCGGTCTGTTCAAGACCCCTTTCAGCGGCGAATTCTTGACGCCCCGCCCCGATATTCTCTTCGCCGAGCGGGCGCGCGCCGTGAACAACGTCGCCCCGAACCGGCAGGCCGGCGTCGCGCTGGGCGCAACCCTCCTCCCCGATCGCCTCTCGGCAACGGTGGGTGCCTTCAACGGCACTCGAGGCCTCCGTCCGAACGACAACGACCTCTTCCTCTACGTCGGCCGTCTGGACGGGCAGGTGCCCGTGGGGAACGGTCGGCTAGAGGTTGGCACCAACGTCGGCTACAGTATCGACGACGACGTCGACCTGTCCGGCCTCAACCGACCCGACTTTGCCGGGACCCGCTTCCTGTTCGGCGTCGACGCACGGCTGGAAATCGACCGGTGGTTCGTCGCCGGGGAGTTCGACACGGCCGAGCTGGATCCGCGGGGGCCGAGCATTCCCGGCCTGTCGACGTCCTCGGCGCCTTTCGGGTTTTACCTGGCCGGCGGGGCGAACGTGGCGGCCGACCATCAGCTGCTCGCCCGCTTCGACCAGTTCGACCCGGATGTGCCCACCCAGGCCGCACCAGACGACCAACTCACGCTCGGCTACAACTACGAGCCCTCGTCGGCCCTGCGCATCCTGCTCAACTACCAGACGCCCCTCGGCGAGATCAGTGACGGCTTTCTCACAGCGCGCCTGCAGGTCGCGCTCCGGTGAGTCCCTCGTGCCGACGCGACTCCTCGTTCGGCCCCGGCGTGCACGAGCCCACCCGGTCCGGCCGCAGGGGCCCGCCGGACGGCTTCGCTTCTCCGTCCCCCGACGGATCCCCGGGATCGGTGGTGCGAACGTGTACGCTGCTGAGTCGAGTGGAGATCGGGAGACAACAGAGCGGCCGAGGTGACGTGAACCACTCCCGGTATGCGAAGAAATGCCCTCTGACCCTGTCTACCGAAGCGCATTGCATACGAGGGGGGTCGCCCACGAAAACGGGCCAGTTCTCCTCACTGGCCCCCCGTCCCTCGCGCCAACCCCCTCGCCTCCGCCGGCCGCTCACTCGTCGGCATGGTCTCGTATCAGCCCTACTCCCGACCAAACGACCACTGCACGGCGTACTGCAGCAGCTCGTCGATACTCTCGAGGCCCAGCTTCTTCTTGGCTCGGCGCCGGTAGGTCTCGACCGTCTTTCGGCTGATGCCGAGGTCCTCGGCGATGTCTCGGACGCTCAGTCCCTCGCCCAGCTTCTCGAAGACCGTCATTTCTCGGTCCGTCAACTGCTCGGTAGCGGACCGGAGGGCGTAGTCCCGCTGCCGGATTACCTTACTGAGAATGCGGGACGACATTCGCTGGCTCAGATACACGTCCCCCTTGTTCACAGCCTGGATGGCCTTCACCACGTGCTCGGTCGGCTCGCTCTTCATGACGTAGCCGGAGGCGCCGGCTCGCAGGGCGCGCTCGGCGTAGACGCCCTCGTCGTACATTGAAAACACGACGATGCGAAGGTCCGGAAATCGCGACCGGAGCTCCTCCACGAGGTCGAGACCGTGGGCGTTCCCCAGCGAGATGTCGACGACGATAACGTCCGGGACGTGGCGTTCCACCATGCGGAGGGCCTCCTGGGCCGTCGGGCTCTCCCCAACAACCCGCATGTCGATCTTGCTGCCGATCGTGGCCGCGAGGGCCTCCCGGATCGCCGGATGGTCGTCCACCACAAACACTTGGGTCCGTACGCCCTCGTCGGGGGACGAGGAGCCGGCCGGGTCGGATGTGCCCTCTGAGTTGTCGTCGTTCATTCGATGGAGCCTGGTTCGGTCGTTCACATGCGTTCGGACCGCTCGCTCCCGGCTTCTGGGACGGGGAAACGGGCTCGGGAAAGCGCCGGACACGACGTCGGTAGGAGAATGGCCCGTCCGTTCGGGAGGGGCGTCTGCGGGTGTTCACCGCGCGAACGTACCACGCAGGGTGCACACGTCGTCGCACCGTCTGCCCTTCGGCCATCGGTACGTTCGGGCGCATCCCATCGTCTCCCGAGTGCGATCTTTCCGGAGGCCGTTCCACCTTATCGGGCATGGGTGAACTAAACATGAGAAACGGACGGGCACGGACAGCTCCATTCACTCTTCGGTGCAGGGGCGCGGGGCGAATTGGCGCAGCCAGTGGTCATCCACCGTCCCACCCCGGCCCGGCCGCCCGTCGTTCGACCTCGAACGTGCGGCCCCGAACGACCGGCCACGCCGCGGACGGGCGCAGGCTTCTCAGGCCTTCTCGTCGTGGGTGCCCTGCCCGTAGGTCCACTGCACGGCGTGCTGCAGCAGCTCGGAAACCGTGTCGCCCCCCAGCCTCTCCTTCGCCCGCCGTCGGTGGGTCTCGATGGTCTGTCGACTCAGGCTGAGGCGGTCCTGGATTTCCTGAACGCTGTAGCCCTGCCCCAGCATCTGGACGACCGCCATCTCCCGGTCGGGGTCGACCCCGAGCACGAGCACGAGCAGGAACCCCGCGCCGACGACGAACAGCACGAGCGCCCACACGATGCCGAACGCGAGGC
>JBDGQP010000120.1:0-20926 GCA_042218975.1 Salinibacter sp.
CTGTATCGAGTTTCAACTAACCCTGAATATACGCCAGAACGGTCTGGAAGATTTCGCTTCTGTTTCGGGATTTTCCCAGTAGGCACCCTTTCTACGACGGGGCCGGCGGGTCGTTCGTGACCTCCCTGAGAAAATGGATCCGCCCGGCTCGCGGCCGCCGGACCCTCTTCGGCGCGGTCGGCCGGTCATTCCCCACGAAAGCTTTGTCGGGGCGGGTTTTGAGTTCCTCGCGCGTTTTGTAGCTTGCCGGACGCACTCTACTGTTCCTGCCGACCGTTCCCGCCCCATGGCCTCCTCCCCCGCCTCTCTTATTGACGGCCGCGAAATCGCCCAGTCGGTGCGCGACGAAGTGAACCGCTCGATCGACGAGTGGACGCGCGACCATCGCCCGCCCTTCCTGTCGGCGGTTCTCGTGGGCAGCAACCCGGCCTCGGAGGCCTACGTGCGCGGGAAGGAGCGCGACGCCGCCGAGGTGGGGATCGAGACCGACACGCTCCAGTTCGACGCCGACCTCCCGGAGGCCGAACTGCTCGATACAGTCCGCGAGCTCAACGAGGATCCATCGGTAGACGGCATTCTCGTGCAGCTCCCTCTTCCCGACCACATCGACGACCGGGACGTGATCGACACCATCGACCCGTCGAAAGACGTCGACGGGTTCCACCCCGAGAACCTGGGCCGCCTGATGCGGGGGAGCCCCTCGTTCATCCCCGCCACGCCCTACGGCATCGTCGAGATGCTGGATCGGTGCGGAATCGACCCGGCGGGCATGGACGCGACGATCGTGGGACGGTCCGACATTGTGGGCAAGCCGCTCGCCAACCTCTTGATGCAGCGCGATCGGAACGCGACGGCCACGGTATGCCATAGCCGCACCGCGGACCTGGCCGCCCATACGCGGCGGGCCGACCTCCTCGTGGCGGCCCTCGGTCAGGCTGAATTCATCGGCCCCGACATGGTGGGAGACGGTGCCGTCGTGATCGACGTCGGGATCAACCGCGTCGACGATGCGTCGACGGACAAGGGCTACCGGCTGGTGGGAGACGTCGACTTCGACGCGGTGCGCCCGAAGGCGTCGTGGATCACCCCGGTGCCCGGCGGCGTGGGCCTCATGACGCGGGCCATGCTCCTCAAGAATACGATGACGGCGGCCCGCCTCCAGGCGGCCGAGTAGCTCGACGGTCCTTCCTCCCCCACTCGACGGTGGACGGTCCCCATGGCTCCTCAGCAATCTCTTCTCCGGTCGCAGACGCAGCCCCCCCCTGCACGGACCGCCCCCGCCGACACCACGGCTGTAAATCAGGCGGTCGACCAGTTCAACAATACCTTCAGCAGAGCCCTCGAATTTCTCCTCGACGGAAACTGGGGTGGGCTCTACGAGCTCCTGTCGACGGGGATGGTGTACCTCACCGGCCTCTTCCTGGAGCGCGGCCTGCAGGCCTTCGCCGCCTTTCTGCTCCTGTACCTCCTCTACCGCGCACTGGCGACGATGCTCTTTCGCGTGCTCGACCGGAGCGAAAGCATCGAGCCGGGCCTCCAGAGCGTGCTCCTCAAGACGTTCCGGGTGGTCACACTGCTGTTTATCGGCATCATCGTACTCGACCAGCTCGGTCTCAACGTCACGGTTCTGATCGGTGGCCTGAGCATCGCCGGTGTGATCGCCGGGTTTGCCGCGCGGGACTCCCTCGAGAACTTCATCTCCGGGATCACCATCCTCGTCGACAAGCCCTTTCAGGTGGGCGACTACATCGAAATCGACGACCAGTACGGGCAGGTCGACGAAATCACGCTCCGCTCCACCCGCGTCCGCACCGTACGCAACGAGATCATCGTGCTCCCGAACCTCGAGATGATCACGCAGCGGGTGATCAACCACACGAAGCGCAACGTCCTGCGCATCGACATCGATTTTGGGGTCGCCTACAAGGAATACCCGGAGGAGGTGCGCAGGATATTGGTGCCCCTCGTCGAGGACGACGATCGCATCTTCTCGGAGCCGTCGCCCTCCGTCGTGGTGACCGAGATGAACGACTCGAGCGTCGACATGGCCCTCCGTTTCTACATCCGCGACCCCAGCCAGGAGGTCCCCATCCGGTGGGAGTACACCGAGAAGGTCCGGGAGGCGCTCCGGGAGGCCGACATCGAGATTCCCTTCCCCCACCGGCAGCTCTTCCTCGACGAGGCGAAGGCCCTGCAGGGCACGAAGCTGCTCTCCCCCGTCCAGCCCGGAAACGGAAGCTCGGCCGACGACTGACCCGAACTCCGCCTGCACTCGATCTCACCGAGTGTACGCGCCGTTTGGGTCTGGGCGCCCGGCGGAAAAAGGGCGGACGTTCCCTCCGCATCTCCCCGAATCCGGCTCGGGGTGTCGGCATCAGTCCTGGACCGTGACGACGACGGTGCGCTCGCGCGGCTTCACGTCGCACTCGAGGTGAAAGATCTGCTGCCACGTCCCGAGGATGGGCGCGCCGTCGCCGACCGGCACCGTGATCGACGGACCCAACGTGGTGGCCTGGAGGTGGGAATGCCCGTTGCCGTCGTGCCACCGCTGCTCGTGGGCGTAGTCGTCACCGGGCGGGAACAGTTCGTCGAGCCGTTCGGGGAGGTCCTGCTGGAGCCCCGGCTCGAACTCGACCGTGCCCACCGCCCCGGTGCTGCCGACGTTGTGGACGTGGGCCAGCCCCGTCTCGATGCCCGACGCCCGCACGATTCGGGTCACCGGCTCGGTGAGGTCGTGCATGTCGCTATGGCCGCTCGTGGAGAGCTCGATCCGGTCCTGATAGCTGCTCATGGGAACGTGGCGTCTACAATCGGTGCGGCGTGCCCCGAGGGGCACTGCGGCCAAAAACATCGTTGTGCCGCGACGCCGGACGACCGCGCTCCGCCGATCGCTGACCGCGAGCGGTACGGAGGCCCGCCCGTCGACGCAGAGGCACCGCGTCCGCTTCTACTCGGCCTCGTCCGGCGCCCAGTCCCAGTCGCGGAGGGCCTCGAGGGTGTCGTGGGCGGTGAGGTCGTGCTGGAGGGGCGTCACCGACACGTAGCCGCGGTCGATGGCGGCGGTGTCGGTTTGCTGCCCGTCGTCGAGGTCGACGAACGTGCCGGCGAGCCAGTAGTAGCGCCGGTCGGCGGGATCGGTGCGCACGTCGAAGCCCTCTTCCCAGCGGGACCGGGCCTGCCGCGTGACGGCGAGGCCTTCGATCTCATTGGCCGGAAGGGCGGGCACGTTCACGTTTAGCAGGGTGCCCTCCGGCAGACCGGTGCGCAGCACGAGCCGGATGATGCGACGCGTCCACCGCCCCGCCACCGCAAAGTCGTCGGACGACCAGTCGCACAGCGAGACCGCCACCGCGTCGATGCCGAGGATCGAGGCCTCCGTCGCGGCGCTCACCGTGCCGGAGTAGAGCACGTTCACCGCGGTGTTGGGTCCGTGGTTGATGCCGCTCACCACCAGGTCCGGTCGGCTCTCGAGCAGCTCGTGGCAGGCCAGCTTCACCGAGTCGGTGGGCGTGCCGGCCACGGCCCACGCCGGCACCGGCCCCGACGACGTCGAAAACTCGACCTCGTGGGCCCGGACGGGATCCCGCACCGTGATGGCGTGCCCCACGGCACTCTGCTCCGATTCCGGCGCTACGACCGAGAGGGTTCCGAGCGGATCGAGGGCCTCGGCCAGCGCCTGGATGCCGGGCGCCGCGATGCCGTCGTCGTTGCAGAGCAGAATGTGAGGGGGGTCGTCCGGCGTCGTGTCGCTCATCGAAGGGAGGGGCAATTGCGGGGCGCGCCGTGGGCCACGGCGGGCGAAGAATGGGGCGGGGCACAAGAACCGCGGCGCCGCCCAGGCGAGGCGTGTCCGGGCGGTGTGTGGGGCGTCGGGAGCCCCCAACCGCTACTCGTAGCTTTCGGCGTCGGAGGGAAACGAACGGCTTCGCACGTCGGAGACGTAGTCGCCGATGGCCTCGGTAATCGTCTCTTCAAGCTCGGCGTAGCGGCGCACGAACCGGGGATTGAAGTCCGTGGAAAGCCCCAGTGCGTCGTGGGAGACGAGCACCTGTCCGTCGGTGCCCGCCCCGGCCCCGATGCCGACGGTGGGGATCGTGAGGGCCTCGGTGACCTCCGTGGCGAGGTCGGCGGGGATCTTCTCGAGCACGAGGGCGAAGCAGCCCGCCGCCTCCAACTGCCGGGCGTCCTCCAAGAGCTGCTCGGCCTCGTCGTCTTCGCGGGCCCGTACCTGGTAGGTCCCGAACTCGTAGATGCTCTGCGGGGTGAGGCCGAGGTGACCCATCACCGGCACGCCCGCCCCCACGATGCGCTCGACGGTCTCGACGACCGGCGCGCCGCCCTCGAGCTTCACGGCGTGCGCCCCGGCCTCCTTCATCACCCGGATGGCGGACTGGAGCCCCTCCTTCGAGTCACCCTGGTAGGCGCCGAACGGCAGGTCCACCACCACGAGGGCCCGCTCGATGCCCTGCACCACGCACTGGGCGTGGTAGACCATGTGGTCGAGCGTGATCGGGAGGGTCGTCTCGTTGCCCGCCATCACGTTCGACGCCGAGTCGCCCACCAGCAGCACGTCGATCCCGGCGCGGTCGTAGAGCCGGGCCGAGGTGTAGTCGTACGCCGTGAGCGCGGCGATCGGGACCCCCTCCTCCTTCATTTCCTGAATCGTGTTCGTCGTGACGCGGGGGACGTCGGCGACGTCCGGGCGCGGCGAGTCGGAAGACATGGCAACACCCTGAGGCTGTGAGCAGGAGCCCCCGGAAGGGGCAAGACACGGGGGAAGCCCGCCGTTCCAGAGGAGAAGCCCGCCGTTCCGGAGGAAAGGGACGGGCCTCACGCTCGCGGTGCAGGGACGGAGGCCGGTCGGTCATTCCTAACCGCAGTCGTCGGATCCGCTGAACACCGCCGTACAGACGAGTGCACGCCTCCGATCGTCGCGGGTCGGCGGGCAGAGCCGCTCGACACGGCTACCGACCGCCGCCACCCCCCCCCGTCGCCGGGCTGCCGCTCGGTTGCACCGACGGAGACGGCTCCTGGGGAGACCGCTGCAGCTGGATGCCGAGCTGTTGGGCCACGTCCGGGGAGATGTTGACCACCGAGCTGCTGCTCTCATTCACGTCGAGCAGGGCCTGGCTGCGAAGCACAACGTCGAGATTCTGCTGCGAGGACACCGTCTCGATGGCGTTCTGCAGGTCCTGCAGGAGGGGCTGCATGAGCTTGCGCTCCCGCTTGCGGAGCTGCTGCTGCCGCTGCTGAGAGGACTTCTGAAGCTTCTGCTGCATCCGACGAAGCTCCCGCTGCCGCTGGGCCCGGGCCGAATCCGACAGCAGCGACTGCTGCTGCTGAAACTGCTTCATCTTCCGCTGCAACTCTTTCTGCTCTTTCTGCAGCTGCTGCTGCTGCTGCCGAGCCGCCCGCTGAAGCTTCTTCTGAACCTCGCTCATCTCCGGCATGTTCGCCAGCAGCGCCTGTTGGTTGGCGTATCCGATTCGCTGTCCCTGGGCAGGGAGCGCGCAGAAGAGGGCCAACAGGGCAATGCCGGCCGCGAAAGAGGAGAGTCGGGTAACCATAGCAGTAGAGGAAAGTCTCTGGAAAAGGTAATGGGTTCTGCAGTACTGCGGGGCGCAGACGCCCCCTAAGAGTCGGTGGCGTACAGACGCTTACGGGCGCCCCCCACCCTGCTGGTCAACATTGATGCCAAGCTCGCGCAGCACGCGGTCGCTGAGGTTGTGCTCCTCGCGGGCGTACAGGAAAAGGGTCTCGCCCTTCTTGTCGACGACGTAGTCGTACCCGTCGGCGGTGGCGACGCTTTCGGTCGCCTCCAGAATCCGCTGCTGAATCGGCCGCATGAGCTCCTTCTGGCGGGCGTAGAGCTGACCCTCCGGCCCAAAGTACCGCTGGCGGAGCTGCTCGACTTTTTTTCGGGCCTTCTCGATCGCCTGTCGCTTCCGCGTGCGCTCCTGCTCGGTATACAGGAGTTCGCGGGCCTGGAACTCCTGCTCGAGCTTTCGAACCTCCTCGCGCCGCTGTTGAATTTCGGCCCGCCACTTCTGCTCGAGCTTGTCGAGCTTCTGCTGAACGGTCTTGTACTCGGGCATCCGGTTGAGCACGTACTCCGTGTCGACATACCCGATCTTTTGCTGAGCAAGAGCGGGCGCCCCGCCGACGGACAGGACCGCCGCCCCGAGCGCGAGGAGCCGCAGTCCCCGGGATGCCAGACGCAGAGGATGCATCTTCTGAAAAATCGAACGTATGCCCAGTGCTGCGACGATGCCCCGGTCCCAGCCGCCCACGGGGAAGGGGGCAGGTCCCCTATCGGCCGCCCCCGCCCCCTCGCCCGAGGGAGAACTGGAACGTCCAACTCGGCGTCCCCTGCTCCGACCCCGAAAGCGGCGTGAAGCGGTCGAAGTTGTATCCGTAGTTGAACTCCAGCATTCCCACGATGGGCAGGAAGAGCTTCACCCCGATGCCGGCCGACCGGTAGAGATTCGACGGATTGTAGCTGTCGAGCCCTCCCCAGGCCCCGGCCGCGTCGAGGAAGAGGTACGGCCGTGCCTGTAGCTGCTGAGACTGCACGGCCATCCACCGAAGCTCGGAGGTGTACTTGTTCAGGACCCGGCCGCCCAGCGGCTCCAGGCCCCCGCCCCGCCTCCGTACCTTCGGGCCGATCACGCCGCGCGGATACCCCCGCATGTAGATGGGCTCGGTTCCGAAGTTGCGGCCCTGGTAGTCGAAGGCCGTGCCGCCAACCTCAAAGCGCTCGAAGCGAACCGGGTCGCCGGTGATCGAGCCGATGTAGCCGAAGCTCGTGCCGACTCCGAAGGAAAAGTTCTCCCCGAGCGGCACGTTGTAGTTCGTCGTGAGGCGCCACTTGTGGTACTGTTCGAAGTCGCCGAGGGGCGGGGCCAGCTCCACCGACAGCCGCAGCCGAGCCCCTGTACTCGGGAAGCGCGGATTGTCCAGGGAGTTGCGGGTAAGGGACTGCTGGATGCTGATCGATTGGCTCTGCCCGGTCGGCACGCTGCGGAAGAGCCCCACGTTTCGCCGGTTGCCGGTGGCCGTGGAGTCCACAATGAAGCCGCGATTGTCGTAGAGCCGGTAGCTGATGGTCGTCCCGGTCTGGAACTTGTTGTCGGGCCAGTCGAGGCGCTGCCGCAGGAAGAAGCTTCCACTGAAGTTCCGGAATCGGCCGTCCTGTACCCCCGTGCTTCGGGAGTAGAAGCCTCGCGTGTACTGCGAGAAGGAGATGGACCCCCCGATCGGGGTCGGCTGGCCCTGGAACCAGGGCTCGGTGAAGGAGAGCGAGTAGTTTTGATAGAAGCGTCCGTTGGTGCGGACGTTCACCGAAAGCTTCTGCCCGTCGCCCGAGGGGAGCGGCCGCCAGGCACTCCCGTCGAAGAAATTTTGGGCCGAGAAGTTATTGAACGTAAACCCGAGCTGAAGCACAATGCCGAACTGGCCAAACGTTCCCGAAAGCTTCAACTGGTCGCTCCCCACCTCCTTGACGTCGTAGGTCAGGTTGGCCTCCTTCTCCTCCGGGTCGACGTTGACCTCCGGCCCGCCCTTCAGCGACTGCTTGCTGAAGTAGCTGAGCTGGCTGAGGCGACGGATCGACTCCTGAATGGCACTGCGGCTGAAGCGCTTGCCGGGCACGGTGAAGAGCTCCCGACGGATGACGTAGTCGTTGGTCTTGGTGTTGCCGCTGATCGTGATGTCCCCGAAGGTATAGATGTCTCCTTCCCGGACGTCGAGCGTGATGTCGAGGGAGTCTTCACCGACGACCCGGACGGTGGGTTGGATGCGTGCGCGCATGTACCCGCGATCCATGTATAGGCCCCGGACGTCCGTTCCCTTCTTGTTGCCCTGCAGGTTCTTCTGCATCTGCACTGCGTCGTAGACGTCCCCCTCCTGAAGGCCCAGCCGCTGGGTGAGGGTCTTTTCCGAAAAGACCGTGTTGCCCTCCCAGGTCAAATCCTGTATGTAATACTGATTACCCTCTTCTACCGTCACGTCGATCCCGACCCCCTCCTTGGATGTGTAATAGACGGAGTCGGAAACGATCTGCGCGTCGTAGTAACCGTGCTTCCGGTAGTGGTCGATGACCTTCTGGAGGTCTTCCTCGTAGGCGTTTTTCTTGAACTTCTCTCCTTTCCAGAAGCGCCACCAGCGGTTCTCGCGGGTCTTCTTCATCGCGCTCCGCAGGTCGCCGTCGTCGAAGCGCTCATTTCCGAAGAACCGGATGCGCTCAACCTCCATTTCCTTGTGGCGATCGACGTTGAACGCCACCTCAATGTTGCCGGAGGAGCGCTCGGTGCGGTCGACCGTGACCTCCGTTCGGAGGTAGCCCTTGTCCTCGTAGAAATTCTTGATGACCTGCTTCGTCCGTTCCACGTCGGACGGCCGCGCGGGACGGCCCTCGACAAGCGGGATTTTCTCTTTCAGATCGTCTCGGTGTCGGTCCCGGATGCCGTTCATCGAATAGCTCACCAGTGTTGGCTCCGGCGTCACCTCGATCACGAGATCGACGCGGTTGCCCTGCCGGCTTTCCTGCCGGATGGCCACGTCGGAGAAGAGACCGACTTCGTAAATCGAGCGGATGGCCTCCGAGACCCTGTTGCCGGAGGGCAAGGTGATGGTCTGCCCCGTCGAGAGGCCACTGGACTGAATGACGAACTGTCGCGTGCGCTGGTTGTCGACCCCCTCCACGCTGATGCTACTGATCACGTAGCTGGGCGGCCCGCCGCCCGTCCCGCCCGTGGACATTTGAGCCTGAACGGGCAGGGCCCCTCCCAGCACGAGAGCCAAAACAGAAAGGAGAAGCTTCGAGCGCATACCACTGAACCGCTTCGTGAAGAATCTCGTACAGGCACTTTTCGACGGCGCGCACGTCAAACTGCCCCCCGTTCAGGCAGTTTCGGGATTGATTCCAACCCTATACGGGCACAACGGGGCTTCCCGGAGAATTATTCTTGCCCCGGAGGGGTCTCTACCACGACCGGGATGAATTTTCACCGAATCGAAGGATCATGTCTTCGGGGCCCGACCGCCTGGGCCCCGTTACGCCGATGGCCCGTCCAGCGGGCCCGTCCAGCGGGCCCGTCCGGCGGGCCCGTGGCTGCGCGCTCACGTCGTTTGCACATCATTGGGGACCTCTTCGTAGGCCGTGGAGGCTACCCGTCCGTAGCGCCGATCCCGGTCCTGGTAGCTCCGAATGGCCGTGTAGAGCTGGTCGCGCCGGAAGTCGGGCCAGTACTGCTCGGTAATGAACAGTTCTGTGTAGGCGCACTGCCAGAGCAGGAAGTTCGAGAGCCGGTACTCGCCCCCCGTCCGGATGAGAAGGTCCGGGTCCGGGAGCCCGGCCGTGTCGAGGTGGCCCTCGATGCGGGCCTCGTCGATCTCGTCGGGCCGAAGTGCGCCGCGCTGCACCTCTTCGGCGAGAGCCTGCATGGCCTCCACGAGCTCCGAGCGGCCGCTGTAGGAGAGCGCGAGCGTGAGGGACATCCGCTCGTTGCCGGCGGTGTCGGCCTTCGTCTCCCTGAGGGCCTCCTGACAGGCGGAGGGAAGCTGGCTGAGATTCCCGATTGTACGGAGGCGAATGTCGTTGTCCATGAGCGTGGCCCGCTCCTCCTGCACCGTGTGGATGAGCAGTTCCATCAGGGCGTCGACCTCCGGGTCGGGCCGCTCCCAGTTTTCGGTGCTGAAGGTATAAAGCGTCAGGTGCTCCACGCCGACCTCCGCGCAGGCCTCCGTCACCTCCCGTACAGATGTGACGCCCTCGTGGTGCCCCACGAACCGGGCCTTCTCGCGTCGCTGCGCCCAGCGGCCGTTGCCGTCCATGATGCAGGCCACGTGGGTCGGGATCTCGCCCCGGTCCTGGAGGGCCCGCTGCTGCTCGGCGTCGGAGGGGGAGGCCTCCCGGGAGGAGTCGGCAGAAGATCGGGAAGAATCCATGGTGGGACGGTTCGGGACCAGCGGTGCGAGACGCCAGCGGTGCAAGACGCAAGCAATGCAGAAACGACCGGTCGGCGCGCGGCTCATCGGCCAACCGGCCCGGACGTACGCCAACCAGCGGGCCTGCCCTCGCTCTCACGACGGCTCGTGGCGACGCCGGCCGTCCTTCCGCGCCCGCATGTACTGGTTCGTAACAATCTGTCCGAAAGTTCCCTCGCGTTCGTTGGTACCCGGGCTACAGGCGCAGAATATCGTTGAAGATCAAGAACGCCATGAACCCCAGGAGGAGAATCATGCCGATCTGCTGGGCGACCAGCCGAACCCGGACGGACGGACGGCGCCGCGTGACCGCCTCGTAGAGCAGGAAGAGCAGCTGGCCGCCGTCCAGGGCCGGGATGGGGAGGATGTTCATGATGGCGAGCGTCACGGACAGGACGGCCACCAGCCGCCAGAACACGACCGGGCCCCGTTCGGCCGCCTCGCTCGTCACCTTCGCGATCATGACCGGGCCTCCCAGGCTTTCCCGGAGGTCGTCCCGTCCGGTGATGACCCGCTTGAGGGTTACGACGATGTTGCGGGTATTCTGCCACACGGACTGCATGCCGCTCACCAGGGCCTCCCCGGGCCCGAAGGACACCTCCTTCAGCCCCAGTTCTGCGTAGAGCATCTTCTGAGTGGTCGGGGTCGAGCCGGGGCCGCGCACCCCCAGCACGTAGCGGTCGCTGTCTTCGAGGTACATCGGCGCGGCGGTGGCCCGAAAGACCGGGCCCTTCTCGGTCTGCCGGACGAGCGTGGCGGGGGCCACCGGGCTGCCCTTCGTCTTCTGGATGAGGGTGCTCATCTCCTGCCAGAAGCGAACAGTGTCCTGCCCGACCGCGAGGATGCGGTCGCCGGGCCGGAGGCCGATCGAGTCGGCCGGGCTGCCCTTCTGCACGCTTCCGATGAGAGGGGGCAGAAACCCGAGTCCCGGGAAGTAGCCCGTACTGGCGACCTCTCCGCTGTTGCGGGCCCGGCTGAGGCGCGTGATAATGTTGGAGGGCCCGACGAGGCGTCGCGTCTCACCGTCCCGCCGCACCGTGATGGTCAGCGAGTCGGCCGCGACGACCGACGAGGGCGTGATCTGCTCGAACCGCTCGAAGGGCTCGCCGTTGACCCGGAGAATGCGGTCGCCGGTGCGCAGCCCCACGTCGTGGGCCACCGATCCCGTCTCCACGTAGACCTGCTCGACGTTCTGGGCCGGGATGTAGGTGTCGCCCTCCGCCCAGCGGATGCCGCCGAAGATGAGGACCGCGAGAATGACGTTGAAGGTAACCCCCGCGCTGATGACGACGATGCGTTGCCACACCGGCTTGGCCCGAAACTCCCAGGGGTCCGGTTCTTCCTCGACGTGGTCGGTGTCGAGGCTCTCGTCGATCATGCCGCTGATCTTGACGTAGCCCCCCAGCGGCGTGGCGCCGAGGACGTACTCGGTGTCGCCGTACGTGCGGCCAAGAATCGTGGGCGGGAACCCGACCGAGAAGCGCTCCACCCGCATCCCGAAGTACTTGGCCGTCAGGAAGTGGCCCAGCTCGTGGATGAACACCAGCACCGTGATCGCCAGCAGGACCCAGAGGGTGGACGTGACAATGCTCAGTAGCAGATCCATACAGCTTAGAGACGGTCACCAGGACGGGGACTGCCTTAGGGAAGACCCCTGTGAACACGAACTGTTCAATTTGACGGTGCGGCGGCGAGTTCCTTCACCGCCCGCCGGGCCGCACGGTCGGCCGTCGACAGGGCGTCGAGACTCGACGCAGCGTTCGTCGCCGTTCGTCCCAGCGTGCGCTCGACGAGACGCGGGATGTCGAGGAAGGCGATTTTTTCGTCGAGAAAGAGCTCAACGGCCGCCTCGTTGGCCGCGTTCAGGACGGCCGGGGCGGTGCCGCCCGCATCGAGCGCGTCGAAGGCCAGGCGCAGGCAGGGAAACTTGTCGGTATCGGGCCGCTCGAAGTCCAGCCGCGTAAGCTCCGTCCAGTCGAGGCGTTCGTGGGGGGCCGCCCAACGGGCCGGGAAGCTGAGGGCATACTGGATGGGCACCTTCATGTCGGGGACGCCCAGCTGGGCCTTCACCGCCCCGTCGGTAAACGCCACCATCGAGTGGACGATGGACTGCGGGTGCACCAGCACCCGGATCTGGTCGACGCCGAGGTCGAACAGCCAGCGGGCCTCGATAACCTCGAGGCCCTTGTTCATCATGGTGGCCGAGTCGATGGTGATCTTCGCCCCCATCGACCAGTTGGGGTGGTCGAGCGCCTCCTCGACGGTGATCTCGTCGAACGTGCCGGGCGGGCGGGTGCGGAACGGACCGCCGGAAGCGGTCAGCACCACCTCCTCGACGCTCCGGTCGGCCTCCCCGGCCAGACACTGAAAGATGGCGGAGTGCTCGCTGTCGACGGGCAGCAGGTGGGCGTCGTCGTGCCGGGCGAGCACGTCCTGCACGAGGCGTCCCGCCACGACGAGGGTTTCCTTGTTGGCGAGCGCCACTGTCTTTTCCGCCCGCAGGGCCGCCAGCACCGGCGCGAGGCCCGCAAACCCCACGACGGCGGCCATCACCACGTCGACAGATGGATCGGTCGCGGCCGCGCAGAGCCCGTCCTCCCCGACGCCGATCGTGACGTCTGCGTCCGGAAGTAAGGCCCGAAGCTCACGGGCCTTCTCTTTGCTTTTGACCGCCACGCGCGTCGGGTGGAACTCGCGCACCTGGTCGGCCAGCCGCTCGATGTTGGCCCCGCAGGTGAGGGCCCGCACGTCGAACGCGTCCGGGAAGAGCCGCACCACGTCCAGGGTCTGGGTGCCGATGGAACCGGTGGCCCCGAGCACGGCGAGTCCACGCGGGGCGTCGGGCGGGAGAGGCGGCATGGGCGAGTCGGGCATGGACGGGACGGGGGTCGGGAACGAAACGAGAAACCGCTGGGCGTTTCGGCGTCGGAAACGCGCGGCTGCACAGCTTCGTACGGGGTATACCTGTAGAGATTCCGACGTGGACGCGTGCAGTTCCGCTCCGGCATGGTCTACTCCCGACGAACGAGCCTACGGATCCCCCGACCGCAGTGACACGACCCTCCGCCGCCCGCCTCCGCGCATCGTTCCTCGCCCTAGGCCTGATGGGCGCCCTGCTCGCCCCCGCACGCCCGGCGCCGGCCCAGCAGCGGGACAGCACGGAGCTCCGCCGCTTCCAGCGGGCCGACTCGTACCTCCGCGCCGGCCAGTACGAGAAGGCGATTGGTCTTCTGGAAGGGCTCTACAGGCAGTCGCCCGACAACGCGTCGTTCTACCGGAAGCTGAAGGACGCCTACGAGAGCGTCAAGCGGTACGACGACGCCATTCGGCTGGTGGAGGACCGGCTCGACGAAGAGCCCTCCCCGCGGCTGCTCGCCGAGAAGGCGCGCCTCCTGCACCAGAAGGGCGACGAGCAGGCCGCCGAGCGCACCTGGACGGCGGCGATCGAGCGCGCCCCGAAGCGGGCGTCCCCCTACCGCATCGTCTACCAGTCGCTCGTCGACGTGCGCCGGTTCCGCCGCGCGATCGAGGTCCTCCGCACGGCCCGCTCGCGACTGGAGGACCCGAGCCTCTTCCGCACCGAGCTCGCCTACCTCTACGGCCTGGACGGCCAGCACCGGAAGGCCATGCAGGAGTACGTGGCCCTGCTCGACGCATCGCCCAACCGGCTGGGCCTCGTCCGCAGCCGCCTGCGGACCTTCGTCGACCAGGGGGAGGGCATCGCGGCCAGCACCAAGGTCCTCAAAGAGGCCGTGGAGGAGCATCCGCTGAACGCCACCTACCGCGAGCTGCTGGCCTGGCTCTACATGTCGACCGACAACTACAAGGCCGCCTACGACGTGTACCGGGCCCTCGACCGGCTCCAGCAGACGAAGGGGGAGCGGCTCTACACCTTTGCCCAGAAGGCGGCCGACGCCGACCGGTTCGAGGTAGCCACGACCGCCTTCGAAACCATTCTGTCGCGCCACCCGGACGCCGAGGTGGCCCCGAAGGCCCGTCGGGCGCTCGGCGACACCTACCGCCGGTGGGCCGAGCGCAACACCGCCGTGTCGGCCCTCGGCACCGCCCCCAGCGCGCGGTACGATTCGGCCCGGGCCGCCTACCGTTCGTTCCTCGAGGCCCATCCGTCCCACGCGGCGGTGCCGGAGGTGCTCGCCGACCTGGGGGCCCTGCAGCTCGACGTGTACCGGAATCTCGACGCCGCCCAGTCCACGCTGGAGCGGGTCGTGTCGTCCCACCCGTCGACGACGGCCGCCAACCGGGCCCGCTACGACCTTGGGCGCCTCGCGCTGGCGCGTGGCGACCTGGAGCGGGCCGACCTCCTCTTCTCCCGTCTCGCCGAACGGGTGCGGAGCGGGGATCTGGCCGACCGTGCCCGGTTCGAGCTCGCCCTCCTTCCCTTCTATCGAGGCCGCTTTGAGGCCGCGCAGTCCAAGGCGGAGGCCACGAGCGCCGATCCCTCGGCGAACGTGACCAACGACGCCATCGAGCTGAGCGTCCTCATCCAGGAGAACAGCGGGCCCGACTCCCTCAACACGCCGCTCCGGCACTACGCGACGGCCAAGCTCCGGATGCGACAGCACCGGTACGGCGCCGCCCTCACCCGCCTCGACTCGCTCCTCCAGACCTACGGCCGGCACGCCCTGGCCGACCAGGCTCGGTTCCAGCGGGCCCGCGTGCACCTCGCCCGCGGCGACACCGCCGCCGCCCGGCGGAGCTTCCGCGAGGTGCCGCGCCGGCACCCGCGCAGCCCGTACGCCGACCGGAGCCTCTTCCGGCTGGCCCGCCTCCTGGAGGCGCAGGACCGCCCTCAGCGGGCCATCACGCTGTACGACCGCCTTCTCAAAAAGTACCCGAAGTCGCTCCTCGCGACCGACGCCCGCAGCCGTCTCCGCACGCTCCGACGCGCCCAAAGCTAGCGATCCGTGCGAACGTACGATAACAAGCTCACGCGATGGCTGAGGACCGTGCATTGTCACCGTCGGCCCCTTCTTTGCAGACCTATTCACGTATCGCTACGCCCGTGCCCATGACGTTCCGTTCGGTTCTCTGCGCCGGTCTCCTCGCGCTTCTTGCAGGGGCCACTGCCCTCCCGTCCGCGGCCCAGGAGGTGCTCGTGCCCATGGACAAGCAGCAAACCGATCACCTGAAGGCCTACGGGGCCGTCTACTCGACCCTCAACAAGGGCCAGACGGTGGACTGGCTGCTCAACTACCGCGGCGGCTCGTTCCTGACGCAGGCCACCGACGCCGTCCTGCAGGAGCTCCGCCGGCGCGGCGTGTCGTTCGAGCAGGTCGGCGGCGCAGCGGCGTCGAAGATCATCGCCAAAGTGGAGGCGGACGGGAGCAACATGGCCGTGGTTCCGCTCGAGAAGGCCCCCAAGATTGCGGTGTACGCCCCGAGCAGCGCCGTGCCCTGGGACGACGCGGTGCGGCTGGCGCTCAACTACGCCGACGTGCCCCACGACATCATTTACGACGACGCCGTCCTCAACGGCAAGCTCAAACAGTACGACTGGCTCCACCTTCACCACGAGGACTTTACCGGACAGTTCGGCAAGTTCATTCGGTACCGAAACGAGCCCTGGTACATCAAGAAGCAGAAGCGGGCCCGCAATCTGGCGCGCAAGCACGGATACCAGAAGGTGAGCAAGCTGAAGCTGGCGGTGACCCGGCGCATCCGGGACTACGTGTCGAGCGGCGGCTTCATGTTCTCGATGTGCTCCGGTACCGAAACCTTCGACATCGCCCTCGCCGCCCACAAGACCGACATCGTGCCGGCGGCCTACGACGGCGACCCGGTCGACCCCAACGCCCCGAAGCAGCTCGATTACAGCGCCACCCTGGCCTTCACCGACTTTCGGCCCAACCTGAACGCCCAGGAGTACACGCATTCCAACATCGACGTGGGGCCCCCGCCTCCCCAGATCCGCGAACCGTCGCTCGACTACTTCACCCTCTTCGACTTTAGCGCGAAGTGGGACCCAGTGCCCAGCATGCTGACCCAGAACCACGTGGCCACGGTGAAGGGCTTCGTGGGCCAGACCACGGCCTTCCGCAAGGATCTGGTCAAGGAGGATGTGACCGTCCTCGCGAAGCCGCCCGATCGGGACCAGGTGCGCTACCTCCACGGCACGCTCGGGCAGGGCACCTTCACCTTTTACGCCGGCCACGACCCGGAGGACTACCAGCACTTCGTGGGCGACCCCCCGACGGACCTCTCCCTGCATCCGAACTCGCCCGGCTACCGCCTCATTCTGAACAACATTCTCTTCCCGGCCGCCAAGAAGAAAAAGCAGAAGACATGATGGACTGGCTGCCCGGCTCGGCTGCCTCCCGATTGCGTGATGCGTATTTCGTGACGCGCATTGCGTATTGCGTGTTGCGTATTTCACGTTCTCCCCTGCGTTGACCGGCACGGAATACGCAGTACGCAATACGCACTACGACATACGCACTTCGCCCCCCAGTTCTCGGACGTGTTCTTCCTCCGTTCTCTCCATTATTCCCCTTCATGCCTCCCCCCTCGTCCAAGCCCGTCTCGACCTCCATCTGCGAGATGACCGAGATCGTGCTGCCCAACGACACCAACAGCCTCGGCAGCATGATGGGCGGCCGGCTTCTCCACCTGATGGACAAGTGCGCCGCCATCTCCGCCCAGCGCCACGCCAACCGCGTCTGCGTGACCGCCGCCGTCGACAACGTCGAGTTTCAGTCGGCCATCCGGGAGGGGGAGGTCGTCGACGTGGCGAGCCAGGTGAACCGGGCCTTCCATACGTCGATGGAGGTGGAGCTGAACGTGTGGGCCGAAGACCCCCGAGCCCAGACCCGGCGCAAATGCAACCGGGCCTTCTTCACCTTCGTCGCGCTCGACGACGACCGGTCGCCGGTCGCGGTGCCCGACATCGAGCCGGACACCGACGAGGAGCAGGCCCGCTACGAAGCCGCCGCCAAACGGCGCGACGTGCGCCTCGTGCTGGCCGGCCGCATGGACCTACAGGACGCCGACCACCTGAAAGCGGACATGCTCGCGGCCCTGCGACACACCTCGACGGCGGACGCGTGACGACTTCCGGCCTGCGCCCACGTCTCGAGGGAACGCTGTTCCGGGTCGGGAGGCTCCTCGTCCTCGGGGCGCTCGTTGGACTGCTTGCCACCGCGGCCCGTGCCCAGCGGGACGTTGGCTCCTGGACCCTCGGCCCGCAGGTCGGCCGGCCCGGCGGCCTGACCGCAAAGTACTACCGGTCGGCGCTGGTCGCCTACGACGCCACCCTGACGGTCGACGGCGACGACTTCGTCCGGCTGTCCGCCCACCGGCTGTGGGAGCAGCCCCTTCCCGACTCCCTGATGCACGTGTATTACGGCCCGGGCCTGCTGGGGATCGGGCGTCGGCTCGAAACGGACCCGGCCCTGAAGGTAGGGGTCACGGGCAAGTTGGGGCTCAACTTTTACGCCGAGCGGTTCGAGGTCTTCCTGCACGTCGCCCCTGCGATCCACTTCGAGCCCCGGCCGGCGCCCCGGCTCGGCCTCGGCGTAGGGCTCCGATACGACCTTCGACGCCCCTGACTATCCCTCCGTCTTCGTCCCCGATGCCGGACCTTCCCTTCGACGAACTGCCGTTCAACCGCGACCGGCCCCTGTCCGACCGCGTGCTGGTGACCGGGGCCAACGGCCTCCTCGGTCAGGCCCTCGTGGATCGGCTGGCGGCCGCGTCCGACCTCGACGTGCTGGCCACCGCCCGCGACGACGCCCCTCGGTTCGATCCCTCGACCTGCGACTACCGCCCGATGGACGTGACCGCCCCCGACGCGGTCGAGGCCGTCCTGGACGACTTCGCCCCGGACGTGGTCGTCAACTGCGCGGCGGTGTCCGACGTCGCGGCGTGCGAGGCGGATCGCAACCGGGCCTGGGCCGTCAACGCCCGGGCGGTCAAGCGCCTCGCAAAGCACTGCGCGGAGCAGCGGGCTCGCCTCGTGCAGGTGTCCAGCGACTTCGTGTTCAACGGCAAGCGCGGCCCCTACGACGAGCGCGCCCGCCCCGACCCCGTCAACTACTACGGCCGCACGAAGCTCGCCGGCGAGAACGCCCTCCGCGAGGTGGACCTCTCGGACTGGGCGATCGTGCGCACCGTACTGCTCTACGGCGTCGGGCGCGACCTGTCTCGGTCCAACGTCGTGCGCTGGATGATCGACCAGCTTTCGTCGGGCGAGACGATCCCCGTGGTGACCGACCAGTGGCGCACGCCCACCTACGTCCCCGACCTGGCCGACGGCATCGCCCGCGTCGTCGATCGCGGCAAGACCGGCCTCTACCACATCGCCGGGCGCGAGATGGTCACGATCCACGAGCTCGCCGAGACCGTCGCCGACGTGTTCGGGTTCGACACTTCGCTCATCGACCCGGTGCCGAGCACCTTCTTCGAGGACGCGGTGGAGCGCCCCCCCAAGACCGGCTTCATCATCCTCAAGGCCGAAACGGAGCTCGGCTACGACCCCCGTTCGCTGGAGACGGGCCTGCGAGCGGTCGGGCGGGCCCTCGGTGTCGAGTCCGTCTGAGCGGGCGCCCGATCTTCGAACGGAGTTCAGAGGCGCCCGATGAGACCTCCTCTCTCCCTTCCTATCTTGAAGAAGCGTCGCCCTTCCACTTCTGCTGACCAGCCGCCTGCCCCATGCTCGACATTGACGCCATCCGGTCCGACCCCCAGCGCGTGAAGGAAGCCATCCGGGCCAAGGACACCGGCTCGCCCGAGATGGTCGACGAGCTGCTGTCGGTCGACGAGGAGCGGCGCGCCGCCATCACGGAAATGCAGGAGACGCAGGCCCGACAAAACGACCTCTCTCAGGAGATCGGCACGCTGAAGCGAGAGGGCAAGGACGCGGCCGCCCAGGAGCGCATCGAGGAAACGAGCCGCCTGAAGGAGGAGATCGACGCGCTCGACGAGACGGTGCAGGAAACCGAAGAGAAGCAGCGCGAGCTCCTGCTGACCATTCCGAACGTGCCTCATCCCAGCGTACCCGTAGGGGCCACCGAGGACGACAACGAGGTCGAGGAGACCGTCGGCGAACAGCCGACGTTCGATTTCGACCCGAAGCCCCACTGGGACCTGACCGACGTCCATGACCTGGTGGACTTTGAGCGCGGGGCGAAGGTCACGGGCAGCGGCTTTCCCTTCTACACCGGCCGCGGCGCGCGGCTGCAGCGGGCCCTGCTCAACTTCTTCCTCGATCGGGCCCGCGAGCGGGGGTACCGGGAGGTGCAGCCCCCCCTCTTCGTGAATCCGGAGAGCGCCCGCGGCACCGGCCAGCTGCCGGACAAGGACGACCTCATGTATCAGATTCCGCGGGACGACTTCTTTCCCATCCCGACGGCGGAGGTGCCTCTCACCAACTTTCACCGCGACGAGATTCTGGACGCCGACGCCCTGCCGCTCAAGTACTGCGGCTACACGCCCTGCTGGCGCCGGGAGGCCGGCAGCTACGGGGCCGACGTGCGCGGCCTCAATCGCCTCCACCAGTTCGACAAGGTCGAGCTCGTCCATATCGTCCATCCGGACGAGAGCTACCGCGCCCTCGAGTCGCTGCTGCGGGACGCCGAGAGTGCCCTCGAGGCCCTCGGGCTGCCCTACCGGCGCCTTCTTATGTGCACCGGCGACATGGGCTTCACCCAGGCCAAGAAGTACGACCTGGAGGTCTGGAGCGCCGGGCAGGAGCGGTGGCTCGAGGTCTCCTCGGTCTCGAACTTCGAGGCGTTCCAGGCCCGGCGCATGCAGCTCCGCTACCGGCCGGAGCCGGAGGCGAAGCCGCGGCTGACGCATACGCTCAACGGCAGCGGGCTGGCCTTCCCCCGCGTCCTGGCGGCCCTCCTGGAGAACAACCAGCGGGCCGACGGCACCATCGAGCTCCCCGAGGCCCTGCACGCCTACACCGGCTTCGCCCAGATCGAGTAGTGCGGGGGCGAGCACGGCCTCGGTCCCGACGGACAGGGCCGCAACGGTCCGTCGCTCTGCTTTCTTTCGTCCGAGTCCCCACTCCGCATGAGTGCCCTCGACTACGAGCGCGGCGATGCCCGCACGGATGCTCTCGCCGAGCGGCCCGCCCCGAAGGCCTCGGCCGAGACCGACCTCACGGTCGCCTCGGAGCTGCTTGGCCTCACGCCCGACCAGTACTGGAAGTGGCTCACGGCCCTGATCGACGAGGGCAGCACCCTCGACCAGGAGCTCGACGAGCTGCTCGACCAGATCTACGCGTGCGACCCGTCGTTCTACAGCGTGTCCGGCCGGCGCCGCCTCCGCGCCCTGCTGAACGAGCTCCACGACGCCCGGGACGCCGTACGGGCCTACGAGTACGACGTCGAGGAGCTCACCTACGCGTTCGCCCGGACCGACGTGATGGAGTCGCAGGCCGCGGAGAACGCCACCATGGCGCTCTCCCAGATCAAAACCACCTACGACCGGGCCTACGACCTCTGCCTCTACAAGATGGACCGGATGGGCAGCGCGTGGACCACGGCCTCGAACTTCCTCATCAGCCTGGTGATGCTGATCGTCACCATCCTCTTCTGGATGGAGTTTCGGTAGAGTTCCGAATCCTGTAGAAGGATTCGGGTTTGAAAGTGGGGAAGTATGGCCATAGATCCCCTCTCCCAGACCTCTGCATCTAGATGGAGCATACGGAGCTCGTGGGACCCGCCGGAACCCGCGGTCTTTCCGCGCTCTCCCCTTCCGTCTAGGTGGGGATGCGGGCGGCGCCCTCGCCGTCCCCTCCGGACAGACCAGCCGCCCCAACAGCAACGCGCAGCGCCCCGGTCGGCCCGGGATCGCTGCGCTCGCGTCTCGCTCCGTCACGAGGGGACGGCAATCCTACGCCTCCGGCCCTTCGGAGGAGGGTTCGGCCTCGCCGGGCGCGCCGTCGCCCCGTCCCTCGGGCGGAGCGGCCTCGTCG
>JBDGQP010000121.1:0-20078 GCA_042218975.1 Salinibacter sp.
AGCGGCCCACCGTGAGTTGGATGAAGCTGCCGTCATTGAGGCGGTACGGCTTCTGGACCAGGCCCTTGCCGAAGGTGCGGCGCCCCACGAGCAACGCCCGGTCGTGGTCCTGCAGCGCGCCCGCGAGGATCTCGCTCGCCGAGGCCGTATTGCCGTCCACGAGCACGGTGATGGGCTGGTGGGCGAGCGCGCCCCCGGCCTGCGCCTTCAGTGTCTGGTCGATGCGGGCGCTGCGGCCGCGTGTCTGGACGATGGTCTGGCCGGCGGTCCCGAGCATCTCATCGGCGATCTTGACGGCCGACTGCATGACGCCCCCGGGATTCTGACGCAGGTCGACGACGAGCCGCTCCATGCCCTGGGCCTTCAGGGTGTCGACCTTCTTCAGGAACTCCTCCGGCGTCGACTTCGCGAACCGTCCGATCTCGATGTAGCCGGTTTTTTCGTCGATCATGTACGAGGAGTGCACCGAATAGAGCGGAATCTTCCCGCGCTCGATCGTGAACGTATGCCGGGAGTCGGAGAGGGGCCGGTACACCGTGAAGGAGACCTCGGTGCCGATCTCGCCGGTCAGCTTCTGCCGGATCTCTTGCATCGACAGGCCCACCGCCGTCGAGTCCTCGATGCGAACGATCCGGTCGCCCGCCATAAGGCCGGCCTCCTCGCTCGGGCCGCCCGCAAGCGGCGACACGACCCGGGCGGTGTCGCTCAGGATGTCGAACTGAATGCCGATGCCGCCGAACGAGCCCTGGTAGCGCTGCCGCGTCCGCTGGGCCTGCTCCGGGGGCACGTAGCTGGAGTGGGGGTCGAGGGTCTCCAGCATGCCCTTGACGCCGCCCTCGGCGAGTTCGCTGGCGTCGACCGGCTCCACGTACTTGCCACTGATGATGACAAACGCCTGTCGCATCTTCTTGAACTGCTCGATCGCGTCGTCGGGCGAGACGTAGGAGTTCACCTGCGCCCCGAGCACGCCCCCGACGACGATGAGCACGAGGGCAGGAAGCAGGCGGCGTGTCGTGAGGTACTGCATACAGCCGGAACGAACGTAGTGGAAGAAGTCGCGAGCGGATGGGGGAGGGAGGACGCGAGAATCCCGCCCCGTGACGAGGGAGAAACCCCTGGTGGGAGGAAAGCCAATCGGGCGCGTCGCTCCTATATTTGATGCAGCCGCGTTTGTTGCAGAATTGGAAAACCGACGCGACGGTCGCGGGCTGGCCCGAACGTTTCCGGCGTTCCTGCTTACGAACCCCCACGAGGTCCCATCGATCGGACTCCTTATTTCCCTCGCCCGGCTCCATGTCCGCAATGATTTCCGACGCGACCGTCGATCGGTACTATTACATTTTCGACAGCCGCGAGCACCGGGCCCTCGTGCTCGACCGCACGACCGGCGAGGAGATGGACTGGCGGACCGTGCCCCGCGTTCAACTCATCGATCACGTTCGGGAGACGCGGTCCGACGCAGTCCTGCGGCGGTTCGCGCGGTGGTGTGCGCGGCGGACCGGGGTGGAGGCGGCCTCGGCGCGCACGCCGACCGGGCGGCTCTGGGCCGCGGCGCAGCGCGACGAGGAGGCCCCCTGGACCGCCGCCCGCGCGGAGGAGACCGACGCCGTGGTCCGGGCGGCCGCGCTCGGCCTGTCCCGGCGGCGTCCCGAGGCGGCCCGGCTCCTGGCGGCCCACGCCTGCACCCACCCGAGCGCCCGGCAGGCGGCCATCGACGCCGCCCACATGAGCGAGCGGGGGGCCGAGTTCGAAGCCCCCGAGGAGCCGGAGGCCACCGTTCGGGCCCTCCGGCAGCGCCACATCGACTGGCTTCTCGACGTGATCGGGGCGGACGAACAGGGTGCGCCCACGCGTCTGTGAGGGACTGGACCGATCACGAAGGCCGGACGGGAACGGCTCAGGCGTCCCCGTTCTCATCCCCGTCGTCTCCCACGAGCGGGACGAACCGGAAGTTGTGGAATTCCCCCCGCTCGTAGTCGTGGGGACCTGGGCCGGTGCGCGTCACGCGTGTCATGGTTTGCCCGTCGCGCCCCCCGACCGGAATGACGAGCCGTCCGCCGCGCGCGCCATCAGGCTCGCGCAACTGGTGGAGCAGGGGCTCGGGGATGTCGGGCGCCGCGGCCGTCACCACGATGCCGTCGTAGGGCGCGAACGCCACCCAGCCTTTCGTGCCGTCGCCGTGGCGGGTGCGCACGTCGTAGCCCAGGTCGTCGAGCAGTGAGCGGGTGCGCTCGAGCAGGGCCTCGTGCCGTTCGACGGAGAAGACCCGCGCGCCCATCTCGCACAGGACCGCCGCCTGGTACCCGCTGCCGGTGCCCACCTCCAGGATGCGGTCCCGCGGCTCGACCTCGAGCAGCGCCGTCTGGTAGGCCACCGTGAACGGCTGGGAGATGGTCTGGTCCATCCCGATCGGCAGGGCCTCGTCGGCGTAGGCCCGGGCCCGGAACGCCGGCTCGACGAACTCGTGGCGGGGCACCCGCCCGACGGCCCCGAGCACCCGCTCGTCCTGAATGCCCCGCTCACGGAGCGTCTGGACGAGGCGGTCGCGCCGTCGTCGGAACTCTCGGGGGTCGCGATCGGAGGAGGAGGCAGTCATGAACGGAGGAGACAACGGAGGGGGGCGGACGCGGTCGGCATCCCCTCACGCCGACACCGAGGACGGCGCCGTCGTCGTGGAGGAGGGCTGGCTCGTGAGGGCGCTCGTAAGGTAGGTTCGGAGTTCGTTGGTCGTGATGTTGGAGATCAGGGCCCCGTCGCGGGAGACGCTAATGTCGCCGGTCTCCTCCGAGACCACCACGACGAAGGCGTCGGTCTGCTCCGTGAGGCCGACCGCCGCCCGGTGCCGGAGGCCGAGTTGCGGGCTCAGCTTCATGCTCGTGGACACCGGAAGAATGCAGCGGGCCGCCTCGATCCGCCGGTCGTTGATGATGACCGCCCCGTCGTGGAGCGGGTTCTGACCGTGGAAGATGGTGACGAGCAGGTCGTGGGACACCTCCGCCTGCAGCTGCTTGCCGGTCTCGATGTAGCTGCGCAGGCCCGTGTTGCGCTGAAAAGCAATAAGCGCGCCGATGTTGCGGTTCGCCATCTCTTCGACGGCCGTTACCGCCTCGTCGACGATGGCTCCCTCGTCGGTGGTGCTCACGAAGCGGCGGATGAGCGGGTTTCGTCCCAGCTCCAGAAGCAGCCGTCGGATCTCCGGCTGGAAGATGATGATAACCGCCAGGACGAACACCTGGTTAAAGTTGCTGAAGAAGGCGCTCAGGACCGTCAGGTCCGCAAACTGCACCAGGAACTGCACCAGAAAAAGCGCGCCGAGCCCGAGGGCAATCTGGACGGCAATCGTGCCCCGCATCAGGCGGTAGAGGCGGTAGAGAAGGTACGCCACCAGCCCGATGTCGATGACGTCGCGCACCCCGAAGCCGATGATCTCATAGAGGGTCACGAGACGGAGGGACCGTGTGCGGAGAGCCGATGAGCGACGCCGGGGGGAGGACCCGGGCGGCGCGATGGGGACTGGCGGGCCTGAGCGACTGGATCCGTAGACGTCGCCGACCCCGCGACGCGATCGGCGCCTGCTCCTTCTGCGTGACTCCCCGCGCGGATGCCCTCATCGGCCGCCGCGGCTGCCGGGGCGCTCCTCGCGGCGCACACCGACCAACCATTGAACCTGAGGATAGCGTCGGGGACAGTCACTCGGACGCACGCAGCGTTTCGTCGAGAACGTGAAGCATCTCAACTGTTGCCGCCACGTCGTGGGTCCGAACGAGGGTGCCCCCCCGCATGACGCCGACGGCCGTGGCGCCGAGCGAGCCGAAGAGGCGGCTGTCGACCGGGGCCCGGTCGTCGTCGGTCCCGAGGGTGGCCCCGATTGTGCTCTTGCGAGAGACGCCCAGGAGTACCGGACGGTCCAGGGTCAGCAGTTCGTCGATCTCGTTGATCAGACGGAGGTTCTGCGCGTGGGTCTTGCCGAACCCGAAGCCGGGGTCGACGATGATTGAGGAGACGCCGGCCGCCTCGGCCGTCTCGATCGCCCGGGCGAGGGCGTCCCGCACCTCGGCGACCACGTCGTCGTACTCGCGGGGCGAGGTGAGGTCGCCGGGCTCGCCGGCCGAGTGCATGACGACGAGCGGAGCGCCGGCCTCGGCCGCCACCTCCGCCATCTCCGGCCGGTGGCGCAGCCCGGTCACGTCGTTGACGATGTGGGCCCCGGCCTCGAGGGCCGGGCGGGCCACTTCCGGCTTGTAGGTGTCGACCGAGAAGAGGGCGTCGGGGAACCGGTCGGCGAGGGCCTTCACGACGGGAAGCACGCGGTCGCGCTCCTCCTGGGCGGAGACGGGCTCGGCGCCGGGCCGGGTCGATTCGCCCCCGACGTCGATGATGGAGGCCCCGTCGCTCAGCATCTCCGCGGCCCGCGACACCGCGTCCTCGACCGCCCGAAACTGCCCGCCGTCCGAAAAAGAGTCGGGGGTCACGTTGAGAACGCCCATGACGTGGGGGCCGGCCCCGCCGGCCGTCCCGGGCCGGCAGTCGAGCGTCCGGGTCCGACAGTCGAGCACGAACCGGTCCGGCGAAAAGGCGTCGGGGGCGAACGGAGCAGAGGAACGAGCCGGAGAACGCATGGAAAAGGGGAAAAATGGACCGAGAAGGGCCGCGCGAACATTTTCTGACGGGAAGTATACACAGAGCGGTATTGAGACGAGATCCCTCGCCTCATTTTTTTGGAAATTTTCCCGCCGGAACGGCGGCACCGAGGCCTCCGCGGGGGCGCTGCGCTTCGGGCCGCCGACGCAGACCCCACCGACCGACCCCTCGTGCCCGTTATGGACGCCCTGATCCGCTCTGCGCTGCGGTGGCTGGATCCGGTCCGGCAAATCGACGCCTTCAAACAGCACCCCGTCTCGACGCAGCGCACGCTGCTTCGGGGGCTCCTCGCCCGGGCCGCCGAGACCGAGTGGGGCCGCCGCTACGGCTTCGCCGAGATCGCGAACGCCGCCAACGTCGTGGCGGCCTATCAGGAACGGGTGCCCCTCCACACCTACGACGACATCGAGACGGACGTCCTCCGCGTCCGGGAGGGCGCCGCGGACGTGATGTGGCCCGGCACCATCACCAACTTTGCGGTCTCGAGCGGCACGGTGTCCGACGGAAAGATCATTCCGATCAGTCAGGAGACCATCGACCACAACCGTACCTTCAGCGTGGGCACGGGGCTGCACTATCTCTCCGAGACGCTGGACGGCCGCTTCTTCCTGGGCAGCCACCTCACGCTCCCGGGCCGCGTGGAGGAGGACCCGAACTACCCCGGCACGCTCGCCGGGGAGATCAGCGGCATCCTGGCCGAAAACGCGCCCAGCTTCTTCAGCACATTCTTCCAGGCGGTGCCCAACGAGGTAACCTTCATCCCGAACTGGGAAGACAAGTTGCGCACCATCGCCGAGCGCACGGTCGACCAGGACATCCGGCTGCTCGTGATGGCCCCGACCTGGGCGATCGTCCTCTTCGACGAACTCATCGACGTCTACAACGAGCGGCACGACGCCGCGGCCACGACGGTCGGGGAGGTCTGGCCCAACCTGCAGGTCTTCATCGCCGGGGGGGTGCCGCTGCGGTCCTACCGCGATCTGCTGGAAGCAAAGATTGGCGTAGACGTCGACTTCATCGAAACCTACGGGGCGTCGGAGGGCTTCTTTTCCTTCCAGGACGACGTGGACGACCCCTCGATGCTCCTGCACCTGGACAACGGCGTGTTCTACGAGTTCGTGCGCCTCGACGAGAAGGATCAGGAAAACCCGCCCCGCCACACCATCGCCGATGTGGAGCCCGGCGTGCGCTACTCCCTGCACGTCACGTCGAGCAGCGGCCTCTGGGCCTACGAGGTCGGCGACGTCGTCCGGTTTACCAGCACCTTTCCCCACAAGATCACCGTCGCTGGGCGGACCAGCGAGATGATCGACGAGTACGGAGAGGCCCTGTACGGCGACGAGGCGCGGGCGGCCCTTCGCCACGCCTGCGACCAGACGGGGACCCACGTCGTCGACTACCACGTTGCCCCCCGTGCCATGAACGGGGACGGCGGACGCCCCGGCCACGAGTGGGTGATCGAGTTCGAAGAGTCGCCCAGGGACCTCGACGCCTTTTCCGACCTCATCGACGAGTACCTCCAGGGCGTCAACCGCCACTATCAGATGCGCCGGGAGGCCCGGGCGTTCGAGGCCCCCACGATCTCGGCGGTCCCGGACGGTACCTTCTACGCCTGGCTCAAGGCCACGAACGACAGCATCAGCGGGCAGACGAAGGTTCCCCGCATGAGCGACAGCCGGAGTGTCGCCGACGGACTTCTGAAAACTGTTAACTATACGAATTGACTTTGACCGGCGCGCTGTTGTATCTCGACAAGTTTACGCCGGAACAAGCTTCTCCCTCACTCGTGGTGAGTCTGCGGCACGCACACCATCCCGTCTCCGGGGGCTGACCGCCCGGGCACGACCGGCCGCCACGACCGGAGGAGACGCGTGCTGTCCTCTTTCACCGCCACCCATCGTCACACCCCCACAACCGAAAGGAGCCATATGCACGTTCCGCGTGAACAACGGATGCTGGACCAGTACCTCCAAGAGATCGGAAAGATTGACCTGTTGGAGCCCGAGGAAGAGGTCGAGCTGGCCCGTCGTATCGAGGACGGTGACGAAGAGGCGCTCCACAAGCTCTGTCGGGCCAACCTGCGCTTCGTCGTCTCCGTCGCAAAGAAGTATCAGGGACAGGGGCTTTCCCTCGCCGACCTGATCAACGAAGGCAACTACGGGCTCATCAAGGCCGCGAAGCGGTTCGACGAGACCCGGGGCTTCAAGTTCATCTCCTACGCCGTCTGGTGGATCCGTCAGGCCATCCTGCAGGCCCTCGCCGAGCAGAGTCGCGTGGTCCGGCTCCCGCTCAATCGCATCGGTACCATCTCGAAAATCCGGAAGGCCAGCGCGCGGCTGCAGCAGGAGCTCGACCGCGAGCCCAACATCGAAGAGCTCGCCGAGGAGCTCGAGATCGACGTCCAGAAGGTGCGCGAGGCGATGCAGCACACCAGTCGTCACCTCTCGATGGACGCGCCCTTCAACGAGGAGGACGACAACAGCCTCCTCGACGTCCTGCCCGACGAGGAGAGCGACTCGCCCGACGAGGAGATGCTCGCGGAGTCGGTCAAGATCGACATCGAGCGGGCCCTCAGCATGCTCCACGACCGGGAGGCCGAGATCACACGCCTCTACTTCGGCATTGGCCGTGAGCATCCGTTGACGCTCGAAGAGATTGGCAAGCGCTTTGACCTGACCCGCGAGCGGGTGCGCCAGATCAAGGAGAAGGCCCTTCGGAAGCTGCGGCAGCGCCACAGTCGGCAGGACCTGCAGCCGCACACCGACGACTAATCCGTCACGCGACGGCGTGGTACCGCCACGCCCCTGAGGCACGAAGGGCACGCTCCTCACTGGGGCGTGCCCTTTTCTATTGGTTCCTTTTTCTACTGACTCCCCCGGCATCGGTCCGTAGGGCATGGCGCTCCTATCATCCCCTCCACGCATTCTTCGGGCCGTGGCGCGCGACCGCGCCGCGGTGGCCTGGGCCGTCGACCCGGCGCTCGTCGCCCCGCACCTGCCCACGGGGCTCCGGCCGGACACGCGCGGCGGGACGGCCTACGTGCGCCTGGTTGGGGTTCGGCTGGCGCAGGTCCGCGTGCTGGGACTGGCGGGGCCCGGCTTTCGGCGCGTGCCGGCCGTCGAGCTGCAGGTGCTGGTGCGGGAGGCAGCGCCCGCCGCCCGTCGGGGAACCCTGACGATCCAGGCCCACGTGCCCCGTCGACTCGTGGCGTGGGGCGCGCGGGGGCTCTACGGCGAGCCGGTGGCCGTCGCCCAGATGCAGCCGGTGCGGCGCGACCGGGCGGAGGCGGTCGAGATCACGTACCGCTTCGACGTGGCGGGCCGCGAGCAGCGTCTGCGGGTGGCGGCGACGGGGCCGCCGTCCTCCCCGTCGCCGGGGACGCTCCCACACTTCCTTCGGGACCGATCCTGGCGGTACGGCACTGCCCGGGACGGCACCCTCCTGCGGGCCCGCATCGAGCGAGAGACGGCCCCCATCCGCCGGGCCGACGAGCCCCATGTGACGGTTCGCTGGGCGGCGGTCTACGGCGAGCCGTGGACCGACCTCGAGGACCGGACCCCGGCCGCGGCGCTCGTGTCGCCGGGTGGGGCCCTGGCGCTCCGGTGGCGCGAGCGGGTGGCGTAACGGCGGCGGAACGACCGCGGGGCGGTGGGGGCTTGCAGGAGATCCGCGTGGTTGACACCTTGGTGCGTTAGCGCCCTTGTATAAACGCCCCATGTCAATGGCTCGCCGTGTCTTCACTGCCCTCCTGCTCAGTCTCCTCGTCGGGACGGTCGCGCAGGCTCAGCCTGTCGACCTCAGCCCGGAGCGCTTCTCCTTCGACCCGAACCTGACGTACAGCGACCAGGTGCCGACGCCGGAAGAGGCCCTCGGCTACGAGATCGGCACGCAGTTCACGCTCCACGCCGACGCAGTCGACTACCTCCGGTCGGTGGCCGAGGCGTCGGATCGGGTCAAGATCGGGACCTACGGGGAGACCTACGAGGGCCGCGCGCTCATCTACCTGGTGTTCACCAGTCCCCAGAACCAGGGACGGCTCGACGAGCTGAAGCGAAACAGTCGGCGCCTTTCCAACCCGCCGGCCCTGTCGACCCAGGAGCGCAGCCGGCTCCTGGGGACCCAGCCGGTGACCGTCTCCTTCAGCTACAACATCCACGGCAACGAGCCGGCCTCGACGGAGGCGGCCCTGCGGGTGGCCTACCGGCTCGCGGCGGCGCAGGACTCGACGACCCGCCGCATTCTCGAGAACGCCGTGTTCGTCATGTATCCGGTGGTCAATCCCGACGGGCGCGACCGGTACGTCTACTGGGCGCGGTCGATGCAGCAGCACCAGGTGGCCACCAACCCGAACGACATCGTTCACGACGAGCCCTGGCCCCAGGGGCGCACCAACCACTACTGGTTCGACCTGAATCGGGACTGGGTGTGGAACGTCCACCCCGAGACGGAGGGATTGACGGGCGTCTACCAGGAGTTCATGCCGCAGGTGCACACCGACTACCACGAGCAGGGGTATAATGACCACTACTTCACCATGCCGGGGACCACGCCCCGCAACCCGCTCCTGCCGGACCGCTACGTCGCCTGGGCCGACACCTTCGGCCGCGCCAACATCCGCGCCTTCAACCAGAACCAGGTCGCCTATTTTACGAAGGAGGCCTTCGACTTCTTCTACCCGAGCTACGGCTCGTCGTACCCCAGCGTGATGGGCGGCATCGGCATGCTCACCGAGCAGGCAGGCATCGGGGCCGGGCGGGCCGTCGAGAACGAGGACGGCTACACCCTCACGCTTCGGCAGCGCGTCTTCGACCACTACACCACCTCCTTCGCGACGCTCCGGGCGGCGGTGCGCAACCGGCGCGCCCTCCTCGAATACGACCTCCAGGCCCACTCGCAGGAGACGAACACGGTCGAGACCGCCGCCTACGTCTTCCCCGACGACGAGGGGGAAGGGTACCTCTACGACGTGATCGACATACTGCGCCATCACGGCATCACGGTGGAGCGTGCCACCGAGCCCCTCCGGCTCGAGGGGGCCCTCAGCTACCGGTCGGGCGAGCGGGCTGATCGCCGCGTCGAGGAAGGGGCCTACGTGGTGCCCGCCGACCAGCCGCGGCACCTCTTCGTGAACACGCTGCTGCGGCGGCAGATCTCGTTTCAGGACTCGGTGATGTACGACATGTCGACGTGGTCGGCGCCGCTGGCCTACAACCTCACCGCCTACAGCGTCCGTCAGGAGGTGCAGGGCGAGACGGTGCCGATCGACGAAGTTCCCACGCCCCCCAGCGGCGTGGTGAACCCGAACGCCCGCTACGCCTTCGTCGTCGAGTGGGAGCAGCGCCACGCGCCGGAGGCCCTGTCCCGGCTCTGGAAGCAGGGCTACCGCGTTCGCGCCGCCGCCAAGCCGTTTACGATCGAGGGCCGCTCCTTCGGGGCCGGGTCCCTCATCGTACTGCTCGGGCGCAACCCGGAGAAGACGACCGCGGCGGCCGACATGCGGGCGGTGGCGAAGGCGGCCGGCGTCAAGATCGTAGGGGTGAACACGGGCCGCACCAGCGAGGGGCCCGACCTCGGGTCCGAGAACAACGCCCCGGTCAAGCAGCCCACGGTGGGCCTGCTCGTCGACCAGCCGTTTTCGACGTACACGAGCGGCCAGCTCTGGTACCTCTTCGACCGGGAGACGGAACTCCCCATCACGCGGGTGCGGGCCTCGAATCTGAAGCAGTCGGCCACCAGCGAGAGCCGCTACGCCCGCTACGGCAAGGCGCGCCTGCAGGACTTCGACGTGCTGGTGCTGCCGGGGGGGGGGCGGCTCGGCACCGTCTTCGACTCGACGCAGGTCGAGGCGCTCCGCGACTGGGTGCAGGGAGGGGGCACGCTGGTCGGCACGGAGGAAAGCGCCCGGTTCCTGACCGAGCAGGCCTCGGGCCTCACGTCCGTCGAGGCGGTGCGCGACACGGCGGGCACCCGCATCGGGCCCTACACCGCGTACGCGGCCCGGAGCGACTCGGCGGGGCTCGGCAACATTCCCGGCGCGGCCCTCGACGGCGTCGTCGACACGACCCACCCTCTCGCCTTCGGGGTTGGGGAGCGGGTCTACTCGCTCAAGTACGGGACCGCGGCCCTGGAGCCGAGCGCCGACCTGCAGACGGCGGCCCACTACGCCGAGGACGCCGACGACCTGCTCGTGAGCGGCTACGCCTCCCAGCAAAACCTCAAGCAGCTGGCGGGGGCGTCCTTCGCCGGAACCGTCGAGATGGGGGAGGGGCGCGTCGTCTTCCTCGTCGACAACACGCAGTACCGCATGTTCTGGCGCGGGCCGAGCCGCATGATGCAGAACGCCGTGATGCTCGTGCCGGGACTGGTCGACTAGTTCGCCCGGGCCCGCACCGCCTCGTACCCCTGGACGGCGACACACAGGCCGTACGCCCCGATCCCGACGGCCCCCAGGCCGGGAATGAGCAGAGTGGGAACGAGAGAGACGAGGGACGAGGCGCCCCCGACCCAGTCTCGAAGCCCGATGTACAGCAGCACCGGCCCCACGCTGAGCGCGCCGAGGGCGACGTAGACGGTGAAGAAGGCCCACCGGGCGCCCCTCGTGTGCGTCCACGTCCAGGCTAGGGTCGTCTGCGCACTGGACGTCCCGTCCGCCACTCGGAAGAGAAGAGGGAGGTAGGCGGCTGCCACCACGAGGCCGGGAACGATCAGCATCAGAAGGCCCACGCCTTGGAGAAGCCAGGCCACGAGGTACGTGCCGACCGCCGTGTCGAAGCGCCGGAGGCCCCGGCACGCCGCGGCGACCGACACCCGTCCCTCCCGCGTGAGGTGGAGCACCGCAGCGTACAGGCTGACCGCCGCCGGCCCCGCCACGACGATCCATACCCCCAGCGCGGCGCCGACGTCCGGGGGAACGCCGGCGGGGCCCAGCGATCCCTCCACGAGGCGGCCCAGCGACAATCCGACATCTTCGATCTGGGAGGCCCAGACAGTCGTCGGGCACCACGTCGGGACCCCCATGGCCCCTAGGAGGCGGGGCAGATCGACGTTGAGGCCCGCTGGGGGCAGGTGGGAGAGAGAGGACGCGATCCAGGCCGTCCACCCGACTCGGAAGAGGACGAACGAGACGCCTGTCACGAGAAGGTAGGCCAGGTAGGCGGCCATCACCTTCAGGCCGTGGGCCCGAAAGCCCCGCCACCCCCGCCGGAGCAGGACGAGTGCACGGATGGGGGCGAAGGAGTTGGAGGCGTCGGAGGACGAGGGACTCATGTGAGACGTTGGCGGCTGCGTTCTCGGACGTGCGCACAGTGCCTTCTGGGTCACCCGCCCGGGATCATGACGTGGGCCCAGGGCTCACCGGGGGCCATGAGCCAGGGACCGCCCTTCGGCGTCGTGGGCAGCCCGGTGCTCTCGGCCGTTTCGTACGGCACGTAGAGGACGCGCAGGCGCGATCCGTCGCGGACGGTGTCGGCCGCGGCGTCGTAGGCCCCGGCCGGCCCCGACAGGTTGTAGAGGGCCGTTGGGCGGTCGGGGTAGGCGAGGGCGCCCGCCTCAATCTCGGCGCGACGGATGCTGTCGACCGCCGCCCCCGAGTGGCCCTGTCGCCGCAACTCGCGCCCGCGCCGCATGAACGGCTCGAGCGACTCGTGGTAGCAGGCCACGTGGAAGGCCGTCTTCGCCGGGTCGTCGGCGAGGCAGACCAGCGTGCCGCTGCCCTTCCGGAGCGTCGTCAAGTCCATGTTGTCGTCGTAGCCGAGGACCGTCGCCGCGTCGCGCATCGGGGCCGGTGCGGCGCGTACGGCCGCGGAAATCTGGGTTTCGGGCTCCGGCGGCGACTGGGCCTTCGTGTCACAGGCGAGAAGGAGGGCGGCACAGGCGAGGGACAAGAGGAAACGCATGGCGGGGTAGATCGGGTGCTGGGGAGACCGCGTGCGGACCCTGTGTCGGGTCGGAGGCACCCTTTCAGAAACGATCCCACGCCGCACGTGCTCCGTCCGGGGCGGGGGGCCTACGACGTCGGTTTCGGGCGGGCCTGCGAGGGGGACGCCGGGGCGTTCGTGCGGAGGTCGACGACCTGCAGGCAGAAGGCCCCGGCGACGATGAGCACGGCCGCGAGAATCTCGAGGCCCGACGGGTCGGTGCCGATCGTGAGCCAGGCCAGAATGAGGGTGGCCACGGGCACGAGGTTGCCGTAGAGCACCACCCGTGTGGGGCCAATCACGTTGAGGGCCCGGTACTTGACCCACTGGCCCATCCCGACGCCGATGGCGCCGCCCAGCAGGATGGCCACCCACGTCCAGGCGCTGAGGGAAAACCAGGGCTCTCCGACGAGGGCCGGGGTGGCGATGAGGAAGTAAACCGCCCCGCCGATGACGGTGCGGAGCGCCACCGTCGGAATGGAGCCGTAGCGGGCCACGAGGGGCTTGATGAGGTGCATCTCCGCGACCGTCAGGAGGAGGGCCATCAGGAGGAGCAGGTCGCCCATCCAGTAGGCCTGCTGGGGCCGCAGGCCGTCGGCGGCGAGGACGAACGTCCCGAGCCCGGCGAGGCCGATGCCCAGGTAGCCGACCCACCCGATGCGCTCCGTCTCGCCCAGGTAGCCGAAGGCGGAGCTGAGCACCGGGCCCAGGGCCAGCCACAGCGACGCCCGACCGCTGTGGGTGAGGTCGAGGCCCTCGATCCCGAGCCACGGGGCGAGGGCGGCGCTGATGATCGAGACGAAGAGGAGGCGGGGCCAGTCCTCCCGTTCGACGCGCGGGAAGAGACGGGCCGCCGCCTCGTCGTCGGGGACCGGCCGCTGGACGTAAAACAGAGCGAGCAGGGCCCCACCGCCCATCAGGAAGCGGGCGACGCTGAACGAGATCGGCTCCATCTCCCGCAGTGCTACCTCGGCGAGCACGAAGTTGGCGCCCCAGAGCCAGACGAACAGCGAGAGGAGGCCGTGGTGGGGCCAGGCGGTGCGAAGGGAAGCCATCTGCCGCCGAGATCGTGAGCAAGAGCGCGCGAACGTCCGGCGTGGGGCGGACGCACCGGAGGGGATTGGATCTCCACACCGACGTCGGGGGAAGAGGATCCCGGGACGGTCGTGGGCGGCATCCTCGCGTTACGAAGTGCATGCGCGGAGCGGCGACGTTCACGAAGAGGAAAAGGACATTTCCGGGGAGACCGTCAGCGCCGCACATCGCCCCGCGAGGGGTCTCGTACCAATCCTGTAGCGTGGTTCGGCCCTGGATGTCAGGACATTGGGAGGCACGGAAGCAAAATCCGTCCGTTCACCCATTCTTCCAGACTTCCCATCCGTGGCCGAAGCATGCGAGGGTCGCATCATTTTTCCACGCAGATCACCCATCTCGTCCCATGATTTCCGTTCGGTTTGCACTGGCGTGCGCCGCCCTCGCCGCGCTTGGCCTCGGGGCCGCCGCCCCCAGCGCCGCGCAGGACACGCAGGTCCCCGTCGATCCGGACAGCACCGTCTACGTCATCGACCCGGCCCTTCGGGAGGCGGGGAACCTGTTCCCGGCGGTGTCGGGCTTTGAGGAGGCGACGCTCTACCGAGTGGAGGGCGGCGGCTACGAGCTCGTCGTCCGCTACCAGGAGGAGGGCCGGGTACGGCGCGAGCGTCGGTCGCTCTCGCGCGAGGAGGTCCGCACGCTCCGGGCCCGGGTGGGCCGTGCGCTGGCGGCCCGCACCGGCCAGCGCTCCTTCACGCAGGAGGGACGCTACGGCCTGATCGCCGCCACTACGGTTCACGGGCTCATCGAGGGCGGGCTGCTGGCCGGGGCACTGGGGACGCAGGACGGCAACGCCGCGACGATCGTGCTCCTGGGGGGCGCGGCGGGCTTCTTCGTGCCCCTCTTTGCTACGCAGGACACCCGCGTTACGGAGGGAGAGGCCGACGCCACCTTCTACGGTGGCCTCCAGGGGTACGGCCACGCGGTACAACTCACGGCGCTGTTCACGGGAGGCGACGCCGAGGGGCGCGGCACGGCCGGGCTGGCCGCCCTGCTGGGGGCCGCGGAGGGGACGGCCGGCTACCTGGCGGCCCGCCGGAACGACTGGACGGGGGGACACGCCGAGATGATCACGTACACCGGGCTTGGGGGAAACGCCATCGGCCTCGGGCTCGGCGCGGCCCTCCTCGGCGAGGACGACACCGCCGACGACGAGAGGCGCGCCCGAGTCTTAGGGGGCACGGCCCTGCTCGGGTCCCTCGCGGGCATGTACCTGGGGCACCGCATGGGCCGAACCGACCGGTATACCGAGGGCGATGCCCGCATCTACGTTCAGACCGCCGTGCAGGGGGCCAACCTCGTGGGCTCGTTCCTCTCGGGGGACGAGTTCCCGAACGCCCGGACCGGCTCGCTGCTGCTGACGGGATCGGCCGTGGCGGGCGGGCTGCTGGGCCGGCGCCTCGTCCGGGACCGGGACTTTACCGGGACGCAGGGAAATCTGGTGGCGCTCGGGTCCGTGGCCGGGTCACTCCTCGGGCTGGCCGTCACCCTGGAGAGTGGCGAGACCGCGACCGCGATCGCCCAGGCCCTCGGGTCCGCCGCCGGCTTCGGCGTCACCTACGGCCTGCTGGAGGGGGAGGCCCGGCGCCAGGCCGCCTCCGCCACTTCGTCCTTCGACCTGAACGTCCGCGTGGGGCCGGGACTGGCGCGGCGCGCGGCGACGGGGGAGGCCGGACTCGCGGACCGGATCGCCCCGCACGTGGCGCTCTCGGCCTCCTTTTGACGGCGGCGGGCGAACGGGGCTGGAGCCCCGCCCGCAGGGACCACGAAAAGGCCTCCGGGTCGACGACGCCCCCGTCGCCGACCCCGGCGCGCTCCCTATCCTCGCCCGGCACCGCAAAGTACTTGGGCGGGCCGACCAGGGCCGCCTCGGGGGCCGCCGCTCCGGACTCTCCTTCACAGCAACTGGACCGCGAACGAGGGCACTCGGGGGCGGCCATTTCGACGGCCCAGGCCCAGCCGCGTTGTCCTCCTCGGCGGACGGGAGACAGGGGGATAAAGGGCGGCGGACGGGAGCGGTCAGGACAGCACGTACTTCTGAATCGATGCCTGCAGCTCCTCAAGCTTGAAGGGCTTTGAGAGGATGTCGTCCACCTCGCCGACGGCCGTGTCGGTGTCGGTGTAGCCGGTGAGCAGAATGATGGGCAGGTCGGGGACCCGGTCGTGCAGCCGACGGGCCAGCTCGGCCCCTGTCATCTCGGGCATGCCGAAGTCGGTGAACACGATGTCGTAGTGGGTGTCCTCGAACATGGTCAGGGCCTCGGCCCCGGAAGAGGCGCGGTCGACCTCGTGGTCGTTCAGCGAAAGCAACTGCGTCACGATCGATCGGACCATCTCCTCGTCGTCGACCACGAGGACGCGGACCGTCCCGGTGGGTCCGGACGGCGTGGACGCCGACTCCTCCGGGTCGGGCGCCGACCCGTCCGCGAGGGGAAACGAGAGGGTGAACGCGGTGCCCTCCCCCGGCTCCGACACCACGTCGACGTCGCCCCCGTGCTCCTGAATGATGCCGTAGCTGGCCGCTAGGCCCATGCCGGTGCCCTGCTCGCCCTTCGTCGTAAACAGGGGCTCGAAGATGTTCTGCTGAACGTCGTCGCTCATGCCGATACCGGTGTCCTCCACCCGGGCACAGACCGACTGGTGCTCGCCGGTGAACGTCTCGAACCGGAGGGTGCCGCCCTCCTGTCGCGGGATGGCGTAGCAGTTCTGGATGGCCGTGGACATCGCCTGGACGGCGTTGAGGATCAGGTTCACGAACACCTCGCGCAGCTCCGAGGGGGCGCCCATGATCTCGGGCACCTCCTCGAGGGCCCGCTCCACCTCGATCTCGATGCCCTGGCGGCGCGGCTCGTTGTACCAGTAGGGCTGGGTGATGGTGATGCAGTCCTCGATCAGGGCGGGGAGGTCGACCCGTTCGAAGTGCTTTTGGGTGTCTTCCCGGATGTAGCGCTGGAGCTTGTCGATGAGGGCGGCCCCGTCCTCCGCCGTCGTCTCGATGGTCTGGATTGAGGGCTGGATCGCCTCGAGGGGCTCGTCGCCGCGCTGGGCCTTCTGCTTTAGCAGTTCGATGTGGCCGATGAGACCGCTCAACAGGTTGTTGAGGTCGTGGGACACGCCCATGGTCATGCGGCCGAGGGCCTCCATGCGGTGGCGCTGCGTCTGGCTGATCATCCAGGAGGGGGGTTCGGCCATCACCTCGCCGCTGATGGTGACCGCCGTGACGCGGCTGTCGTCCGCCTCGTCGCCGTGGACGGGGACGAAGTTGAGGAGGACCGGCAGCGGCTCGTCGCGGTCCGGCGTGTGGGCGTTGACGATCTGGTTGGTGACGAGGGTGCCCTTGCCGGCCTCCAGGACCGAGGAGTTGGCGAGCTCGCGGTCGTCGTCCGGAAGCATGGCCCAGGGCGTGTCGGCGGCCCCTAGGACCGATTCCCAGGCTTCGTTGCAGTGGCGCACGGTGCCCGACGGGGCAAACGTGGCGACGAGAAGAGCGGGCTCAACGGTTGGAACGGTGTCTTGCGGTTCCATCTGCGCGTAACGTCAGTCGAAGAAGCGGTCGGGTGGGCCGGATGACAGGCTCGTTTCGCGTTTGTATCTTACGGATGCGGACAAAGATGCATGGGAATGGGCCCCGACGAGGCAACTGTCGGGGTCGGAGGTTCGTTAGGGCATCGAAATCGAAAAGGGGTCAACACTGAACATGAGAGACGACCGCCTATCGACACAGTACTTCTGCATTACGGCCCGGATTACTCATGTGGCACGACTCAGTCCTCGGTACGATTGGCGACACTCCGCTCGTTCGCATCAACGAAATTGCGGATGATCTTCCCTGCACGGTACTTGGAAAAGTGGAGTTTTTCAATCCCGGCGGTTCGGTAAAGGACCGGATCGGCGTCAGCATGATTGAAGACGTCGAGGAAAAGGGCCTCATCGAGCCGGGCGGGACCATCATCGAAGGCACCAGTGGCAACACGGGGGCCGGGCTCGCCATCGCCGCCATCGCGAAGGGCTACCGCTGCATCTTCACCACCACCGATAAGCAGAGCCGCGAGAAGGTCGACGTGCTCCGGGGCCTGGGGGCCGAGGTACTCATCTGTCCGACCAGCGTCGAGCCCGACGACCCGCGCAGCTACTACTCGGTGGCGAAGCGGCTGTCGGAGGAGATTCCGAATTCGGTGTACCTCAACCAGTACGACAACCCGGCTAACCCGAAGGCCCACTACGAGACCACCGGGCCGGAGCTCTGGGAGCAGACCGAGGGACAGATCACGCACTACGTGGCCGGGGCGGGCACGGGGGGCTCCATTAGCGGAACGGGCCGCTACCTGAAAGAGCAGACCGAGGACGTGACTGTGATCGGCGTCGATCCGGCCGGCTCGGTCTTCCACAAGTATTTCCACGAAGGGGTCTTCGACGAGGACGAGATCTACCCGTACTTCACCGAGGGGGTCGGGGAAGACATCCTGCCGGACAACATGGACTTCGACGTCGTCGACGACTTCGTGGAGATTGAGGACAAGCCGGCCATGCAAATGACGCGCCGGCTCGCCCAGGAAGAAGGGCTGTTTATCGGGCAGTCCTGCGGGATGGCCATGGCCGGGGCGTTGAAGTGGATGGAGGCCCACCGGGACACGCTGACGGCGGACGACGTCGTGGTCGTGATGCTGCCGGACTCCGGCTTCCGGTACCTCTCGAAAACCTACAACGACGAGTGGATGCGCAACCACGGCTTCCTGGAGCGCAAGCCGGACGTGACGGCCGACGAGGTGCTGAACCTGCGCCGGGACCACACTGACCTCGTCGCCGCCGCCCCGGCCGACGAGATCGGCACCGTCATCGAGCGGATGACGGAGGAGGGCATCTCCCAGATGCCCGTGATCGACGACAACGAGGTGGTGGGAAGCGTCACGGAGACCCGCATCCTCAACCGCCTCATCGACGCCCCCGACGCCCGGACCCAGCCGGTGCGCACCATCATGGGGGATCCGTTCCCCGTCGTCCCGGCCTCGCTGCACCTCGACCACCTCTCGGCGTACCTTGAGCAGAACGCGGGGGCGGTCCTCGTCGATCACGGCCCCGACAGCCGACAGGGCTACTCGGTGCTTACGAAGAGCGACCTCATCAGCGCCCTCGCCCGGGTGGGAGAGGGCAATGGGCGGTCGTAGGCCGTCCCCATTCCTCATCGCGGATCCGCTCATCGCTTCCGATCGTCATGGCCCTTTCCCGCCCTCCCCGCCTCGTCGCGCTTCTCGCAGGGGTCGTGGGGGGCGTGCTCCTGCTGGGCCTGTCGGGGGGCACGCAGGCTCCGCCCCCGACCGCGGCCGACGCGGTCGGCGAGTGGACCCGGGTCGAGACCGAAAACACCCCGACGGCCCGCCACGAGAATGCGTTCGTGGAGGTGGACGGCCGCTTTTATCTGCTGGGCGGGCGTGGGGACCGGCCCGTCGACATCTACGATCCCAGCACGAAGCGGTGGACGACGGGCCCGGCGCCGCCCTTCCAGATGCACCACTTCCAGGCCGTGGCGCATAACGGCGACATCTACGTCGTGGGGGCGTGGGCCGACGACTATCCCCGCGAGAACGGCCTCTCGCACGTCTACGTCTACGACACGGATGCCGGCGAATGGCGGAAGGACGCCCCGATCCCCCCAGAGCGGCGGCGCGGAGCGGGTGGGGCGGTGGTGCACAACGATAAGATCTACCTCGTGGGGGGCAACGTCGGCGGCCACGGGCCGCACGCGACCGCCGTGGCGTGGTTCGACGTCTTCGACCCGGCCACCGGCACGTGGACGGCCCTGCGCGACCGCCCGGCCCCCCACGCCCGCGATCACTTTCAGGCGGCCGTCGTGAACGAGATGCTCGTGGTGGTCGGCGGGCGCGACAGCGGCGTCGAGGGCTTCATCGACAGCACCCTCGCGGCGGTCGACGTCTACAACTTCGAGACGCGGACGTGGAGCACGTGGAGCGAGGCGCCCCTCCCGACCGAGCGGGCCGGCTGCACCGTGGCGGTCCACGGCAACGAGGTCATTATCACCGGCGGGGAGGGCTTCGGGCAGACGTGGGGGCAGACCGAGGCCCTCAACGTCAACACCCGCACGTGGCGATCACTGGGCCGCCTCAACCAGCCCCGTCACGGGACCCAGATGTTTGCCTATCGGGACCAACTCTACATCGCCGCGGGATCCGGCGACCAGGGCGGCGGGCCGGAGCTCACGAGCATGGAGACGTACGCCTTCGACTGAGACCGACAGGTCGGGTTGTGAGCTTGTGGGTTGTGAGTTGTGGGTTGGCGGATACCATCGGCGGGCGACGTTCCGTCCAACCTGTCGGGGATCGTCGTGTCGTTCGGAGGTGCGGGGCGCCTGTGGGCCTCTACCGATCCGTGAAGAAATGCATGAAGACCGTTTCCGCGCATGTGAGGCTCGGT
>JBDGQP010000122.1:0-7973 GCA_042218975.1 Salinibacter sp.
GCTAGAGTTTGCTCCGAACGATGACCCTGATGTCCGCTCCGACATGAACGACGCGATCCGGGCACACCAGGAACTACTCCGTCAGGGGGAGGAATACCCTTCTTTCGAGTACAAGATCAGACGCCTCGACGGGGAACACCGTATCGTCGAATTCTACTCTGTCTCCATCAGCTACGAGGGGCGACCGGCCGCACAGACGGTGATGCGGGACGTCACCCAGCAGCGACTACAGGAGGCTCGCCTGAGGCATAAAGCCAAGTACGACCAGCTAACGGGACTTCTCAGAGACTCCGTCTTTCGGGAGCGAGCCCAGCGGGAGATCGACGCCTCTGAGGGGAACAGAGATGCCCTTCTGTACATCGATCTCGACGGCTTCAAGAGCATCAATGACAGCTACGGCCACCATGCCGGCGACGCCGTTCTCGTGGAGGCTGCGGAGCGGATCCGCAGTGTGGTTCGGGACGCAGATTCGGTGGGACGGATGGGAGGAGACGAGTTTGCCGTTTGGTCTTCCTCCGTACCGGACGCCGAAGCGGCTACGACCATGGCTCAACGCATCGCCGAGACGTTGGAACAGCCGTACGTGGTGGACGACCATCGTGTCCAGGTTGGGGCCAGCATCGGTTTCGTCACAGACGATTCGGGAAATAAAGAGGTCGACAGTCTCATTCAGGAGGCCGACGCGGCGATGTACCAGGCCAAGACCTCGTCGGACCGCTCGGTGGACCACTACAACCCGTCGATGGGGAACGGGAACGACGTGTCCCTACAGGCCGCGATGCGGCGCGGCGTGAGGCAGAATGAGTTCGAGCCGTTCTTTCTGCCGGTTGTGCGGCTCAGCGATGGAGCCCTCGCCGGATTCGAGGTGCTCGCCCGGTGGCGCCGGGAGAACGGGGACCTGGCCCCCCCCGGCACCTTCCTCGAGGTCGCGGAGGACACCGGAATGATCGTCCCGATTGGCCAACGTGTGATCGAGGACGCGTGCCGCGAAGTAGAGTCTCTGCGGCACCGCAAAACGACAGGCCCCTCAATAACACTGAGCGGCAACTTTTCCCGGCAGGAATTCTTCCGAGAGGAAACCTACAACTTCGTCCGTCACCTGCTCGAGACCTACGACCTGGCCCCGGCCAACTTCACCATGGAGATCACCGAGCGGCTCCTGGAGAACGCAGATCCGGACAATACAGCGACGGTGGACAAGCTCAAATCGCTCGGCGTCAACGTTAAAATCGACGACTTCGGAACGGGGTATTCGTCGCTCCACTCGCTGCTGCAGTTTCCGACCGACGGGCTCAAGCTCGACAAGGCCCTTGCCTCGGAGGTCGATGCCTCCGAGGACGTGCGCGTCGCCACACGCTCGGTTATCGAGATGGCCAGGTCCCTGGACCTGCGCGTTACCGCCGAGGGAATTGAAACGACCGCTCAGTTGGAGGTCCTCCAGCAGCTCGACTGTCCGCTCGGCCAGGGCTTTTTGTTTTCCCGCCCCGTCCCGGTCGAGGACCTTTCGTCTCTGATCGATTCGCCGCCGTGGGCAGATCTGTGGGAGGACAGCCCTCCGCCGTCCGGCGAATAGGCGAGAAGCACATGGGTCCATCCTGCTTTCCTTTGCCCCGCGCATGTCTGATCAGTCGTCTTCCCTCCGCCAGGACCGGTCGTCCCTCCGGTCTCCGGCGCGGGAGCTCACGGGGAAGCCGGCGGGACAGACCAGAAAAACGACCGCCGCATCCGTCGCGATCATGGAAGTGACGCATTGGGCCTCGTGAAGAATCCGATTTTCCGTCCGGACGGTGCGTGTTGTGGCACGTCAAGGACATCGAGGGGATTGCCCAGGCCGACGCCCAGCCGGGAGCGGGAATGAAAGGCATCCGGCCGGTCTTCCGTCGCATCAGGGCCGTGGGGAAGGGAGACGTTGACTTTGTGCCGATCTTCGCAGGAGCTGACGGGCTCGCATCCCGCGGCCGCCGCGGCTCCCACTTGCTGGCGCCCGAGTTTTCCTCGGACTTGATGCACCGCCCCGGCCGTCCGCCTGCCCCGCCGTTCTCGTGTGCGTCCCGCTTTGCTTTTGCACGACTTGGAACCTCATTCGGTGCCCATCGTGGTGGCGGCGACGTAGACTCCGCTTCGTTCATCCTCATTTTCACCGGTGCCCGACGCCTCTCCCCTCGTCAGTTGTTTGATGGTGACGGCCGACCGCCCTCGGCTCATGCGCCGGTCGGTGCGGTGCTACCGGCGGCAGACATACCCGAACCGTGAGCTCGTGGTCGTGGACGACGGGACGACCGACCTCGCGCCGGTACTCGCTTCTCTCTCCGACGAAGAGGTCACTCACGTCCGCCTCTGCCCCGACACGGACCATGTGCTCGGGCACCTCCGCAACGTGGCCCTCGATGCGGCGGCGGGCGACTACCTTACGCAGTGGGACGACGACGACTGGTACCACTGGGAACGAGTGGCCCGACAGGCGGCGGTGCTCGCGGACGGGGCCGACGCGTGTGCCCTCCAGGGCACCCTCATGCACCTCGACGCAGCAAAGTACTTCTACCACCCGTACGTCGGCCTGCTTGACGATGGAGTGCCGGGCACCATCATGCACCGCCGCGACGATGCGGCCCGCTACCCCGAGATGGCCCGGGCCGAGGACACCGAATTTCTCCGGCACTGGCTGGACCGCGACTACCGACTGCTCCCGGCCTCCGAGGCACACCTGTTTGTCCGGTGCTTTCACGGCAACAATACGTGGGAAAAGACCCACTTCCTCACACGGATGCGCAACACGCCCCGCGACGCCATCGCGTACGTCTGGCACCGCTACGTGCGGGGTGATTTGTTTCGGCACCGGCGCTTCCAGCTCCGCGACGCGGCCCGGGTGGCGTTTCGCACGTACCTCCAAGACTCCGCCGACCTCGACCTCTTCCGGTACGCACCGGACCCGTCGCCGGCCGACGCGCTCCCCCAACAGTAGCTCGTTCCGTGCCGATGAATCTCTCCTCGTGGGTCGCGCGCCTGAGGGGGCGCGTCGTCCGCCTCAAAGATCGGATTCAGCGGTGGGCCGACACGTCCGTCGGGCGACGGGTGACCCAGGGCCTCCGCCACGGCGTAACGATCGCGGTTCTTGCCTACCTCGTCTACCAGATGACCCGGATTGGGTGGGGCAACATCTGGACGTCCCTCCCCACGACGCCCTGGTTCTACGTCCTCTTCCTGGCACTGTACTTTTTGTTGCCCGTCTTTCAGTCCATCGGGTACAGCCTGATCTGGGGGGGGCCAGCGCGCCGTCTTTTTCTTCCACTGCTCAAAACCGGCGTCTACAACAAGGAGGTTCTGGACTATTCCGGGGAGATGTACCTCTTTTCCTGGGCCCGTGCGCGATTGGAACGCCCGGCCCGCCAGATTGCCCGCCACATCAAGGACCACACGATCGTCTCGGCGGGCGCGTCGACGGCCAATGCGGTGGTCGTGCTCGCCGTGCTGCTTGTCGCCGACCTGATTTCCCTCCCCACCCTCGCGGCACAGAAGTGGGCCTACCTGGCTGCCGGCGGCGTTGGCGTGGTCGGGCTCGGGGCCATGGGGGCTCGGTTCTGGCGGAGCGTATTCACGCTGTCCGGAGGGACGCTTCTCGGTCTTTTCGGCTTGTACGTCGGGCGCCTCTTCTTGCTTCAGGGCCTGCAGGTCGCGCAGTGGGCCGTGGCCCTCCCGGAGGTCGCGATCCAGACCTGGCTCACGTTCCTGGCGATCCAGATCGTCACGAAGCGAATTCCCCTCATGCCCAGCCAGGACCTCCTCTTCATGGCCGTGGGGCTGAAAGTGGCAGGGACCCTCCAGGTGCCCCAGGCGGGGCTCGCCGGCGTGCTGGCCGTGCACAGCGTGCTTGACAAAGGGCTGGGCCTGATGCTCTTCGCGTTCGTCTCGTGGCGGGACCGTCGGGACTCCCACCCGCCCACCGTGCCGGACGGACCGCCCGAGGAGCCGCGCCCAGACGATCTGTCCGATGCCCCGTCGTCGTCGCTTCCGAACTCCCCCCCCGACGCCGAGCATCCGTCGGCGGTATCGTAGTCGTCCGCCGTGGGGACGCTCCGTCGCTCGACCCCAGGAATACTCTCTCCACCCGATGCGTCTTCTTCTCCGTAGCCTCTGCTGCGCGTCCATTGTTCTTCTGAGCATCGGGGCCGGTTCATTCGTCCGCGCCCAGCGGTCGGTCGAGTATCACGCATCGTCGACCGTGCAGGGGGCCCCCGCCGGATCCACCCCGTTCTGGCACCACGCGAACACCCGGGGCCGGCTTCGTCCCGGCTCTGCGGTCAATGGCCTTCTCGGGGCGGGCGTGGCGCTCCCGTTCCGCCACGACGGGGGCCTTGACGTGAGCGTCGGGGCGAAGGTCGTTGGTCGCCTCTCGGATGCGCGCAACACGCTGCACCTGCTCCGCCTCTACGGAAAGGCGCAGTACCGAGGCTTTCGGCTGAGCGTCGGCCGGTTTCCGGAGACAATTGGGCTGAACGGGGGACCCCTTTCGATGGGGTCGATGGTGGTGAGCCGTAACGCCCCGCCCGTGCCGAAGATCAAGCTCTTCACGCCGGACTTCCTCGACGTGCCGTTCACGGCGGGGCATCTTCAGGTCCGGGGCCGATGGTCGGACGGTCAGCTGGGCGCAAACCGGGCCGTCGAGCGCCCCCTCCTGCACCAGAAGAGCTTTTACCTCAAGGTCAACGTGGCGGACGTGTCCGCCATCGGGGGGTTCGTGCAGAACACGATCTGGGACGGGACGGAGCAGTCCCGGGAGTTCCAAGATTACCTAAACGCCTTCGTCGGCAGCCAGAAGGGTACTGAGAACGACCCGAATCGGGTCGGCAACTCGGTCGCCGCCTATGACTTTGCGCTCCGCTATCCCTTCGACGACTGGCGCCTGCAGGCCTCCCGCCTCTTCTACCTCGAGGACACCGTGTCACTTCGGTTTCGCAGTCCGTGGGACGGGATATGGGGCCTTCGACTTCGCCGCACCAGCGGAGAGGGGTGGATCGACGACGTGCTCTACCAACACATGAACACCATCCAGCAGGATGCGCTCCCGGGCGCCCCGCCGGGCCGGGCGGACTACTACACGCACTTTCTGTACGAGAGCGGCTGGACCTACCAAGGGGCCGTGCTCGGCAATCCGCTGATCGTGTTCAACGACGAGCAGGACCGTGCGGTCAACAACATGATTATCGCCCACCACCTGGGCGTGAACGGAACGGCGACCGAGCGGCTGCGCTACGCGGTGCGTCTCACCTACAGCCGGAATTATGGCGTGTGCGCCGACCAGATCATCCGCGGCACCTGTCGGATTACGTCGACGCGACCGGCGCCGCCGAACCAGGAGGTCCGCCCCCGGGGTGAACTGCGAGAGGATCGGTACTCCATCCTGGCCGAGGTGCGGTACCGTCCCTCCGACGTGCCCGGCCTCCAGTTGGTCGGTTCTGTGGCGGCGGACGCAGGGGCGTTCCGGGGCGGCCATTGGGGCCTCGCGGTGGGGGTGCGATGGAGCGGATCGACCCCGCTCGACTGACGCCCATGAGGCTTCAGTGAGCGTGGGGAATGGGCTCCCCGAATACCTTCCCCTCGAAGGCGAACGGCTGGGACCGCAGGGCCTCGATGTACTCCGGCAGCGACTCGCCCCGGAAGCTCGCCCCGTGCATCGGATGGACGAGCCGGGGCCCGTACTCCTCGACCCGATCGACGACCTGCAGCACCGGGTCCTCGTGGGCAAAGATGCCGATGTCCCGGTACATCCCGCACATCTCGTCGCCGAGATCCTCGTCGGAGACAGCCGGCTGCTCCCCAGGCTGCATAAACAGGTCGGCCGGGAAGAGGCTTTCGGTCTCCTCCTCGACCACCATCATCGAGTCCCAGTGGTGCACGTGCGGCGTCTCCCAGAACCGGAGCGTGTGCCGGCCAAGGTCAATCTGGTCCCCGTCCTGCACGGCGTGCACCTCGCCGTCGTAGTCCCACTGCTCCAGGCTGACGAAGGCACCGACCATGCTGCAGACGAGTTCGGCCTGCGGCGCCTCGTTAACAAATCGGTGCATGCCGCCGCACTCGTCGGCCTCGAAATGCCCGATGCAGACGTAGCGGATGCTCGCGGGATCGAGCACCTCGGCGACGGACGCCCGCACCTGGTCGTACATCGGAAACATGCCGGTGTGAATGAGCGCCGGCTGCTCGTCGTCAATGAGGAACTGGTTGAAGCTGATCGGTGCGTCGGGGGTCATGATGTGGATGCGGTAGATACCACCCTCAATGTGGTCGACCGTGGCGTCGTTGACCCGGAGAGGTTCAGGCATGATTGATCGTACGTTTGTTCGTTGAGAGCGAAGGCGAAACGCAAGTTCATAAAAGACGAGGAGGAATGGGCACTTGTCGCGGGCCGAGCCCTGGAGCCCTCAGGACCCGCTGCGCCGGACCAGATCGTCGAGAACGAAGCGGTACTCACTCGTCTCGGTGTCGAAGGTAACGCGGTAGCGCGTCGGGTACAGGCCGGCCTTTTCGTAGGCCTCCGGTTGAGGGAGCTGCGTCGTCACGTCCGGTTGGTCCGACAGGAAGTCCGCCGCGACCATCGGGTTGATGAAGGTCGACTTCCCCTTGTGAAAGCCGTAGATGATCGTGTGAGTAAACGGCTGGCCGCGAAACTCCGACGCGGTCGTGTCGGCGTAGTTGACCCCGAGCCTCGGGACGTTCGGGCTGAGTGGCGCGTAGCCGTCGGGCAGGTACTTCGATGCCGGATACGTTTGAACGGGCCCCCCCTTGATTGCCTTCTGCGTCGCCGGGGACACGAAGAAGAAGTGCATACCGAGGTGAGGAACCGTGTAGGGCCCGGGCGGATGGCCTTCGGGGTTCCACAGCATCGTGACGTGATCGTACGGCGGCGGCGCCTCGTCGGGAATCGGCAGGTTGAATGATGTCGGTCCGCCCCCTCTGGTTGTGGGGCGGCCGTCGGCCGAGCGGCTGCCCGAGTGGACGTGGCTCGTGTCGGTGAGCGCCCCGTATGCGGCCTTCGAGAGCGACGCCCCGACGGCCACGGGCTGGTCGTCTCCGTTCAGGCGGACCCATGCGTAGGCCGTCCCGCCCCCGTCGATCGACACGGATGGGCCCTTGACGACCTCGGAGGGAGCCGGACCGCTGCCGTCGCAGCCGGGCAGGACGCCGAGAATGAGGACACAGAGGAAGAGCAGGACGTGATAGACGCGAGTCATAACCTGTCGGAATCAGGGTGTCTAAGTGTTTGCGCGATAGAGAGGAGACGTCGGGCGACCCAACGCCTGAGCAGCACACCCACTCGCTGTTTCTTCTCTTCGACGTCCTCACTTGTAATTGCGATAGGCGAGGCGCAACTGAATCATACCAAGTATGAATATAAAGTAACATGCGTCCGCACGGAGGTGGGGGCGAAGCCGACGGAGGGAAGGTCCCGAACATTTTCGTTGTTGTTGATCTTTGGATACCTGATTGCCACGTCGCCCGGACAGGGATCGACTGGCGGGGAGAAAGGCTCGCTTCTCCTTTTGCCGATCCGTACACAGGCACACAAGAACCTCTCAGGGGAGTCGGAGGCCGGGCTCCCGGCGAGTAGAAATGGTCTTCACAGATTTCTTCACGGATCGGTGGCACGGCGATGAGAGATGGGGCATCCTTCAGGAACTACGCGAACGATATGAACGACGCCTCGGAGGGGCCCGCCGCGGACGTGACGGCTCTGCTGAATCGGGTGCAGCGCGGAGATACGAAGGCGCTTGACGATCTGCTTGCGGCCGTCTACGACGAGCTGCGCGACATTGCCCATCGGCAGATGCGTGGGGAACGGGACGACCACACGCTCCGCACGACCGAACTGGTGCACGAGGCGTACTTCAAGCTCGTCGACCAAAGCGCGGTCGACTGGCAGAATCGCCGTCACTTCTTCGGCGTCGCCGCCCGGGCGATGCGACAGGTCCTCGTCGACT
>JBDGQP010000123.1:0-16152 GCA_042218975.1 Salinibacter sp.
CTCCCACTCGGCCTCGGTGGGCAGCCGCGTCCCCGCCCACTCGCAGTAGGCGCGGGCATCGTTCCAACTGATGTGCACGACCGGATGGTCGAGGCGGTTGCTCACGTGGGCGCCGCGTCCGAACGGCCATTTCCAGCAGGCGTCCTCCCGCCGGCACCACCACGGCGCCGGCGTCGACCGCTGTGCCCGCTTGGCGATGCGGTCGGGCAGGAAGTTCTGGAAGACGAACGACCATCCGTACCGCTCGGCGTCGGTCTCGTAGCCGGTGGCGTCCACGAAGGCGCGGAAGTCGGCGTTCGTGACGGCCGTGGCGTCGATGTAGAAGGGATCGACGCGCACTTCGCGCACGGGCCCTTCTCCGTCCCCGGGCACCCGCTCCGACGAGTCCGTCCCCATCAAAAACGACCCGCCCTCGAGCCGCACCATTCCCTCGGTCGACGTCTCGGCGGCCGGCGCGTGGACGCGCCCCGACTTCCCGGTGGAGACGTCTCTGGAGGGCCCGTCCTCACGGGCGGCGGCACAGCAGGCGGAGTCTCCAGACGACATGATTCGAGAAGTTGAACGTGATTCATTCCGACCACCCGGTGTGGGGAGGCCCCCACTCGCCGCGGACGGGGCCGTCCGGCCCGCGGGAACTGTTGTAGATGTATGGTATCCGGGGCCCACGCAAATGTCAAAGAATCGTGGAGCCGTCGTGTCGGATGCCCCCAGTCCACTCGATGCCCCAGCCCATTTGGGGAAGACGAGCCGGTCGTTGTCCCGCTCTCTCGGCTCGTTCCCGAAGGGTTGACAGAGAGAGGGTCGTGGGCTACCTCTATCACACGTCGGTCTCCAGTAATTTTGCCTACATCCATGGAACGGATCGCCCCCTGTGCCCAGCTCTCCCGGCCCGACAAGTGGTCCCTCGGGGGCGGGGATCGGCTCGTGTGGGCCCCGCCCCATCCACAGTGGCTCGACACACTGGGCTTCTGGGACGAGGCGCACTACTACGACTGTTCCCTCTCTCCGGGGTTTGCCGTCACTGTGCTCCGGGCAGACGGGCGACCGGTGACCCTCCACTCGGGCGAACGTCACTGGCGGCCGGACCGTCTGCGACAGGCCTACAAGGCGCCCGACGCGCCCCTGACGCTTCGGGAAACGAAGACCGCCCACGCGAACGACACGCTGGCCTCCACGCTCCGGCTCAAAAACACAGGGGCCTCTCCGCTCACGCTCGCCGTCGTGGTCTGGACGGTGCACCCTGTAGCCCCGTCCGACGCCGCGGACGGCATCGAGCGCCTGCAGGCGGCCGGGGACCAGCTTCACTTCGTGCGGCGCGTATCGGCCGGCGACGACCGCTCGTACGAGGTCGGATGTGCACTGGGACTTGACCGTTCGCCCACGTCCCCGGCCGCCGTCGTGAGCGAGAGTGGGCCCGATCAGCCGCACTGGCAGTACACCCCCTTCTACGAGACGCTTTCGGAAACCGCCCTCGGCCCGGCCCCTGCTACGGCCGACCTCACTGCTCCCGGAAGGGTCTACCTCGGGCTGCACACCGAGATCGAGATCTCGGCGGGCGATGCCGAGCAGCTGAGCGCCGCCCTGGGCGCTGCCCCCGCGGTCGACGCGGCCGGCACACAGGCCGCCGACACCCTCGCGACCGCCCCGCCGGCCCGGAGCGAACGGACGTGGCAGCGCTACTTCGACGCCCTCCCGACCTTCGAGTGCTCCGACCCCCATCTCCAGCGCTACTACTGGTACCGGTGGTACGGCCTTCGGCTCTTTACGCGCCACTCGCCCGAGGGCAACTACCGTCATCCGGCCGTCTACGAAGGGCCGGAATACTTCCGGAAGCACGTCTCCTACAGCGCGCAGTGCCACATGCTCGAAACCCGCTGGCGGTCGGACCCCTCGGTTGCCCGCGGGAGCCTGCTCAACTTTCTCTCCAACCAGGACCCCGATGGGGCCCTGCCCGGCCACCTCTACCCCTACGGCGCCGACGAAGAGAGCTTCTACCACACGAACTGGGGCCACGCCTGGGCCGTCCACCGGACGCACCCCGATGAGGCCTTTCTCCGAACCGCGTACGACGGCCTCTCCGACTACGTGGACTACTTCGACGCGGCGCGCGACCCCGAGGACAGCGGCCTCTACGACATCTGGAACCACTACGAGACCGGTCAAGAGTACATGCGTCGCTACCAGACGGTAAGCGACAGGGCCGATAAGATTCACTGGGGCCGGATCTTTCGCCTCAAGGGCGTGGACGCCGCCGTCCAGCTCTACCAGACGAAGCGCACGCTGGCCCGGATGGCGGAGGCCCTCGACCGTCCGGACGAGGCGGCGGAGTGGGCGGCCCGCGCCGCGACTACGAAGCAGGCCGTGCTCGACCACATGTGGGATCCGGAGGCCGAGCTGTTCTTCGACGTCGATCCGGAGACGAGCACGCGCACCGGCGTCAAGGCCGCCGTGTGCTTCTATCCCTACTTCACCGACATCGTCGACGAGCGGCACCGCCCCGCCCTGGAGCGCCACCTCTTCGACCCCGACGCGTTCTGGACCCCGTATCCGGTGCCCGCCACCAGCCGCGACGATCCGTCCTTCGAGGCCGTTCCTCACTGGAAGGGGCGGCGCAAGAACTGTCCCTGGAACGGGCGACTGTGGCCGATGACGAACAGCCACGTCGCCGAGGCGATCTGCCAGGCCGCCCTTCGCTACGAGGACGACGGTCTACGTCGGCGCGGGGCCGCGTTCATCACCCGGTTTATCCGCACGATGTTCGATGGAGGCGATCCGAAGCGTCCCAACTGCTTCGAGCACTACAATCCCCTAACGGGTCAGGGCTCCCGATACCGCGGCATCAACGACTATCAGCACTCGTGGGTCGTCGACCTCCTCGTCAAGTACGCGGCGGGCATCCGGCCCGACGACGCGACCGTCACGGTCGATCCCTTTCCGTTCGACGTCGAGCACCTGGCGCTCCGCGACGTTCCTGTGCGGGGGCGCCGGGTGTCCGTGGCCCGAACGCACGACCGATTCGAGGTGCGGGTCGACGGCGAACGGGCCGCCGAACGGGCCGTCGGCGAACCGGTCCGCCTCTCGTTTTGAAAAGGAATCGGGAGGGGGCCCGGCCAGATGGGGGCTGTCTATCCGAAGGCACTTTTCTGAGCGCGGCGATCCCTCGGCTCTCCCCTCCTGCTCGCCAACACGGCCCTCGTCTACGTGCTCGGGCGGAGCACAGACCCGGACGCTCGGTACGGGCTCGTTCCCTCATCGGACTCGGCCCTGAACTGCTACTGGATTTCCCACCCCGTCTGCTCCAGAGTCAGCGCCTCGCCTCCGACCTCGACCTCGATCCGCTCCACCTCGTCGAGGTCCACGTCTGCCTCCCGCAGCGCGCCGACGAGGGTCACCTCCGGCCCCCGCCGGAAATTGTGGGCAGACACTTCCAGCCGCACGCTCCGGAGCTGTCCGTCCTCACGATGGATCGTAGCGCGGGCCTCCATGAACTCACCGGTGCCGGCGGAATGGCCCCGGCGGCCCTCCGGGCTGGGTCCCCCGCCGAGGTCCTCGATCTCGTCGTTGCTCATCTGATCGATCGGTCTGTGGCATGATGGTGAAGGATTTGTCTATCGGCCGGAGGCCCGTATGCGAGGCCGGCCCGGAGAGTTCATCGCCGCCGCCACTCGCATCCCCGATTTCCTCGTGGGCCCGACCCCAACCGGCCCCACGTCCCCCGAGCCACACCCTCCTTCTTCTACGCCCGCCCTCCCGGCGCGTCCCTCTTCGCCTACCCAGGTCGCGCTCTCGTCTCTTCTCGCCTCCCCTTCCTCTTTCCGGCCCTGCTCATAGGGTGTGGGCCCCTGCGCTGGGGCTCCCCCGAGACGGACGCGGCCACAGATGAGTGGCCCCGTAACTGCGCGGACACCGGGCCGCCCGCCGGCGGGCCCGACGCGCATCCGGCCTCCCAAACGCGGAGCCACGGGCTCCACCCTCTGTGCGGACCGACGCACGGCCCTCGACGGGAAGCGGCGGGCGACGCTGCTGAGACGGCTCCGAGCCGGTGCCGGTGTGCGCTGCTGCCCGGTCGGCGTGCGGCAGCGCACAATTGGTGCGCCGATCCGGCCCCGAATCGCCGTTTGCGGACGCTCAGGGCAGGCTGGCGAGGGCGGTACAGACGTTGAGCTGTATTCGGGTGCACGGACGTCGGGTCATGGACCCCGACGGGCAACCGTCGCTCCTGACTCCGGCGGCGCCGTCCTCATGAACGAGCATAGCTTTCGTGAAGATGGTAGAAAACGAGAACGCCACGCCGTCTTGCCTGCAACGGCTCGGCGCGTGGAGGCCTCTGCTCAGACCCGAGGATGGGCGCTCCCTCCTTTCTCCGTGTCACGCTCTTTCTCACGTTCCAATCCCTTGCCCCATGATTCGGACCTCAATTTCCTCCTCCATGCGTCTTTCTCACCGTTCCAACCGCCTCGTGCGCGGGGCGGTCGTCGCGCTCGTCGGGCTTCTCCTGGTCGGCCTTCCCGGGGGCTCGGCCCTCGGCAGTCCCGGCCCGGACGCTCCCCCGAGCCTCACCGACCACCTTCGCAGGGAGTTGCACTCCGAGGACCCCAAGCGCCAGAGCCGGGCCCTGACCGATATCGTCGCGCTGGCGGGCTGCGAGGACACCTGCGTCGTTGCCCTCCAGTCGGACGGAGACAACACCATTCGCATCGAAAACAAGTCCAGTGTCGACCACCCCATCGACCTGGCCTCCCTGACCCCCGACGTGCTGTCGGTATACCGGAATGGGCCGACGTCCGGCCACCGTCTTCTGGCCCTCTCCGCCCTCCTGAAGATCGGGGACAGGCAGACCCTCGAGCGCGTCGTCGACCTCAAGGCCGACCAGCCGGACCGGGTCGAGACGGCAACGAACCGGGCGCTCGCGGCGTATTATCTCGAACGGTACCCGGGGTTGAGCGAGCCGACCCTTCGGAGCGAGCAGCTCTCGATTGAGGAGGTCCGTCAGGCCCGGGCCGCCCGAAAGACGGCCGGCCGCGTCCCCGTGGAGGCGTCGTCCTAGTGGGCTTGCACCACTGAATGGACGGAGATCGCAGAATCCGCAGTGGGGACGCCCGCTCCGGGCCGTGCCCGGCAGGCCCCCACTGGTGTACACGATCGATGACCTGTCCCTCGTCCCCCTGTTCGATGACCGACTTCCGCACCGCGATTTCCCTTCTGGCCCTGTCGCTCTACGTGCTCGTGGGAACCGGATGCCTGGTCGGAGCGGGCCCGCCCGTCCGCGCCCAGGCCCCGGAGGGCGACGCGGCCCTAAACCTGACAGTCGGCACGGTCGGCGTCTCCGTCGGCGACTCCCGCCGGACGACCGGCCTCCGACTCAACTATCGAGATCGACGGCTGGAGCAGGCCACCGGGCTCAATCTGACCCTCTGGCGCCCCTACGACGAGGCCACGAGCGTCGTGAACGGGGTGGCCCTGGGCCTTCCGCTGACCGGGGCGGGCCGGCTGCGGGGCGTCGGCCTCGGGGTCGGCCTGTCGGCGCAGACCTCAATCAGTGGCGTGGCGCTCGCGCCGGTCGGGATCGGGAGCGGCGACCGTCTCACGGGCGTCGCGGTCGGGGGTCTCGGCGTGGGGGCGGGCGGTCGCGTCACCGGGCTCGTGGTGGGCGGCCTGGGCGCCGGGGCCGGCGACCGGGCCACCGGCGTCGTTCTCGGCGGGCTCGGGGCCGGAACCGGCGGCACCGCCCGGGGCCTCTTCGTCGGGGGCCTCGGCGCCGGGGCCGGCCAGGATGCGACGGGCATCTTCGCCGGCGGGCTCGGGGCGGGCGCCGGGGGCGACGCCACCGGCGTCCTCGTAAGCCTGGGGGGAGCAGGGGCCGGTGAGGACGTCGGCGGCCTTCTCGTCGGCGGGCTGGCCGCGGGTGCTGGGGGCGACGTGACCGGTCTCCTGATCGGGGGCCTCGGCGCCGGGGCAGGCGAGCGCCTGACCGGCCTCGGCGTCGGCGGCCTGGGCCTCGGGGGCGGCGACGCCATGACGGGCGTCTTCCTGACGGGGGGTGCGCTGGGTAGTTCGCACCTGACGGGCCTCTCCGTGGCCGGTGGCTACGTGCGCGTCGACGGCCCCTTCCGCGGGGTGTCCCTCTCGGCCTACAACGACGTTCGGGGGCCGCAGCGGGGCCTCACCGTCGGGCTCTACAACTACGCCCGCGAGCTGCGTGGCCTCCAGCTCGGGCTCCTCAACGTGGCCCGCAACAACCCCTCCTGGGCGCGGGCCCTGCCCGTCGTCAACCTCAACCTCTGACCGGAGGCCCCCTACCGGTCGGAGGGATGCGCGCGGACCCGCTGCCGGGCGGTGCCGAGGCCCTCGATGCCGAGCTCGACCACGTCCCCCGCCGACAGGAACTGCGGCGGGTCCAGGCCGAGCCCCACCCCGGCGGGCGTGCCCGTCGAGATCACGTCGCCCGGCTCCAGGGTCATAAAGCGGCTCAGGTAGCTCACCAGCGCGGGAATCCCGAAGATGAGATTCCCGGTCGTCCCGGCCTGCCGCTCCTCGCCGTTCACGGTGAGCCAGAGGTCCAGGGCGTGGACGTCCCCGACCTCGTCGGGGGTTGCCAGCACCGGCCCGATCGGGGCGAAGGTGTCGCAGCTCTTGCCCTTGACCCACTGCCCGCCCCGCTCCAGCTGGTAGGCCCGCTCGGAGTAGTCGTTGTGGACGGCGTAGCCGGCGACGTAGCCGAGCGCCTCGTCCTCGGCGACGTACGAGGCGGGCCGCCCGATGACGACCGCGAGCTCGACCTCCCAGTCGGTCTTCGTGCTGCCCCGCGGCAGGACGAGGTCGTCGTTCGGGCCCGCCAGCGCGCTGGGCGCCTTGAAAAAAATCACCGGCTCGTCGGGCACCTCCATGTCCGACTCCGCGGCGTGGTCGGCGTAGTTGAGGCCGATGCAGACGATCTTGCCCGGCCGCGGGATGGGGGGGGCCAGCCGCGCGTCGTCGGGGACAACGGGCGCCTCGTCGGCCTCGCTCGCGGCCCAGTCCCGGAGCGCGCCCAGGCCCTCGTCGGCCAAGAACGAACGGGTGTAGTCGTCGACCGCCGCGGACGCGTCGATGCGCCGCCCGTTGTGGAGGAGGCCGGGGCGCTCGCGGCCCGGTTCACCAAAGCGAAAGAGTTTCATGGGGGGAGTGCATCAGTCCTTGAGGGTCACGAAGCCGCCGTCGATCGGCATGTTGCTGCCGGTGATGAACCCGGCCTCCTCCGAGCAGAGGTAGCAGCAGAGGCCGGCCACCTCCTCGGGCTCGCCCATCCGCCCGATGGGCTGGGTCTGGGAGAGCTGCTCGAACATCTCCTCGGTCCGCTCCGGGTAGTTCTCCTCGAGGAAGCCGTCGACGAACGGGGTGTGGATGCGGGCGGGCGAGACGGCGTTGCAGCGGATGCCCTGGTCGACGTAGTCGCAGGCCACGGAGTACGTCATCGTGAGCACGGCCCCCTTCGTCATCGAATAGGCAAAACGCTCGGGGATGCCCAGGGTCGAGGCGACCGAGGCGATGTTGACGATCGCCCCGCCGCCGCTCGCGGTCATGGCCTCGACGCCCGCCTGCAGGCAGTGGTACACGCCCTTCACGTTCACCGCGTAGAGCCGGTCGAGGTCTTCTTCGGTCGTCTCCTCGACGGTGCCGACGTGGGCGATGCCTGCGTTGTTGATGAGGATGTCGAGCGCACCGAACGTGTCCTCGACCGCCGCGACGGTCTCGTGCACCCGGTCGCCGTCGCGGAGGTCGCACTCGAAGAAGGAGACGGTGCCTCCCTCCTCCGCGATGGCCTCTGCGGTCTGCTCGGCGGCGTCGACGTCGATGTCCAGCAGGCCCACCTCGGCCCCTTCCCGCGCAAAGCGGTGGCAGATGGCCTTCCCGATGCCGGAGGCCCCGCCGGTCACGATTGCGGTCTGGTCCTGGAGTCGGCTCATGGTCGGAGGTCGGTTGATGCAGGCATGTCGAGAGAAGCGCCGGCCGCTACATGGCCGTGAAGCCCCCGTCGACCGGCAGGGCAACGCCGGTGATGAAGCTGGCGTGGTCGGAGACGAGCCAGAGGGCCGCCTCGGCACACTCCTCGGGGGTCCCGAGGCGCCCGATGGGCTGCTCCTGCTCGTACTCCCGCCAGGCGGCGTCGGGGTCGGGCATCGCGTCGGCGAAGCGGCGGAGCATCGGCGTGTCGATGACACCGGGGCAGAGCGCGTTCACGCGGATGTCGTCCTGCGCGTAGTCGAGGGCCAGGGCCTTCGCGAGCAAAACGGCCGCCCCCTTCGAGGCGCAGTAGACCGGCGAGTCCTCCTGGGCCACGAGGCCGGTCTTGCTGGCGGTAAAGAGGATCGTGCCGCCGTCCGCCTGCGCCCGCATGATGGGGATCGCATGCCGGGCGGCGTACATCAGGCCCTTGACGTTGACGTCGATCACGTCGTCGATCTCCTCGTCGGCACTCTCCGGCAGCGTCTTGGGCAGGGTGACCCCGGCGTTGCAGAAGAGGATGTCGAGCCGGCCGTAGGCGTCTCGGCAGTCGTCAATCATCCGCTCGTTGTCGGCGCGGCGGCGGACGTCGACCTCGACGAAGCGGGCCTCCCCGCCGTCCTCGCGGATCTCGTCGACGACGCCTTGGCCCGCCTCGGCGTCCACGTCGGCGACGACCACGCGGGCCCCTTCCTCGGCGAAGCGCAGCGCGCAGGCCCGCCCGATGCCCATGGCGGCGCCGGTGATGAGGGCGGTCTTATCGGCCAGTTGCATGACGAAGTCGTGTCGGTCGGTGCGAGAGAGGGGCGACGTCAGTGCGGTCGTTCGTCCAGCTCGTACACCCGCTCGGCGGTGGACCGGAAGAGCGCCGTCGTTTCGGCGGCGGAGGCCCCCTCCAGAACGCTCTCGAGCAGGTCGACCCAGGTCGGGTACTCGGCGGCGAGGCGCAGCACCGGCCAGTCGCCCCCGAACAGGACGCGGTCGGCCCCGAACTGCGCGAGGGCCTCCTCGATGTAGGGCCGCACCTCCTCGATCGTCCAGGCCTCCGGGTCCGCCTCGGTCAGGACGCCCGAGAGCTTGCAGACGACGTTCGGCCGCTCGGCCAGGGCCGCCAGGCGCCGTGCCCACCGGTCGAAGGCCCCCTCGCGGATGCGGGGCTTGCCCAGGTGGTCGAGCACGAACTGCACGTCCGGGCAGGCGTCCACCAGGTCGATCGCGGCGGGCAGCTGCGGGGCCCGCACGGTGAGGTCGAAGGAGAAGTCGTAGTCGGCCAGTGCCCGGACGCCGTCGCGGAAGTCAGGCTGTGCGAAGAACGTGGCGGGCTCGTCCTGCAGGAGGCGCCGGACGCCCGTCACGAGCGGCCGGTCCCCGAGCCAGTCGAGGTGCTCCCGGACGGGCGTCCCCCGTTCGAGGGAGGCGTGCGCGACGATGCCGGCAAGGCGCGGGTCCTCCTCCGCCAGCGCGCTCGCCCACGCCACCTCCCGCCGGCTCACGTCGTCGTCGAAGGCCTCGGTGCACTCGACGAAGACGAACGTGTCGACCGGAACCGTCTCGGTGGCCCGGTCGAACGCGCCCAGGTCGTGGGTCCGGTTCAGCGGCGGGTGGGCCTCCAGCCAAGGGTACGGCAGGTGCTCGACGTCCCAGAGGTGCACGTGGCTGTCGACCAGGTCGGTGACGTCCATGGGATTGAAGAGGGTCGTCCGTCCGTGGGTCGGGGGAGTCCTCCGTCACGCCAGGTAGAAAACGGATTCCATCGACGACGGCGTGGCCCCGTCCGGCAGCGCGTCGCGGACCGCCCGCATCGGCCGGCGGGCCCGAAACTGCTCGAGGTCTGCCCCAAACCGGTCGCCGGTGTACTCGAGGTAGGTGTAGATGCGGTCGTCCCAGCGGTAGACCGAGTAGTTCTGCAGCGGCGCCGACGCGACGGCGGCGTCCAGCTCCGCCCCGGCGTCCTCGTAGGCCTGCTCGAGGGGGGCCGGGTCGTCGGGGCCCGGCCACACGAACGCGGCCCGCGTCGACTCGCGGGACGGCCCCTGCTTGGGGCCGCCGTGGTAGAGCTCCGTCATTGTCGCCCACCGCTCGTCCGCGTCCGCCGGCAGCAGCGACGCCTGCATCGGATCCGTGAGCGTCCACCAGTCCTGTGTCGTCGGGTCCTCGGCCATCGCCGCCATGTCGGCCGCGTAGTCGTCGCCCACGTACTCGAAGAACGAGAAGAGGCGGTGCTCCGCCAGGAAGATGGAGTAGTTCCGGATGTTCGAGGCACGGATCTGCTCGAGCACGCCCGGGAACGGGTGGTCGTGGAGGACGACGTAGCGCTCCCGGTACTCCGGCTTGAGGCGAATCAGGCGGCCGAGTCGCTGCCCCTCCACGACCGACGGCGACGCAGAGTCGGAGGACATGGGTCCGCTGAACGTGAGTGAGAGAGATCGAGTGCAACGCGGGGCGTCCCGCACCTCGCTCCAGTATACCCCAGTGCACGCGAGGAAGGCAAACGGGGCCGACGCCCCGGCGAGGCCCGCCGGGCGCCTACGCCGCCCACGCCGGGCCGGCCGGGTAGGCGAAGCGGCGGCGGCTCTCGGGCGTCATGGTGATGCTGGAGCCGGGGGCGGTCGGCACCTGGTAGCGGCCGTTCTCGACGGTCACGGGGGCCTCGAAGTGCTCGTGGAGGTGGTCGACGTACTCGACCACGCGGCGGTCTAGCGACCCGCTCACGGCCACGTAGTCGAAGATCGACAGGTGCTGGACGTACTCGCACAGGCCGACCCCTCCGGCGTGCGGGCAGACCGGCACGTCGTACTTGGCCGCCATCAGCAGGACGGCCAGCACCTCGTTGACGCCCCCGAGCCGGCAGGCGTCGACCTGGCAGGCGTCGATCGCGTCGGCCTGCAGGAGCTGCTTGAAGACCACGCGGTTGGGACACTGCTCGCCGGTGGCCACCCCAATCGGGGCAATGGCCTCGGCGATCCTAGCGTGCCCGAGCACGTCGTCGGGGCTGGTCGGCTCCTCGATCCACCAGGGATCGTACTCGGCGAGGGCCTCCATCCGCTCGATCGCCTCGTCGACGCCCCAGCGCTGGTTGGCGTCGAGCAGGAGCCGCCGGTCCGGCCCGATCTCCTCCCGCACCAGGGCGGCGCGGCGGCGGTCGGCCTCGGGGTCGGCCCCGACCTTGATCTTGAGATGGTCCCACCCCGCCTCGACCGCCGCCCGGCACCGGCGGCGGACCTCCGCGTCGTCGTGCCCGAGCCAGCCGGCGGACGTGGTGTAGGCCGGGTAGCCCGTCTCGCGGAGCCTCCCCGCCCGCTCGGCCCGGCCGTCGGCCCGCCGTTCGAGGAGGGCCGTCGCTTCCTCGGGCGTGATGGCGTCGCGGATGTAGCGGAAGTCGACGCAGTCCACCAGCGCGCCCGGCGAGAGGGCGGCCAGGAGCCGCCAGAGCGGCTTCCCCTCCACCTTGGCCCACAGGTCCCACACGGCATTCACCACGGCCCCGGTGGCGAGGTGGATCACCCCCTTCTCGGGCCCGAGCCACCGCAGCTGCCGGTCGCTCGCGAGCGACCGCCAGAATCCCGCCATGTCGTCGGTGATGCCCCCGAGCGTGCGGCCCACGACGGTCGGGGCCAGCGCCTCGATCCCCGCCACGCACACCTCGTTTCCCCGCCCGATCGTGAACGTGAGCCCGTGCCCCTCGGGCCCCTCCCCCCCGTTGGTCTCGAGAATGACGTAGGCCGCCGAGTAGTCCGGGGCCGCGTGCATCGCGTCGGAGCCCTCCCCGCTCCGCGAGGTGGGAAAGCGAATGTCCTGCGTCCGGGCGTTCGTGATCGTGAGGGCCATGGAGGATCGGGATCGGGACGGAGCATCGAGGACGGCCCGACGGCGAGATTAGCGTCCGGCCCGCGAGGCGGCAAACCGCTCGCCCATCGTCCAGAACGCGAGGCCGTAGGCGGCGGTTACGAGGAAGCACACGAAGGGGACGCCGTAGGCGAGGTGGATGCTGCCGGTGGCGTCGGAGATGAGGCCCTGCACGGCCGGGAGCGCCGCGCCGCCGATGATGGCCATGATGAGGCCCGAGCCCCCGATCTTTGCGTCCGCCCCCAGCCCGCGCACCGCCAGGCCGAAGATGGTGGGAAACATCATCGACATGCAGCCGGAGATGCCCACCAGCGCGATCACGCCGACGTAGCCGCCGGCCAGCATCACCGTCGCCGTCAGGGCGAGGGCCAGGCCCGAGAGCACCGTGAGGAGCGTACTCGACCGCACGTAGTTCATCAGCCAGGTCGACCCGAACCGGGCCGCCGTGAAGAGCACGAGGGCGGCGATGTAGTAGCTGGAGGCCTCCGCCTCGGTCCCCCCGAGCTCCGCCATTACGTAGCGGATCGTAAACGACCAGACCCCGATCTGCGCCCCGATGTAGAAGAACTGCGCCACCACGCCGGTGAAGTAGTGCGGGAGGCGCAGCAGACGCTTCAGCGTCGCCAGGAGACTGAACTCCCGCTCCGGGTCCGAGTCGTCGGGCATCGGGGTCCACGCGATCAGGACCCAGACGACCACCAGCACGAGCGCCACGCCCACGTACGGCCCCATCACGGCGGTCAGCTCCTCGGACTGCACCTGGCGGAGCTGCTCGGCGCTCATCTGGGCCCGCTCCTCGGCCCCGGCCCGGTTGAGGTTCGACAGAATGAACTGCTGGCTCAGGACGACGCCGGCGATGGACCCGAGCGGATTGAACGACTGGGCGAGATTCAGCCGCTGGGTGCCGGTGCCCTCCGGCCCGAGGGACACGATGAACGGGTTGGCGCTCGTTTCGAGGATCGACAGGCCCCCGGCCAGGATGTAGAGCGCCCCCAGAAAGTGGAAGTAGTTCATCGTGAGGCTGGCCGGGTAGAACAGCAGCGCTCCGCAGCTGAAGAGGCCCAGCCCCAGCAGGACGCCGGCCTTGTAGGTGTACTTCCGGATAAAGAGGGCGGCCGGCAGGGCCAGACACCCGTAGGCGCCGTAGAAGGCCACCTGCACCCAGGAGGTCCGGAAGTCCGACATGCTCAGAATCCGCTTGAAGGCGGCCAGGAGCGTGTCGGTCATGTTGTTGGCCAGCCCCCAGAACGCGAAGCAGCTCGTCAGGAGAATGAACGGCCAGAGCAGGTGCCGGGGCACGACCGGGGCGGCCGTCGTGGACTCCGAGGCGGAATCGCTCATCGGGAATCGGCGGGAATGGACAGTGGCACGGCGACGTCGCAGAGGGGATGGAGACCGATCGGGCCCCTGGAAGCGCTTGCAATGTATTTCGAATGACCAACGGAGTCAACAGGACGCAGAACATACCCGCGGCCACGGCGCCTCGGCAGGCCGGGCGGCCCGGCACTCGCAGCTTGAGTTTTGGCTGCCTGAATGGAGCCTACGGCGCGGGACGCAGGCGTTCTCCGCTCCTCCCTGCCCATTCGCCTTCTCTTCCCGAGCAGACTTGGAAGGCAGAGGGCCGGTGGGTCTCCGCCCTTCTGCCTCCCGGGGCAGGGACGCTTGGCCGGAGGGCCCCCGCTTGACGCCGGGCCCCGCAACCGCGACCTTGGAGGACACAGCGCACCCTGCACTCTTCCCCTGCCCCATGCTCGACCGCGTCCGTCTCCTCGTCCTTCTTCTCCTGCTGGGCCTGACCGGCCTCGCCACGTCCACTGCCCTCGGCCAGGGCACCCGCCTGCTCCGGGAGCCGACCGTCGAGAACGGGACGGTCGTCTTCGCCTACGCCAACGACCTCTGGGTCGTGGGGTCCGGCGGGGGGGACGCCGAGCGGCTCACGAGCTTCCCCGGCACCGAGACCCAGCCGCACCTGTCGCCCGACGGCGAGCGGGTGGCCTTTACCGGCGAGTACGACGGCGACACCGACGTCTTCGTCGTGTCGGTCGACGGCGGACAGCCAACCCGCCTCACCCACCACCCGAGTGCCGATTACGTGCGGGGCTGGACCCCCGACGGCCGGGTGCTCTTTATGTCGCGCCGGCGGGGCGGGCCGCGCCTGAAGCCGCAGCTCTGGACGATGGGGCCCGAGGCGGGCGGCCTGCCGACGCGCGTGTCGGTGCCGCGGGCCTACTTCGGCACGCTGGGCCCCGACGGGCGGCGGCTCGCCTACGAGCTGGTCGACCCGTGGGACCCGGAGTGGCGCAACTACCGGGGCGGCCAGGCCCAGCCCATTCGCCTCCTCGACCTGGAGACGATGGAGCTGGAGAAGGTGCCGTGGAAGGGCGCGCGCCACCGCAATCCCGTCTGGCTCGGCGACACCGTCTACTTCCTGTCGGAGCGGGACCTCGCGATGAACGTGTGGGCCTACAACACGGCGTCCGACTCGCTGCGGCAGGTCACGTCCCACGACACCTACGACGTGAAAGGAATTGCCGCGGGCGACGAGCACATCGTCTACGAGCAGGCCGGCTACCTGCACCGCTACACCCCCTCGACCGGCGAGACGGAGCAGCTCACGATTGACGTGCGGGGCGACCTGCCCTGGACGCGGCCCGACTGGACGGACGTCGGCGACCAGATCCGCACGGCCGGCCTCTCTCCGTCCGGCGAACGGGCGCTCTTCGAGGCCCGCGGCGAGGTCTTTACCGTTCCCACCGAGCACGGCGACTGGCGCAACCTCACCGAGAGCAGCGGCGCCGCCGACCGCAGCCCCGCCTGGAGCCCCGGCGGCGAGCGGGTGGCCTGGTTCTCCGACGCCTCCGGCGAGTACCAGCTGTTCGTGGCCGGCCGGAAGGGCCTCTCCCCCCCGGAGCGCTTCGACCTGCCGGGCCCCACCTTCTACTACGAGCTCGCCTGGTCGCCGGACAGCACCCACGTCCTCTTTACCGACGCGAACCGCACGCTCTGGACCCTCAATACCGAGACCGGCGACACCACCGCCGTCGACACCGACCCGTACGCCACTCCCGAGCGGGCCATCGACCCCGTGTGGTCGCCCGACGGCCAGTGGATCGCCTACACCGTCCGGCAGGACAACCTCCACTACGCGGTGATGCTCTACTCGATGGAGACCGGCGAGACGTCGCGGGTGGCCACCCGGCTGGTCGAGACGCGTCACCCCGCCTGGGGCGCGAACGGGGACTACCTCTACTTCCTGGGGAGCACAGACGTCGGGCTCGACACCGGCTGGCTCGACATGAGCAACTACGGGCGCCCCACCACCTACGGAATCTACGCCGCCGTCCTCTCGGCGGACGGGGAATCGCCCCTCCGTCCCCGCAGCGACGAGGCCGCCTCGGCGGCAGATTCCGAATCCGAACAGACCACCAGCCCGACCGGCGACGTCTCCGTCGAGATCGACCTCGCGGGCCTGTCGGACCGGATCGTCTCTCTGGGCGCGCCGAAGCGCATCTACAGCGACCTGCAGGCCGGGCCCGCCGGCAGCCTCTTCTATCTCCAGCAGCCGGGCCCGGCCAGCGGGGACGCCCCTCAGCTCAAGCGCTACTCGTTTGAGGAGCGCTCGAGCGCGACGTTCCTGGAGGGGGTCCAGCAGTTCACTCTGTCCCGCGACCGCTCCCGGCTTCTCTATCGTTCCGGGGAGACCTGGGGCGTCGTCCCGACCGACGGGAGCCCCTCGGCGGGCGACGGGGCGATCTCGACCGACCTGAAGGCCCGGATCACCCCCCCTGACGAGTGGGAACAGATCTACCGGGAGGCCTGGCGCTTCCAGCGCGACTACTTCTACGTCGAGAACCTGCACGGCGCCGACTGGTCCGCCGTCTACGAGCGCTACCGCCCCTGGCTCGAGCACGCCCAGCACCGCGAGGACGTCAACTACGTGCTCGACGTGATGGGCGGGGAGGTCTCCGTCGGGCACTCCTACACCGGCGGGGGCGACATGCCCGAGGTCGACGAGGTGTCCGTCGGCCTCCTGGGGGCCAATCTCACGGCCGAGCAGGGGTACTACCGCTTCGCCCGCATCTTTGAGGGCGAGCCGTGGACCGACCAGGCCGGGCCCCTCGCCGCACCGGGCGTCGCCGTCGAGGAGGGCGACTACCTGATCGCGGTCGACGGCACCGAGGTGACGGCCGACGACAACCCCTACGCCGCGCTGGAGGAGACGGCGGGGCGGCAGGTGATCCTCACGGTCAACGACCGGCCGACCCCCCAGTGCAGGCTCAATCGGTCTCTTTGGGAATTGGTTCTACCCTTCTGCATTCGTAG
>JBDGQP010000124.1:0-1823 GCA_042218975.1 Salinibacter sp.
TGCCGGAGCCCGACGAGTGGGACCTCACTCCGGACGCCGATTACGTCTACATTACCTCCAACGAAACGGTGAACGGCAACCAGATCACGGCCGATCCGGTGCTCGACGCCCCGGTCGTGACCGACGCCTCCAGCGAGTTTCTGAGCCGCCCGATGGACCTGGACGGTTACGGCCTCGTCTTTGCCGGTGCGCAGAAAAACGTGGGCCCGGCGGGCGTCACCATCGTGCTGGTCCACGACGACTTCCTCGAGCAGAAGAAGGAGTCGCTTCCCACGATGCTCGACTACGGCACCCACGTCCGCAAGCGGTACAACACGCCGCCGGTCTTCCCGATCTACATGGTCGAAAAGGTGTGCCGCTGGCTTCTAAACCTGGGCGGCCTCGACGCGATCCACGCCATCAACCGCCGGAAGGCCACCAAGCTCTACGACCGGATCGAGCAGTCGGACTTCTACCGGTGCACGGTCGAGCCCGGCTCCCGCTCGATGATGAACGTGACCTACCGCCTCCACGACCCGGACCTGGAGCCGGTCTTCCTCAAGCAGGCCGAGCAGCGGGGCCTCCTCAGCCTCGCCGGGCACCGCACCGTGGGAGGCATCCGGGCGTCCCTCTACAACGCGATGCCGGAGGAGGGCGTCGACGCCCTGATCGACTTCATGGATGAGTTCGAGCGGACGCACGGGTAGCGTTCGGGGACGTGTGCATCCGAACCGGGGCGGAGGAGACCGGCTCGTACCCCCACCGACACTTTTTGAAGGCGTGTCCCGCGGGCGCGCACCCGGTCCCACTTGCGTGCGGCGCCGGGTCTTCCTTTCTTGGCGGTAGCTGTTTGCGCCGCGGCGCCCCTCCGGCGTCGAGGCCGTCCCCACCGCGAATCACTCTCTTCGGCAACCACCGACCTCGAGCAATGGCTTTGACGATCGGCATTCCGCGTGAAACGCGCGACGACGAGACGCGGGTAAGCCTCGTTCCGGACGTGGCGGGACGGCTCCAACAACTGCAGGACGGCCTGGAGGTGCGCGTCGAGGCGGGGGCCGGGACCGACGCCCACCATGCCGACGCGGACTACGAGGCCGCTGGCTGCACGGTCGTAGACCGGGACGAGGCCCTCGGGGCAGATGTCGTTACGAAGGTGGCCGCGCCCACCGACGACGAGCTGACGGCCTTCTCGGACGGACAGGTCCTGATCGGCCTCCTCGACCCCCTGAACCATCCCGAGGCGGCCGGTACGCTCGCCGAGCGGGGCGTCACGGCCCTCGCCATGGAGCTGGTGCCTCGCATCTCGCGGGCGCAGAAGATGGACGCCCTCTCCGCGATGAGCTCCATCGGCGGCTACCGCGCGGCCGTCGTCGCCGCCGAGCGGCTGCCGCGGTTCTTTCCGCTGCTCACGACGGCGGCGGGGACGGTGAAGCCGGCGCAGGTGCTGGTCCTGGGTGCCGGCGTGGCGGGCCTGCAGGCCATCGCCACCGCCAAGCGCCTCGGTGCCCGCGTCTTCGGCTACGACATCCGCGAACCGACCCGTGAAGAGGTCGAGAGCCTGGGCGCGGAGTTCGTAGAGCTGGAGGTCGACATCGAGGCCGATCAGGACGAGAGCGGCTACGCCGAGGAGCTGGAGCAGAAAAAGCAGGAGCGCCAGCCCGAGCTTCTGAAGCCGCACATCGCCGAGGCCGACGTGGTGATCTCGACGGCCCTCATCCCGGGCCAGCCGGCCCCGCTGCTCATCAACGAAACCGCGGTCGCGGCCATGGCCCCGGGCTCGGTGATCATGGACCTCGCGGCCCCGAACGGCGGCAACTGCGTCCACACCGAGACCGGCGACACGG
>JBDGQP010000124.1:1833-8850 GCA_042218975.1 Salinibacter sp.
CATTCTGGGGCCCACCAACCTGCCCGCCCAGATGCCGGTGCACGCCAGCCAGCTCTATGCGAAGACCCTCTCGGCGATGATCGAGCAGTTCGTCGACGACGGGGCCTTCACGCCCGACTTCGACGACCAGATCTTCGCGGACGCCTGCCTCACTCACGATGGAGAGGTCCGCAACGACCGCGTCCGCGACCTCCTGGGGCTCGGCGAAACCGCAGTGGAAGAAAGCTAAGCCTCCCGCGGTCGCCACGTCTCTGCTCGCGTGAACACGTGGTGGGGGAGGAGGTGTCGGCTCCCGGCGTCGAATCGTCGCTCCCGCAGCACGCTTTAAACGCACTCCGCCGTAGAATCGGCGCCCACCCACGGTTCTTTCCAGCCACCTTGTAGCGCAGACATGCTGAACAACCTCATCATTTTCGTGCTCGCGGCGTTCGTGGGAACCGAAATCTTGACAAAGGTGCCCCAGACGCTCCACACGCCCCTCATGTCGGGCGCCAACGCCATCAGCGGCATCACAATCGTCGGGGCCCTGGTGGCCACCGGCATGACCAGCGACCCGTGGTCAATCTGGATCGGCTTCGGGGCCCTGGTCGTCGCCACGATCAACGTCGTCGGCGGGTTCCTCGTCACCGATCGCATGCTGGAGATGTTCGGCGAGAAGAAATCGACGGCCGCCCCGACCGACGTGGACACCACGGCGGCCGCCCCGCGCACGGACGGCACGCCGGACTGATGCGTGTTGCGTATTTCGTATTTCGGGAGAGGGAGAATTGGCGACGCGATACGCAATACGAAATACGCGATCAACCGACCCCCCAGGCCTCTCCAATCGCCTCTTCTCTACCGCACGGTTTTGCCCATGAAAACCGCAATTATCGACCTAACGTACCTCCTTTCGGCGGTGCTCTTTATCTTCGGGCTGAAGCGCATGCAGTCGCCCGTCACCGCCCGCACGGGAAACGTGCTGGCGTCGCTTGGCATGCTGGTCGCCGTCGTCGCTACGCTGTTTCTGCGAGAGATTCTGTCCTGGCCCATGATCATTGCCGGGATTGTGCTCGGGGGGGGCATTGGGGTGGTCCTGGCCCGCACGGTCGAGATGACGGCGATGCCGGAACTGGTGGCCGTCTTCAACGGGTTCGGCGGTCTCGCCTCCGCGCTCGTCTCCGGCGCGGAGTTGTCGCAGCACGTGGCGGGTACGGCGCCATCAAGCTTCGGACTCGTGTCGGGCATCACCATCGCACTGTCCATCCTCATCGGCACGGTTACGTTCTCGGGGAGCATCGTGGCGAACGGCAAGCTGAGCGGGTGGATTACCGGCAATCCGATTTCGTTTCCCGGCCTCCGTGTGCTTACGGTGTTGCTCCTGGTCGGGGCTGGCGGGGCGATCGGCGTCATGATTGCGATGAGTGGGCCCTTTCCGGAACTGGCCGCCCCGATGGTGCAGGCCGCCACCGGGCTCGGGGCCGCGGCCCTGTTGCTGGGCATCCTGCTCGTGATCCCGATCGGGGGGGCCGACATGCCGGTCGTGGTGTCCCTGCTGAACTCCTACTCCGGCCTCGCCGCGGCCACGACGGGCTTCGTGCTCAACAACACGGCCCTCATCGTGAGCGGCACGCTGGTGGGGGCGGCGGGCATGATCCTCACCGTCATCATGTGCGACGCGATGAACCGCTCGCTGGCGAACGTCATCCTCGGCGGCTTCGGCGGGGGCGACGGCGCGGTCGGCGGGCCCGACGTGCCGGAGGGCAAGACCGTCAACGAGACCTCGCCCGACGACACCTCCATCCTGGCCAGCTACGCCGAGAAGGTGGTCATCGTACCGGGGTACGGCCTCGCCGTGGCGCAGGCGCAGCACGAGGTGCGCGAGATGGCCGACAAGCTCGAGGCCCAGGGCGTGGAGGTGAAGTACGCCATCCACCCCGTGGCGGGCCGCATGCCGGGCCACATGAACGTGCTGCTGGCCGAGGCCAACGTTTCCTACGAGAAGCTCTACGAGATGGAGGACATCAACCCCGAGTTCCCGACGACGGACCTCGCGATTGTCGTCGGCGCCAACGACGTGGTAAACCCCTCGGCCCGCGAGGACGAGGGCAGCCCCATTTACGGCATGCCGATCCTCAACGTCGACGAGGCCGAGACGGTCGTCGTCATCAAGCGGAGCCTCAGCCCCGGCTACTCCGGCGTCCCGAACAACCTCTTCTACGCCGACAACACGAAGATGCTCTTCAGCGACGCGAAGGAGGCGGTGGCCGGCATCACCGAGTCGATCAAGGAGATGCAGGAGGCGTAGGAACAGGGGGCCGCCGGATCGCCCTGTCCGCCGGGCAGGCGCGCCCCGCAGGACCCGGCGGGGGCTACCGGAGCGCCGCTACGCCGGTGTGCGGGCCCGCATCTTCTCCAGGAGCGGGCGGAGCCTGGCCCACATGTCCCGCGCCACGAGGCGGTGGCCCGCCGCGGTGGGATGAATGCCGTCGTCCTGCATCAGCGAGTCGGCCCCCGCCTGGAGGCGCCGGTCGAACTGGACGAGCGACACCCGGTCGTACTGCCTGGCTACTGCGGGGTAGACCCGCCGAAACCGCTCGGTGTAGTCGGGGCCCAGGTTTTTCGGAATGCGCATGGCGGTCAGCAGCACCCGCGCCTCCGGGTAGGCGGCGAGCGTCGTGTCGATGATGCCCGTCAGGTTTGCCTTCGTGTCCGAGGGGGGCACGCCGCGCAGGCCGTCGTTGCCGCCGAGCTCGAGGACGAGCACGTCGACCTCCTCGTTCAACAGCCACTCGATCCGGCGCAGGCCGCCGGCCGTCGTCTCGCCGCTCACGCCCGCGTTCTGAACGGTCACGTTCCACCCCAGCGAGTCCACCTTCTGCTGCAGGCGCGCCGGAAAGGCCGCCTCCGAGGACACGCCCAGGCCCGCGGCGATGCTGTTGCCCAGCACGAGGACGCGGAGGCCGTCGCCGGCGGCCGTGTCGGCGGACGGGGCGGTCCTGGAGGCCGTCGTGCTCGTGTCGGAGGCCGCGCGGGCCGACTCGGAATTGGAACGATCCTGGGCACACCCGGCCGCCCACAGAACTCCGGCGAACAGAAGTAGGTATAGGCGAAGTGTTTGCATCAGTGTTAGCAGTGACGGCCCGGAAGGTATTGGCCTGCACGCGAACCGGCAGCGGAATCCCAGGGTTTCGGGGCAGCCGTCGCGCCGACCCTCGTTGTTCGTTTCAGACTCTCCCGCTCCCCATGGACGTCCCCTCTGTACTCCGCGCCGACGCGCTCACCAAATCCTTTTCGAGCGGCGGGCGGATGCTGACGGTCATCGACGACGTGAGCTTCCAGGTCGACGAGGGGGAGACCTGCTCGATTGTGGGCCCGTCCGGGAGCGGCAAGACGACGCTGCTGGGCCTCTGTGCGGGCCTGGACCGCCCGACGAGCGGGGAGGTCACGCTCTGCGGCATCGACCTCGGGCCCCTCGACGAGGACGAGCGGGCGGCGGTGCGCAACCAGCACGTGGGGTTCGTCTTCCAGACGTTCCGCCTGTTGCCGACGCTCACGGCGCTGGAAAACGTGATGGTGCCGGCCGAGCTGCGCGGCACGGCCGATGCCCAGTCCCGGGCGTCGGACCTGCTCGGGAAGGTGGGCCTTGGCGACCGCCTCGACCACTATCCCTCCCAGCTCTCCGGGGGCGAGCAGCAGCGCGTGGCCATGGCGCGGGCCTTCATCAACGAGCCCCGCGTCCTGTTCGCCGACGAGCCGACCGGCAACCTCGACGCCGAGACGGCCGAACGGGTCGAGGACGTGCTCTTCGACCTCAACGAGACGGCGGGCACGACCCTCGTCCTGGTGACCCACGACCAGACGCTCGCGGACCGCACCCGGCGCATCCTTCGGCTCCGCGGCGGCGAAATCGTCGGGGAGGAGCGCGCCGAGACCGAGCCCGCCCAGGCGGTCTCGTAGACCGGGAATCGGCGACCGCCGTGCCGGGCGACGGGCGCGTTCAGACGTCGGGCGTGGGGGCCTCCGGGGCGTCGGAGGGACGGTCGGCGTACTCGGTCGGGGAGCAGCCGAAGCTCTCCCGAAAGAGCTGAGAGAAGTACCCGGCGTCGCGGTACCCGACGGCGGCCGCGACCGTCGAGACGGTGTCGGCGCCCTCGCGCAGCAGCGTGGCGGCCCGCTGGAGGCGCCGGGCCCGGATGAGGCCGGACGGGGAGAGCCGCGTCACCTCGTCGAGGCGGCGACGGAGGTGGCGGGGGCTCAGGTCCAGCTCGTCGGCCAACCAGTCGACCCCGAAGTTGCTGTTGTCGATGTGCTCGTCGATGACCCGATTGACCCGCTCCAGAAACTCGGCGGTGTCCGAGGAGACCGTGTCCGCCGTGGGGGCCAGAAAGTCGGGGACCTCGACGCGCTCCTCGACGAGGCGGCGGATTTCGATGAGGTTTTCGACCCGCGTCTCCAGTTCGACGGGGTCGAACGGCTTCGCCAGGTACGCGTCGGCGCCGGCCTGTAGCCCCAGGAGGCGGCCCTCCTGGTCGCGCCGGACCGTCAGAAGAATAACCGGCACGTGACGCACCTCGGGGTCCTCGCGGATGGCCCGGCAGAGGGCCGCGCCGTCGCGCTCGGGCATTACCAGGTCGCTGATGACGAGGTCCGGCCGCCGCGCCCGGACCTGCTCCAGCCCATCGGCCCCGTTTGCGGCCGTCCTCACCCGATACGTCCGCCCGAGCAGGGCCTGGAGGTAGCTGCGCATCTCCGCCTCGTCGTCCACCACGAGAATCTCGGGGGTGTCCTCGTCGGGCGGCGGGGGGGCCTCGTCGGCGGGCGGGCGCATCTCCGCCTGTCCCCGACGGGGAACCGCCCGATCGTCGGGAGAGGTGGAGGTCGAATCGGGGGACAGGTCCTCGTCGGCGAAGTGGTCGCGGCCAAGGGGGAGGCGGACGGTCACCTCCGTGCCGAAGCCCGACTCGCTGTCCACGTCCAGTTCTCCCCCGTGCCGTTCGACGAGGGCTTTCGTGTGTGCGAGGCCAATGCCCATCCCGATCCACGAGGCGTCCGAGGAGGGGGAGGAGAGGCGGTCCGCGTCCGCGCCGGCCGGCACGGCGCTCTCGTGACGGGCAAACACGCGGGCCCGGACTGCTTCCGGGATCCCCGGGCCCGTGTCCCGAACCGCGATCGCGGCGTGGTCGTCCCGACGGTCGACGCGCACCCGGATGGTCCCGCCCTCGGGGGTGTACTTGATCGCGTTCGACAGCAGATTGGCCAGAATGGACTCGAGCCGGTCGGCGTCCACCCACACCTTGAGGGCGTCGGGGGCAACCTCCGAGGCAAAGGTGAGGCCTTCCCGGTCGGCCCAGTCCCGGAAGGGCCGTGCGAGGTCCTCGACCAGGGACGGGAGATCGTGCTGCCCCGCGGCGAGCGTGAGGCGGTCCTCGTCGAGCTGGGCCAGCTCGAGGAGCTGGTTGACCAGTCGGCGCATGCGGCGGCTCTGGTCCTCCATCGCCTCCAGCCGATCGTGGAGGGACGAGGGAAGGTCGCCAAAGCGGCCGTCGAGGGCCTCCCGCACGGTGCCGAGGAGGAGGGTCAGGGGCGTCCGAAACTCGTGGGATACGTCGGCAAAGAACCGGCTCTTCGCGGCCTCCAACTGGGCAACCTGCTCGTGGAGACGCTCGGCCCGCTGTCGCTCCCGGTGCTGGTGGTAGCGGGCCGCGTACAGGAGCGCCGCCACACCGGTGAGAATGACGGTGACGAACGCCATGTGCACGAGAGCGGCCGAGCCGACGAGGTCCGGGCGGGCGGCCCGGGTGCCCGGCACGCCGACGTGGCCGATGCCCACGAGGACGCCGGTCATCGCGCCGCCGACGAGCAGGGCCTGCCAGGGCCGGTACGGAATGGCGGCCACGAGCAGGAGGTAGGTGACGATTAGGTACTCGGTGCGCAGGACGCCCCGATAGGCGTCGTGAACGAGCGATACCGCGACGATCAGGACCGCCAGGGCGGCAGCGGTGCCCCGCGTGGCCGACAGCGACCACTCCGCCCGCCCTCCCCACACCGCCCCGGCACACAGCAAGAGTACGGCGGCTTTGTCCCAGAGCACGAAGGCGTCCAGCGTCATGGGGGTCGGGTACCACCACAGGGTCGGGCGCCCCACCAAGAAGACGTTGACGGGCACCAGGATGAGGATGCCGGCGATGCCGAGCAGCCCGCTCCACTGGAGCCCCCGCCGTGCGAGCCGGGCGAGCGTAGACCGGAACGACGGCTCGGCCTCCAGGGCGCCCGGCTCGAAGAAGACGCGGCGCGCTCGGTCGAGAGGCGTGTCCTGAGACATGGGCGGCGGTCCGGTGCGTGGCTGAGGAGGCGACGGCCTCGTGGATCCCCGTATACAGCCGTGCGGGCCGGGCTTTCCGAAACGGCCGCCCATCCCGGCTGGGGACGTTCCTGCCCTTCGGCTGCGAGGGAACTGCCGTCGTGTTCGGCGTCTCCCCTCGTGCCCACCGGCCCGGGGGCAGAGCCTCGAGGGGGTGGTGTAACGTTTTGCGGACGCAGAGACCGTATCGGCTGGTTCTTCCGCGGAGCTGTTCACCTCCCCATGTGCACTTGAATGGATCGTCGTTGCGGCCGCGTGCTCCCTCCGACTGGGCGTTTTGTCGGGCTCGTGCTTGGGAATTGTGCACGGGCACGACGGCCTTCCCCCCAGAGCATCGCCCTCACGGTCGACGATCTGGATCGGGCCGTCCTCGGCTCCCGTGAGGCGGGGGAGATCACCGGCCAGCTCCTCTGCATCGACGGTGGGTTGGCGCTCCATCTCGACTTTCGAACCGCCTGTTCGTCTGAGTGACACGAGCGGCAGGCGCCCCTCCCCGGCGATCACGATCGCGATTCGTTGGACCTCCCACGCCTCCACGATGACACGACGGCTCGACGACCGATCCCGGACCGACGGCTACCGCCCGATCGAGCACTACGGCCTGATCGGCGACATGCATACCGTCGCCCTTGTGAGCAAGGGCGGCTCGATCGACTGGTGCTGCCTGCCCCGCT
>JBDGQP010000125.1:0-6344 GCA_042218975.1 Salinibacter sp.
CGTCGATGAGCACGCCGATGTAGGCCTCCGACCGCTTCAGCACGATCGGGTCGGCGCCGCGCAGCGTCTGCACGGCGTTGATGCCGGCCATGAGGCCCTGGGCGGCCGCCTCCTCGTAGCCGGTGGTGCCGTTGATCTGGCCGGCAAAGAAGAGACCGTCAACATGCTTCGTTTCCAGGCTGTACTGGATCTGGTACGGAGGAAAGAAGTCGTACTCGATGGCGTAGCCGGGCCGCAGCATGTGCGCGTCCTCCAGGCCCGGCACCTTGCGCAGCGCCTCGAACTGCACCTCCTCCGGCAGGCTCGTCGAGAAGCCGTTTACGTACACCTCCTCGACGCGGTACCCCTCCGGCTCCAGGAAGAGCTGGTGGTGGTCCTTCTCCGAGAAGCGGTCGATCTTATCCTCGATCGAGGGGCAGTAGCGCGGCCCCTTCGCCTGAATCCGGCCCGTGAACATCGGGCTGCGGTCAAAACCGGTGCGGAGGGTTTCGTGCACCGCCGGCGTCGTGTCGGTCAGCCAGCAGCAGAGCTGGTCGCTCACCGGCGGCAGGGCGTCGGTCAGGAACGAGAACGCCGTGGCGTCCGGGTCGGCGGGCTGCTCCTCCATCACGCTGTAGTCGATGGAGCGGCCGTCCACGCGGGGCGGGGTGCCGGTCTTCAGGCGGCCGCTCTCGAAGCCGAGGTCGTGCAGGCAGCCCGTGATGCCGTGGGAGGCATTCTCCCCCATCCGGCCGCCGCCGAAGTTCTGCTCCCCCACGTGAATCACACCGTTCGAGAACGTGCCCGTCGTGAGGACGACGCACGGCGCGTGGAACGTTCGCCCGAGGTTGGTGCGCACGCCGGTCACCGTCTCACCGTCGTCGGTGGTGAGGACCTCCGTCACCATGTCCGCCCGCATCTTGAGGTTCTCGATCGCCTCCAGCTCCTCCCGCATACAGGCCGCGTACTCCTCGCGGCCGCACTGGGCCCGTGGCCCCCACACGGCCGGCCCTTTGCTCTTGTTGAGCATCCGAAACTGGAGCCCGGCCCGGTCGGTGACCGTGCCCATCAGGCCGCCCATCGCGTCGATCTCGCGGGCAATATGGCCCTTCCCGATCCCGCCGATGGCGGGGTTGCAGGACATCTGTCCGATCTGGCTGAGCTTCAGCGTGATGAGCAGGGTGTCGGCGCCCATGTTGGCCGCCGCGGCCGCCGCCTCGCTGCCGCTGTGGCCGCCCCCTACCACGATGACGTCGTACTCGAAGTAGTCGGCGTGCATGGTCCGGTGCAGTCGTTGCCAAAAGCGCGTGCCGGGGTGCAGGCAGAGCCCGTGTCGGTGCAACGGACAAAACGGGGAGCGCCGCGCAAGGATTCCTCGTGCCGCACTCCGGGGGCCGGCGCGGCACGTCGCATCGGGGGCGGCACGAGGAGCACTTCCGGGAAGCGGTCGGACACAGTCCACGGGTCCCGGCTCTCGTTCAGGTCGTCCCCAGGGCCCGGCCGCAGGAGGCGCAGTAGTCGTCGTGGCGGGACACGTAGCCGTCGCAGTCCGGGCACGTGCCTCCCACCCGCCCCCCACAGTGGGAGCAGAACCGCGCCCTGGTACGGATCGGCTCCCCGCACTCCGGACACTCGTCGTTGCGGAGGCGCCGCAGGGTGATCCGCTCGCTCGTGAAGTACCGCCGCTGAAGCACGTATACGACCCCGACGAGCAGCGCTGCCCCCACCAGTCCGGAGGCCACTTCGGGCAGGTATTCGATGGCCCCCATGCCGGACACGCTGATCAAAAGCAGCGCGCCGTACCAGAGCAGCGCGCGGCTGAGGGTGCGCCCAAACCGGCCTCCGTAGAACGCCGAGCGGGTCGTGGTCGCGAGGGCGGCGATCGCGGCCGAGAAGGCCACGCCGTAGTAGAGGATGTCCTCCCGAAGGGCACTGTCGCCCACCCATCCGGCCAGCCACTCGTGCACCAGCAGGTCGCCCAGTTGCCAGGTGGCGAAGAGGAGGCACCCGACGATGCCCACGATGAAGGCCGTCTCCAGCTTCGTGAGCTGCAGGTCCTCGTCCGACGCGAGCCCTGCGGGCGAAGGCGAAAACGAATCCGGGAGCGTGGACATGGAGTTCGGTTGGTGTGAGAGGGGCCGTCGTGACGTGCGGCCTGGGGACCCGACGACGCCGGGATGCTAACGGACCTCCTTCTCGTCTTCTCTGTTCCCGGGGCGGCCTCTCGGAAAGAGGGGGCGAGGGATAACACGGAGGCCGCGTCGTTGGGGGGCGTCGGCCGCCCGGATGCGAACCGGTTCGGTCCAAATGCCGGCCTTTATAACAAGGGGCCGCAGGGGGCCCGGTCGGCAAACGGAAACGATCGCCGGCTCGAACGGGCCATCCCCCGACCTGTTTTGACGGACGGCACGCCCGCCCAGGACGTGCACTTCGCGGCTCGTTCCAATTGTTAACTAAAAATTAATTGTAAGCGAGTTCATTGCTTCTTGATTTTTCTGGGTGCAGTGTGATTTCCGGCGGCGTTCCTTCTCCCTTCTCGCTGCCGGAATGGTCCCCTTCTCCCGTCCCTCGTTTTCCCACGGCTCGGAGGGCTCTTATGACGGCCGACAGCATTATCAACATCGGGCTCGTCCTCATCCTGATCATCACGCTCGGGGGGCTGGTCTTCTACCTCCATCGGCTGCGCAACGACTTCTACGAGGCCTGCCGCGAGACCGACAACCTGAAGCTGTACGCGGACTGTCCCATGGGCATTCCCGTGGGAAGCGTGCGCTCGACGCTCGCCCTCCTCATTGTGCTATTTGCGGTCGGGTACGTGGGCGTGAAGGGGGTCGGGGGCGTCCCCCAGTTCCTGACGGCCGTCGTGAGCACCGTACTCGGCTTCTACTTCGGAAGCCGCTCCTCGCGCGACTCGCAGCGGAATCTCACGTCGGTGATGGAGACCATGTCCGCCGCGTCCGCCTCAGGTCGCAGGAGTGGGGCGGCGTCCTCGGGGGGCTCCGGCTCCCCGTCGGCCTCAACGACCTCGTCTTCTGCGTCGACCTCGTCCCCCGCGTCGACCTCGCCCGCCTCCTCGACGGACGCGCGGCCCGCACCGGCCCGCAAGGAGGAGGCACAGACGCTTCTCGCCCGTCTCCAGGAGGGCCTGTCCATCGCCGAGGTGGCCCGGAGCGTGCTGCCGAAGTCCCTCCGGCGGCGGTTCGCCTCTCTGACGCAGGAACTGCAGGATGGCATCGGCACGGTGCAGAGCCTGCTGGACGCGAACAGCGTCGAGGACGCCCTCCGGAAGGGGAAGAAGCTGCTCGACCGGTTCCGGAAGAACAATCCCGTCCGCACGGTCACCGAGCGGGCGCTCGGGGCCTTCAGCAACGTGCTCGGGGCCGCCGTCGAGCCGCTGCCCCTCATCGGAAGCATCGTAAACGTGGCGACGACGGTGAAGAAGCAGGTCTACGACCGGTGGAAGCGGCGCATCCTTCACCTGACGTTCGAGCCGGCGGACCTGCCCGTCGAGCGCATCGACGCCAACACCGGATTCACGCTGCTGTCTAGCACGCCGATCATGAAGGACGCCTTCCGCGAGGAGCTGGAGGCCAACGACCGGCCGTTCCTGGAGGACACGGCCGAGACGCTGCTGTCGACGGAGGAGATGGAGTCGCTCTGGTCGAGCTACAGCGATCGATTCGATTCGCGCCAGCAGTTCGAGAAGGGCGTCGCGGCCCTCCACCGGGCGGCGGCCGACCTGCAGCTGCGAGAGGAGCTCGACGACTCGCTCTTTGCGGACACGGGGGGTTACGAGACCACCGTAGCGGCCATCGACACGCTTCACACCGACGAGGCCGCCCGGGGCGACCTCGACGCGATCGTGACGATGGTCGACGCCCTCCGAAACGCCGAGGGCATCAGCGCCTCCACCCTCCGGCAGCTGTTCGACACCGTGCGGGCGGATCTCAGGCCGAACGGGGCTTCCTCGTAAAGATCGGCCGTGCCCTCCCCGACGCGCATCTCCCTGGACTCCCCCTTCCCCGCCATGAGGTGCTCGACCCGCGCTCTTCACGTCGTTCTCGCAGGCATGCTCACGGCCGGGCTGCTTCTGGCCGGGTGCGGCCCGCGCATTCTCCAGTCCACGAAGGAGGCCCACCGGCAGGGCCGGTTCGCCGAGGTCGCGGCCACGGAGGTCTCCTGCGGGCCGGCGGACGACCGGTGCAACCAGATGCATCTCCTGAAGGGGGACGCCTGCTACCGGCTGGGGCGAAAGGCCGAACAGGCCGGGGCGGACTCGACTGCGAGGACCCGGTTCCGATGCGCGGCGCGTCACCTCGGCGCGGGCATCCGACAGACCGAGGGGGCAGCCGATTGGACCATCGCGGGGGGCGACCGGACGCAGTGGTACACGAACCGGGCCGAATCCCTCCGCCAACTGCAGGACCTGCTGACCGGCGACTCGGCCCGGGCCGTCTCCCGGCGCCTGCTCGACTTCGGCCGCACGTACCGCAGGGCCGCCCCCGGGGCGGCCGCGCCGCCCTTTTACGTCGCCACGGCCCGGTATGCCCTCCTCCAGCCCCGGCTCCTCAACGCCCCCGCTGGCGACGACGAGGTCTGCTCGGCGCTCGACTCGATCCGCACGGTGCTCGACGAGGCTCCTTCCGTCCCCGACTCCGTGAGCACGGTCCAGGAGGCTCTTCCCCGTTTGCGCCGGCAGGTGGTGCGTCAGCGCACGCGGCTGGACTGCTCCTCGTAGCCGGCTCCTCCGCTCAGGACGCCACGGACCCATGCCCGCCGAGTACACGCGTCTCCTCTCGCATCGCCTGCCCCTGGTCCGCGGCTCGGACGTAGAGGCCGTCCAGCGGCGTCTGGACACCTGGGGCTTTTCGCCGGGGCCCATCGACGGCCTCTACGGGCGCACGACGGAAACGGCGGTGCGGGACTTCCAGGCGAGCCGCGGCCTCAAGGTCGACGGCATCGTGGGCCCGCGGACGTGGTCGGCCCTCTTCTCGGACCACGGGGTTGCCCGCATCGAGCAGCTCGTCCCCGAGCTCGCCGAGCCCCACACCTTCCGCGACAGCGTCGAGTGGCACCTCGCCCCCGAGGGCCTCCTCGTCGAGAGCACCGAGGCCCCGGAGGTGTGGGGCGGCCCGCCGCGGACCGTGCGGCAGGTGTGGACGGACTTCGGCGGCGCGATCCGGGAGTGGGCCCGGGACTTCGGCGTGCCGGTGGAGCTGATCGTCTCGACCATCTGCACCGAGTCGGACGGCCAGCCCGACGCCACGCGGGAGGAACCGGGCTACGTCTCCGACGCAAAGACGCCGGACCGCGTCTCGGTCGGCCTGATGCAGACGCTTATTTCGACGGCCCAAACCGTACTGGGCGAGGAGGAGATCGATCGCGACTGGCTGCTGACACCGGGCAATTCGATCCGGGCGGGCACGGCCTACATTGCCCGACAGTGGAAGGAGACGCACCTCGACCCGCCGAAGGTGGCGTGTGCGTACAACGCGGGCGGGGTCTACTACAACGACTCGCCCGACAACCGCTGGCGGATGCGGCAGTACCCGATCGGCACGAGCGCACACGCCGACCGGTTCGTAAAGTGGCTCAACGAGTGCTTCCTGATGTTCGACGAGGACGGCGGCGCCCCGCCCCACAGCTTCTACCACCAGGTGCCGGAGGCCACCGAGAACTGATCACTGACGGCCAGGGGCTCATTTTTCAATCCGGGCCGGGAACGACGGCACCCGGCGCGAGGCGTCCCGCTGTCCCTCGTCGTCGTAGACGGTGAGCCGGCCCTCCTCGTCGCAGACCCAGACCTCTTCCGCTCCCGCCTCGAGGTAGAGCGCGCGCTTCTCGTCGATTTCTTCGTCGGTGTTGGTCGGGGAGCGGACCTCGACGCAGATCTGCGGCGCCACCGGTACGTCGCACGCGTCTTTGATCTCGTCCCAGCGGGCCGCCGTGCACCACACCGCGTCGGCCACCTTCGTGCCCCTGCCCGTCCGGATGGCCATCTCCACGGACGACTCCCCCTCGGGAAGCGCCTCTTCCAGGCGCTGCGCGATTCGGAAGGCGTACTTGCCGTGCCAGGCGTGCGTCGGGCTCATGACGATCTGGCCCCGATCGTTCGTCTCGATCTTGTAGGGGAGGTCCTGCAGATTCGGGTCCTCGCAGACCGCCTTCCACGACAGGCCGGGCCGATCCTTCGTGTGCGTGCTCATGGCTGAACGAGGCGTGAAGACGTGAGGCGTGGTGCGTGAGGGCGTGAAACGGCCGTGCGGCGCCTGCGGTCCGTCGTCATTTCCCGATGCAGAACCGGGAGAAGATCTGGTCGAGCACGTCCTCGTTCGTGATCTCGCCGGTGATGGCGCCCAGCTCCT
>JBDGQP010000126.1:0-11865 GCA_042218975.1 Salinibacter sp.
GCCGAAGTCGTCGAGGTACTCGTGCAGCCACACCGCCCATCCGCGGCTCGTGGAGAGCTTCCGGCCCTCCAGGTTCAAAAACTCGTTGGCGGGCACGTTGTCCGGGAGCACGAAGTCGCCGTGCGCCATGAGCATGCCCGGAAACGTAAGGCAGTGGAAGACGATGTTGTCCTTGCCGATGAAGTGGACGAGCCGGGTGTTCTCGTCCTGCCAGTACGCCTTCCATTTCGTCGGGGCGTTTTGCTCGATGGCCCATTCCTTGGTGGCGGAGATGTAGCCGATGGGCGCGTCGAACCAGACGTAGATCACCTTGCCTTCGGCGTCGAGGCCGTGGCGCTCGGCCACGTCGTCGGGCACCGGCACGCCCCAGGGCACGTCGCGGGTGATGGCCCGGTCCTTCAGCCCGTCGTCGAACCAGCTCTGGATCTGGCCCAGCACGTTGTTCTTCCACTCCGGGTGGGTGCCGATCCACTCCTCCAGCGTCGGCTGCATCTCCTCGAGCGGCAGGTACCAGTGGGTCGTCTCCTTCAGCTCGGGCGTCGCGTCGGTGAGGGTGCTTCGCGGGTCCTCCAGCTCCGTCGGACTCAGGGTGGAGCCGCACTGCTCGCACTGGTCGCCGTAGGCCTCGTCGTACCCGCACACCGGGCAGGTGCCGATCACGAACCGATCGGCCAAAAACATCTCCGCCTCCGGGTCATAGTCGAAGCTCATCCCAAACCGCTCGAAGGTCTCCTGAATCTGGGCGTGGTAGGTGTCGACAATCTCCTCGGGCGACCGGTTCTCCCGCATGGCACGCATCAGCACCGCCACGCCCATCTCGTCGGAGCCGCAGATATAGGCCACGTCGCGACCCTTGAGCCGCTGGTAGCGCACGAAGAGGTCGGCCGGCAGGTACGCCCCCGCCAGCTGGCCCAGGTGGACGGGGCCATTGGCGTACGGGAGGGCCGAGGTGACAAGAAGACGCTCCGAAGAGGACGAATCTGCCATCAGGACAAGATGTGCTTACAGGCGATGATCCCGAACACAGGGGGTCGTGGTGCGACTCCGTGTCGCGTGCGTCGCACTGCGCGTCGGGGAATGGACCGAAACATACGAAATACGCGCCACACAATACACACACACAGACCGCGCAGGGGTGGGGTCCGCGGCCGATGACACGCAGGCCTGACCGGGACGTCCGACGCCCTAGTTGAAGCTCACGCCGTCGAGCGGGTCCCCCTCTTTCTTGCGGAGGGCCTCCTCGGCGAACCAGGCCTCGTCGACCTCCGTCGTCGTGTCGGGCAGGTCCTCGTGCGGCTTCTCGTAGCCCTCGATCTCTTTGAGCCACACGAGGGTTTTGGTCCGCATGCTCCCGTCCCGCGCCTCGAACTCGACGTTTTCCTCGCGGGCGGCACAGGTGCCTTCCGCCTCGCCGTAGACGCCGCCGAGCTTCGGGTGACGGAGCAGGATGCGCACCCGTTCCCCGTAGTCGAAGCGGCTGTCCTCGAAGTCGGCGTCGCTGTAGGTGGCCATGATGATCGACGAGTGTCGGTTGAGATTACGAAGCAGGAGGCCGTTCGCATCATAAGAACCAGCGGGCCGATCTGCGTGTTCATCACGCGTGATCCCGTCGTGAAAAGAACGGCTCAACCGGGCGCCGACCGCGGCGAGGGGCCACCGCCGTCCCGACCCCCGCCTCGGATCACGCATTCTTCACGAAGGTCGAACGGAGAACCTACGCGACTGGGGCGTGCGTTTGCTTTGTTATGAAGGTGTTCTTCTTCGGCCAATCGGTCCTTTGAGATGGGTGCCCCCGACTTCTCCCCCCGCACCGCCACGGTCGAGCGGACGACGGCCGAGACCTCGGTGACGGTCGAGCTCGGCCTCGACGGCGGAGGCCAGTACGACGTCGACACGGGCGTCGGATTCTTCGACCACATGCTGGACCTTTTTGCCAAACACGGCGGGCTGGACCTGACCGTGCGATGCAACGGCGACCTGTCGGTCGACGACCACCACACCGTCGAGGACGTGGCCATCACCCTGGGTCAGGCGGTCCGGGACGCGCTGGGCGACAAGGCCCACATTGCCCGCTACGGCCACGCCTACGTGCCAATGGACGACGCCCTGGCACGGGCCGTCCTCGACCTGTCGGGCCGGGCCTACGCCCGCCTCGACGCGTCGTTCGAGCGGCCCTCCGTCGGCGACCTCTCCACGGAGATGGTGCCGCACATCTGGCGCTCGTTTGCGGAGCATGCGGCCTGCACCCTGCACCAGACCGTCCTCCACGGCCACAACGCCCACCACAAGATCGAAGCCCTCTTCAAGGCCACGGCGCGGGCCCTCCGGCAGGCCGTACGCCGGAGCGCGTCCCACGCCGAGGTGGCCTCGACGAAGGGATCCCTCTCCTGATTTTGGATTGGGGAGTGTGGAGGGGAGATTGGGGATTCGGGGTTGGTGGGGGCGCCCCGTCTTCTGCTCGCACGTCGCCGTTCACCGTTCTCGCGTCAACTTTCTACCGCCCAGTCCTTCTATGCTCTCCGACGAAACCGTCGCCGTCATCGGGGCCGGAAACATCGGACGCGCCCTGATCGGCGGCATGATCGAAAGCGAACTGATTGCCCCCGAGCAGGTGATCGCCACCCGGCGCACCGAATCGGCCCTCGACACGATGGCCGACGAGTTTCCGGGCCTCCAGACCACGACCGACAACGTGGCGGCGGTCGAGGCGGCCTCCGTCGTCCTCCTCACCATCAAGCCCCAGAGCCGAGCAGAGGTGGTCACCAACATCCGCGACCACATCGAGCGGGACGTGCTCGTCGTGAGCGTCCTGGCCGGCATCACCACCGAACGGCTCCAGCTCGGCTTCGGGCAGGACCAGCCGGTAATCCGTGCGATGCCGAACACCCCGGCCCTCGTCGACGCCGGTGCCACGGCCCTCTCCGCCGGGACCTACGCCTCGGAGGACCACCTGGAGATTGCCCGCCAGATCTTCGAGGCGGTCGGCGAGGTCGTCACCGTCCCCGAGGAGCACATGGACGCGGTGACCGGCCTGTCCGGAAGCGGGCCGGCCTACGTGTACATGTTCATCGAGGCGCTCACCGACGCCGGCGTAAAGCAGGGGATGTCCCGCTCGGATGCCGCCAAGCTCTCGGCCCAAACCGTCTACGGTGCCGCGAAGCTCGCGATCGAGACCGGCAAGCACCCGGCGATCCTGCGGGACGAGGTCACCACCCCCGGCGGCACCGCCATCGCGGCCGTCTCGTCCCTGGAGCAGCACGGCCTCCGCACGATGCTCATCAACGCGGTGGGCACCGCCACCCAGCGCTCAGAGGAGTTGAACGAAGAGTAGCCAGCCCCATACCCATCTGTCGTTTCCCTGGCACGCCGCCCCTGTCCAGGGAGTCGCTGACTCGTGAATCGTGATGCGTGACTCGTGATGCGTGAAGGGGCCTCGCCGCCGCTCACGAGTCACGCCTTACGGATCGAATCGGCGCGTCCCTCCCCACACCCCACGCCCGCGCTCCCAAACTCCCGCTCTCCCACCGCTCATGGTCACAATCATCGACTACGGCATCGGCAACCTCCGCTCCATTGAGAAAGCCCTGCAGCGGGTCGGGGCGGAGGTCCTGCGGACGGACGACCCGGCCGCCGTGCGGGACGCCGAGCGCCTCGTGCTGCCCGGCGTCGGCGCCTTCGGGGCCTGCATCGACGAGATCCGCCGCCGGGACCTCGAGGGCCCCATCCACGACGCCATCGATGCGGGCACTCCCTTCCTCGGGGTCTGCGTGGGCATGCAACTGCTGTTCGAGACCGGACACGAAAAGGGCGTGCACGAGGGCCTCGGCGTGCTCCCCGGCCGCGTAGAGCACTTTCACGACGCCGCCGACGGGGCCGCCGACCACCTGGTGGTGCCCCACATGGGCTGGAACGCCCTGGCCCCGACGCGCGAGCACCCCCTGCTCGAGGGGACCGGCGACCCGGCCTACGTCTATTTTGTGCACTCCTACCACGCCGTGGCCGACGCGCCGGACGACGTGCTCGCCACAACGACCTACGGCCACGACTTCCCCGCCGTCGTACAGCGGGAGCACGTCCACGGCGTGCAGTTCCACCCCGAAAAGTCGCAGGCCCCCGGCCTCCGCCTCCTGGAAAACTTTGCCACCCTCCCGGTTCACCGCGTCTCGGCCGCCTGACGGGCGGGACCGGCGTCCGTCTCCGCACGAGCCTTCTTTCTCCGTGGCGGCCCGCGGCCCTCCCCTGCGTGCAGCGGCCGGGCTCAACCGCGTCCCCGCGCAGAACCACTGGCCCCGGCCCGCGAGTAAGCACGCACGGCACCTTCCCTTCGAGTTCAGTCGCGGCTCGCGGTGCTCGCACGCCCGATCGTCGCCCCTCCCGAATCGCCTCGTCTCTCCCCTTTCCCGTGTCCGGCACATGACGCTCATCATCCCCGCCATCGATCTGCGCGACGGCCGCTGCGTCCAGCTCCACCAGGGCGACTACGACCAGGAAACCGTCTACTTCGAGGACCCGGTCAAGATGGCGAAGCTGTGGCGCGTGCAGAACGCCCGCACGCTCCACGTCGTCGACCTCGACGCGGCCCGCGGGGACGACGAAAATAATCGGGGCGTGATTCAGGATATCTGCGACGCCCTCGACATTCCGATTCAGCTGGGCGGGGGCATCCGGTCGATGGAGCAGATCGAGCAGGCCCTCGAGATGGGCGTGTACCGCGTCATCCTGGGCACCGCCGCGGTCCGCAACCCCGACCTGGTCGAGGCCGCCGTCGACGCCTTCTCGCCACGTCGCGTCGTGGTGGGGCTCGACGCCCGTGACGGCGAGGTGCGCGTGCAGGGCTGGACGGAGGGATCGGGCCTCGACGCCGTCGAGTTCGCCCGGGAGATGGAGGGGCGGGGCGTCCGTCGATTTATCTACACCGACATCAGCCGCGACGGCACCATGGAGGGCCCCAACATCGAGGCCTACCGCACGCTCGGCGCCGCCCTGTCGGAGGCGCGCATCACGGCCTCCGGCGGCGTGGGCGACTACGAAGACCTCCTCTCCATCCAGACCCTCGAGCCGTACGGGGTCGACTCGGTCATCGTAGGCACGGCCCTCTACGAGAATCGCTTTCCCTGCCAGCAGTTCTGGGCCTGGCACGAGAAGGAGAATGTGGACCTCGACACCTTCTCCACCGCTCCCCTCCGCGAGGAGCCCGCCGCCCCGGACGACGCCTGAGCCCGGTTCCCTCTCTGCTCTGCCTCGAACCCCGCCCTCGGCATGCTTGCCAACCGCATCATCCCCTGCCTCGACGTCGACGACGGTCGGGTCGTGAAGGGCATCAACTTCGTCGACATCCGCGACGCCGGCGACCCGGTGGAGCAGGCTCGGACCTACGACGCCGCCGGGGCCGACGAGCTCGTCTTCCTCGACATCACCGCCACCCACGAGGACCGCGACATCATGCATGAGGTGGTGCGCCGCACCGCCGACCAGGTGTTCATTCCCCTCACGGTGGGCGGCGGGCTCCGCTCGGTGGACGATGTGCGCGCGATGCTGCACGCCGGGGCCGACAAGGTGGCCATCAACTCCGCCGCCGTGAAGGATCCCGACCTCATCACCCGCGGCGCCGAGGCCTTCGGCAACCAGTGCATCGTCGTCGCGATCGACGCGAAGCGGGTGGGCGAGGACCCGCTGGACTGGGAGGTCTTCGTGCACGGCGGCCGGAAGGGCACGGGCCGCGACGCCGTGGCCTGGGCCGAGGCGGCCGCCGAGCGGGGGGCGGGCGAGCTGCTGGTGACGTCCATGGACCGCGACGGCACGAAGGACGGCTACGACCTGGAGTTGCTGCGCGCCATCAACGAGCGGGTTCGGATCCCGGTGATCGCCTCCGGCGGGGCCGGGACGCTCGACCACCTCCGCGAGGGGCTCGAGGACGGGGGCGCCAGCGCCGTGCTGGCCGCGTCGATCTTTCACTTCGGCGAATACACGGTCGGCGAAGCGAAGGAATACCTGCGGGACCACGGCCTGCCCGTGCGGCCCCCTCTCACCAACTGGAAAACGCGGTATGCCTGATCCGGATGCACACGACCCGTCTCCTTCCGCGGCCCGGCTCTTGAAAGGGGCCGCCGTTCTCTTCGCCGGGCTCGGCGTCGCCTTCCTGGCCTGGCTCGGGCGGCAGTGGATCCAGTACCCGGAGATGCGGGCCTCGCAGTTCGGGTTCGAGGCGCCGCTCTGGCCCGCGCTCGGGGGGTTCGTCCTCGTGGCGATGCTCGCCATCGTCGGGCTCTTCTGGCGGGCTGCCCGGCGGGTCGAGGCCGGGGAGGACCTGTTTGCCCAGCGCCACCGCCGTCGGGCCTCGGAGCGGCACCGCGCCTCGAATGGGCAGCGCTCCGAGTAGTCGCGGCCGAATCAGGAGGGATCGTTCGCCGTCACCTCCTGGAGGAACGCGTCGAGGATGAGCCGGGCTCGGTCGTAGATCCCGTCGACCTCACTCGCCCGGGGGCCGGCCACATTCAGGGTCCGCACGTCGTGGTCCGCCCCCCAGGCCCGAATCATCTCGACCGGGACCGGGTCGGGCGTTCGGACGTGGAGCACGGCGCGCCCCTGCCGCTGGGCCTCCCGCATCGTGAGCGCCGTGCCCCCCTCGAGGGTGCCGTCCGTGATGATGAGCGTCCCGTCGCTGTCGCGCACGTTCCAGGCGGTGCGCTGCTCGTAGGCCTCCGACGGGGCTTCCCGGAGCGGGTACCGCTCGGGGACGCCCCCGTCCTCCGCGCGGCGTCCCCTCGGGCACCACCCGCCGACCGGCACGTCGTGCGCCAGCGCCGCGTCGAGGGCGGCCCGGTCGACCCCCGTCTGTCCACCAGAAATGATCTTTTGCAGTCGCATCTCGGTCACGGGATTGAGGGGCCCGATCGCGCAGCGGGTTGCCATACGACATCTTTACAAATACCGCCCGATCGAACCTCTTCCTTCCGACCCGGTTTCTCGTCGCGCCCTTATTTCATAAACGATGGGAGCGAGGTCTATGCGCTTGTTCACTGCCCTCGATCCGCCCGACGCCCTCCGCACGCAGGCGGCGCGGCTTCGGGCGCCCGGCGCCCTGGACGCCCGGTGGTCGTCCCCCGACCAGTACCACGTGACGCTCCGGTTCCTCGGCGAGGTCGACCCGGATCGGGCGGCCCGCTACACCGCGGCGCTCGGTCGGGTGGGCGGCCCCCCGCCGGAGTGTCGTCCGTACGGCCTCGACGTGCTGCCCTCCCGCCGCCACCCGAGCGTTCTGATCCTCGGCCTCGACCGGACCGATACGCTCCTCGCCCTCTACGAGTCCGTCAGTACGCACCTCGAGGCCGAGGGGCTCGATCCGGAGGAACGGCGGTACCGCCCGCACGTGACCCTCGCCCGCCTGGGCGACGTGTCTGCCGAGGCCGTCCACCGGTTCTTGGATCGGCACGAGGCGGGGGCCCTTCCCTCATTCCGCCCCGACCACTTCCACCTGTACGAAAGCACCCTCACCCCGAACGGTGCCGTCCACGAGCGGCGATCCTCCTACCCGCTGACGGAACCAATGGCCCCTTGACCGCAATTTCCTCGAATCTTTGGGCCGGTCCGAGCATAATCTGAGCGGGCGCTCGTTACGTTGGGAACGCCCTGGGGTGGGACCAGCCCCCCCGCTTCGTCTTTCCGTCCGTTTTTCTCTGGCCCGTGCCGCCCGATGGACCGATGTGTCGCCCTCTTGGCCCTCGCCGCCATGGTTCTCTCCGCCGGTCCCGTGCGCGCCCAGTCGGCGGACCCGTCGCTGTCGGACGTCACGGAGGCCTACCGGGCGCTTGAGGGCCTCCGGGCGACCTTCGTGCAGGTCACCGGCTCCCAGTTCGCGGACGACTCGATGCGGATCACCGGATCGGTCGTACTTTCCGGAAACAAATACCGCGTGCAGACGCCCACCCAAACCGTCGTGACCGACGGCGCCACCACGTGGATCTATACGCCTGCCGACAGCCAGGTCGTCGTCAACGACGCCGGTACCGGCGCGTCGACGATCACCCCGGAAACGTTCCTCACGGCCTCCAGCGACCGCTACCGGGTCGAGTCCACTACGCCCGCGACACGGCTCGGCGCCCCGCATCTGATCCTCGGCGTGACGGCCACCACGCCCGACGCCCGCTTCCAGTCCGTTCGTCTCTGGGTGCGCCGGGCCGACCGCATCGTCACGCGCATGCAGGCCACCGACCGCAGCGGCTCGACCATCGACCTTCGGCTCCGGAACATCACCGTAAATCCCGACACGCTGCGCACCGGCACCCCGTTTACCTTTTCGCCGCCGGAGCCCGCGAACGTGATCGACCTCCGGTCCGGAGACTGACCGCTCGTTGCCTCCCCCCATCGCGGCCGCCCACCGTGACCGATCGTCTTCGTCGCCGACTTCTGCAGATTGGCAGTTTTGTCCTGGCTGCCGGCCTGCTTGCCCTCGCCCTCTACGGCGTGGACCTCACCAAGATGGGGACGGCCTTCTGGAAAGCGGACTGGCGGTGGCTCGTGCCCCTTACCGTGCTGGTGCTCGGCAGCAACCTCTGCCGCGCGTGGCGCTGGCAAATCCTGATCGAAGCGCTGCCGACGACGCCGGACTTCGACGCCCTCGACGAGGACCGGGCCGCCCCCACCCACACCCTGGAGGCGTCGTTCTCGTCGATCATGATCGGGTACATGGTCAACTACGTCGCCCCGCGCATGGGGGAGGTGGCCCGGACCGCCAACATGTCGGCCCGCTCGTCCTACCGCTTCAGCAGCCTCTTTGGGACGGTGGTCTCGGAGCGCATCTTCGACACCGCCGTCCTGGGCCTGGCGCTCCTCAGCGGCATCGCCCTGCTCTTCGACCGGCTGCCGGTCCTGCGCGAGCAGTTCCTGGAGCCGGCCTGGGCCACGATCGCCGGCCTGCCGACCGGGTGGATTGTGGGGGGCACGCTGGCCGTGCTCGTCCTCGGCGCGGCTGCGGCCGCGGGGCTCCGCGTCGCCCTCGCGGACGAGGAATCGGCGGTCGGGCGGGTCTGGCGGGACACCGTGAAGCCCGCCCTGCTCTCGTTCACGGACGGGATGATGACGCTCCTCCGGTCGCCGCGGCGTGTGGCCATCTCGGTGTCGACCGTCGGCATGTGGGCCGGCTACCTGCTGATGGCCTACATCCCCTTCCGCATGCTCGACCTGGCCGGGCCCCACGGCATCGGCCTCACAGACGCGTGGGCCCTCATGGCGATCGGGGCGCTCGGGATGCTCGTGCCCACCCCCGGCGGGATCGGCTCCTACCACTACATCACGACCGAGGCGCTCGTCCACCTCTACGGGGTCCCGGAGGCCTCGGCCCTCACGTACGCGGTGCTGACCCACGCCGCTCAGTTCGTGTTTTACATCCTCACCGGGGGGCTCGCGCTGCTCTACCAGGGGACCGGGCTCGAGACCCTCTCCGCCCGCAACCAGTCCGACCGGCCCGCGACCGAATCGCCGCCGGGGTAGGTCCCTTCTGGTCATTGCCCCGTCCCCCGAGCGGCGGCGCCTGCAGCCTCACCATCGGCCTGCGGGACGGGACCTGCCCCCCGACTGCCTCGTCGATCGCCCGCGTCCGTCCCTACGGGACGGGGTACACGGCCCGGCGTCCGTGCCACAGTCCAGTTCTGATTCGTCACGGGCTCACGTCGGCCGGGAGGTCCATCCGGGGCCGGGCCGCGGCAAACAGCAGCAGGCCGGCCGCGACGGACACGTTCAGCGACTCGGCCGGGCCCCGCATCGGGATGGACACGAGCTCGTCGCAGGCCTCGGCGACCGCGGGGGCGAGCCCCTCCCCTTCGCTTCCCATCACCACCGCGATGGGGCGGGCCCAGTCGACGTCCCAGTACGGGGTCTCGGCCGTGCCCTCGGCCCCGCAGACCCAGTAGCCGCGCTCCTTCAGCTGGGTGAGGACCCGCGGCAGGTCGTCGGTGCGGGCCACCGGGATCCGCGGCGCCGTGCCCGCGCTGGCCTTGAGGGCCGCGGCGTTGAGGGGGGCCATCTCGCGGGACGGGACGATCACCCCGTCGGTGCCGGCCGCGACCGCACTCCGCAGGATGGCGCCGAAGTTTCGGGGATCGGTCACCCGGTCGACCACGAGCAGAAGTGGCGACGTGGCCTTGACGTCGTTCCAGGTCGGGGCGATGTCGGACAGCATCCCGTCGACGTCGCGGTACCGAAGGGGCGCCGTGATGGCGACCACGCCCTGGTGGGCCGCCCCGTCCGACTCGTGCCGCAGCCGCGCCTCGGGCACATACTGGACCGGAACCCCCCGGTCCTGCGCGAGCGACCGAATCTGCCCGATCCGCTCGCCCCCCGCGCCCTGCCGCAGCATGATCTTTTCGAACCCGAACTCGTCGCGCTCAAGGGCCTCAAGGACGGGCTGCCGCCCGATGAGTGTAGAGGTGTCGTCGGGAGGGGCGGAGGCCACGGGCGTAGGGGAGGACGATGGAGGGCGGGACGGATGGTCGATCGGACTCATCCCAACTCTGCTTTTCCTGAGAGGTTCGCAGGCGGGGAGATGTCTGCTGTCCGGAAAGCCACTTTTCTACTGGGCGGCAGAGTTGACCCTAGCGGCGCTGAGCGCTACCCTGTCATGTGTCCGACGCGGCGCTTTTTCCGGCGCGTCCCCCGTCCTCCTCGCGAACTGCCATCGCCTGGAATGCCTTCCCCGTCCTTCCCCCAGACCGCGGTTCTGGTCGACGGCTGCCGCCTGCCCTTCCAGCGTTCCGGCACCGGATACGTCGACCTCATGGCGTACGACATGGGACGGATGGTCCTGCGCGGCCTGTTGACGCGCACCGGCCTGTCCCCGGAACGGCTCGACCGCGTGGTGCTGGGATCGGTCGTCCAGGACGTGCAGACGAGCAACGTGGCGCGGGAGGCCGCCCTGGCGGCGGGCATTCCCAACGACGTGCCCGCCTTCACGGTCACGATGGCCTGCATCTCCAGCAACCAGGCGCTCACCAGCGGGGTCGACCTGATCCGGGCCGGCGTCGCCGACCGCGTCGTGGCCGGGGGCACCGAGACCCTGAGCGACCCGCCTGTCCGCGTACCGCGGCCGATCCGCAAGCGGCTCTTCGAGGCCCGGCAGGCCGAGGGGACCCTCGATTATCTTCAGTTGCTGAAGGGCCTGAATCCGGGCGACGTTGTGCCCGAGGCGCCCTCGATCGCGGAGTTCTCGACCGGGGAGGTCATGGGCGAGAGCGCCGACCGCCTCGCCGCCGCCTTCGGCGTCACCCGCCGCGAGCAGGACGAGTACGCCCTCCGCTCCCATCGCCGCGCGGCCCGGGCCCGAGATGAGGGGCACCTCGACCCGGAGCTCTGCCCCGCCGCCGTGCCGCCGGACTTCGACCCGATTACGACCGACAACGTCATTCGGGACGACACCTCGCTCGAAAAGCTGCGCCGGCTCTCCCCTGCCTTCGTGAAGCCCTTCGGGACGGTCACGGCCGGAACCTCCTCGGCCCTCACCGACGGGGCCTCCGCCGCGCTCGTGATGGCCCGGGAGGTCGCCGAGGCCGACGGGTTCACCCCGAAGGCGGCCCTCCGCGACTACACGTATGTGGCTCAGGACCCCGGCACGGAGCTACTGCTCGGCCCCGCCTACGCCATTCCGCAGGTGCTGGACGACGCCGGGCTCACCCTCGACGACATCGACGTCGTCGAACTGCACGAGGCCTTTGCCGGTCAGGTCCTCGCCGTGCTCGCGGCCCTGCAGTCCGACACCTTTGCCGCCGAGCACCTGAACCGGGCCTCGGCGGTCGGCACCGTCGACCGGGATCGCCTCAACGCCTGGGGCGGCTCGCTCTCCCTGGGCCACCCGTTCGGGGCCACCGGCACGCG
>JBDGQP010000126.1:11875-17647 GCA_042218975.1 Salinibacter sp.
CCGGCTCCGCGTGGAGGACGGCCGATGGGCCCTCGTGGCGGCCTGCGCGGCCGGCGGCCAGGGCCACGCCCTGCTGGTCGAACGGCTGGGGTAGCCCCGCGGTCGTCTTCTCGCCTTGCCCTCACCTATCGCGCTGCCTATGTCCGAGTCGGTCGCGCTGACCACCGCCCTCCTGCGCCTCGAGATTGACGACGGCGGCGTGGCGACCGTCTGGATCGACGACCCGGACGCCTCGGCCAACAAGATTTCCCGGGAGACCCTCGACGGCGTTTCGGAGGTGCTCGGGCACCTCGAGGCGGCCAGTGGGCTGACGGGCGTGGTCTTCATCAGCGGCAAGGAGAACTCGTTCGTCGTGGGCGCGGACCTCAACATGCTGGAGCAGTTCGAGGCCCCCGCCGAGGTGCGGTCCGTAAGCCGCCGCGCCCACCGGCTCCTCTGGCGCGTCGACACCCTGTCGGTTCCGACGGTCGCGGCGATTCAAGGGCCGTGCATGGGCGGCGGCCTGGAGCTGACCCTCGGCTGCGACTACCGGATTGCCTCGACCCACGACGCGACGAAGCTGGCCCTCCCGGAGGTCCAGCTTGGGCTGCTGCCCGGCGGCGGGGGAACCCAGTACCTGCCGCGCCTGGTGGGTGTGCAGGAGGCCCTCACCATGATGCTCACCGGCAAAAACACGTACCCGGAGAAGGCCCGCGACATCGGCCTCGTCGACGCCCTGATTCACCCGCCGGGGCTGCACGGCGCCGCCAAGCGGGCGGCCCACCGGCTCGCCGACGGCACCCTCAGCGTAGACCGTGACCAAGGGTCCCTCGCCACCACGCTCCTCGAGAACAACCCGGTCAGCCGCCGCATCATCTACCGGCAGGCGGGCCAGCGGACCGAGTCGCGCACCCACGGCAACTACCCCGCTCCGCCCCGCATCATCGACGCGGTGCGGACCGGCCTGGAGAAGGGCCTCGACCAGGGCCTGGACGCCGAGACGCGGCACTTCGGCGACCTGGTGTTCACGCCGGAGTCCCGGGCCCTCGTCCAGCTGTTCTTCGGCAAGCAACAGGGGGAGACCCCTCCCCGTCCGGCCCAGGGCCGCCCGGTGCGGACCGTCGGCATCCTGGGGGCGGGCCAGATGGGCGGCGGGATCGCCGAGGTGACGGCGGCCAACGACGTGGACGTTGTGCTAAAGGATCAGTCCCTGAAGCAGGCGGCACAGGTCACGCGGCAGGTCTGGGCGTCGATGAACCGGAAGAAGGAGAAGGGCATCCTCAACCGGTTCGAGCGGGACCGGACGGCCGAGCGGGTGGTGCCCGTCACCTCCTACGAGCGCATGGCCCACGCCGACCTGGTGATCGAGGCGGTCCCGGAGGATCTGGACCTCAAGCACCAGGTCTTGTCCGAGGTCGAGCGCGTCGTCTCGGACGAGACCATCCTCGCCTCCAACACGTCCTCGATTCCCATCGCCGACCTCGCCGACGGGGTCGACGCCCCGGAGCGGGTGATCGGGATGCACTACTTCTCGCCCGTGCCCGACATTCCCCTGGTCGAGCTGGTGACGACCGAGGCGACGTCCGAGACGACCCTCGCGACGGCCTACGACCTCGCCCTGACGCAGGGCAAAACGGTGATCGTCGTAAACGACGGCCCCGGGTTCTACACGACCCGGATCCTCGCGCTCTTTCTGAACGAGGCGCTCCTGCTCCTCGAGGAGGGCGCCGACGTGCCCACCGTCGACGAGACGATGCGGGACGCCGGGTTTCCGATGGGCCCCTACGAGCTCCTCGACTTCGTCGGGATGGACGTGGCCGCCAAGATCACGGAGGTCATGAGGGAGGCCCTCGCCGCGGAGCGCCTCGACATCAGCGACGCCGCCACCCGACTCACCGACGCCGGCCTGCTGGGGCAGAAGGCCGACATTGGCTTCTACCACTACGAGCCCGCCGAGGACGGGGACGGCAGGGACCGCAAGGCCCTCAACGAGGATGTCTACCGGAATGTCGGCCAGCCCCCCCGCACCACCCCGGCGCCCGGCATCGTAGAGGACCGGCTCCTCCTCATGCTGGTCAACGAGGCCGTCCGCTGCCTGGAGGACGACGTGCTTCGGTCTCCGACCGACGGGGACGTGGGGGCCGTCTTCGGGCTCGGGTTCCCCCCCTTCCTCGGCGGGCCGTTTCGGTACGTCGACCAGCAGGGGCCCGGCGAGGTCGCCGAGCGCCTGCGCAACCTGGCCTACCAGTACGGCGATCGCTTTGAGCCGACCGCCCTCCTCGCCGAGCACGCGGACCGCGGCACGGCGTTCCACGGGTGAGCCTGCCTGTGGGCCCCTCCCCCCTCGGTCGCGCCTCGTCCCCGACTGGTCATTCGTCTCGACCTCGGCCCGCCTATGCCTTCCTCCTCGTCGGTCGACCGCCTCCGGGACGCGCTCGCGGATCCGGCCGTCTACCCGCACGACCCGGCGGCCGTGACCGTCCGACAGACCCACATCTCCCTCGTGGCCCTCGTGCCGCCCCGCGTGTACAAGGTCAAGAAGCCGGTCGACCTCGGCTTCCTCGACTTCTCGACCCTCGAGCAACGTCGTCACTACTGCGAGGAGGAGGTGCGCCTCAACCGCCGCCTGTGCGAGGCCACCTACGAGGGGGTTGTGCCGATCGTCGCGACCGAGGACGGCGGGCTCCGGGTCGACCCGCCGCGGGCGGACGGCGAGGTGGTGGAGTACGCCGTGCGGATGCGCCACCTCGATCCTGAGGGCTTCCTGCACGCCCGCCTCCGGCGCGGCGCCGTCGCGCCCGCCGACCTCGACCGGGTCGCCGACGTGCTCTGCGACTTCTACACGAAGCGTCCGTCCGGGCCCGAGATCGCCGCCGCCGGGTGGATCGAGAATCTTCGCGTGAGCACCGACGAAAACTTCGAGCAGACCGCCGGGCACGTCGGCTCTCTCCTCGCCGAGCCGGTCTACGAGGCGCTCCGCTACTACGTGGACCGGTTCTACGACCAGAAGGCGGCCCTCCTCCACCGGCGGCGCGCCGGGGGCCTGATCGTGGAGGGGCATGGCGACCTCCGGCTGGAGCACGTGCACCTAACCGACGAACGCGTCTGCATCTACGACTGCATCGAGTTCAACGAGCGGCTCCGCCATCTGGATGTCGCCAACGACATCGCCTTTCTCGCGATGGACCTCGACCTGCACGGACGGTCCGATCTCGCGCGGCGGTTCGCCCACCGGATGGCCGAGGCGCTCGGGGACCCCGAGCTGGACGCCCTCATCGACTTCTACAAGTGCTACCGCGCCTACGTCCGCGGCAAGGTGGAGGGCCTGCAGGCGCAGGACGACGAGATTCCGGCCGCGGAGCGGGCGCGGAGCCGGCGGCGGGCGCATCGGCGCTACCAGTGGGCCCTCCGCTACGCCCTGGCGGGCGACGAGCCCCTCGTGGTGGTCGTCTTCGGCCGCTCGGGCACGGGCAAGAGCACGCAGGCCGCCGCCCTGGCCCGGGCGACCGGCTGGGCGCACCTCTCGTCCGACCGGATCCGGAAGCGACGGGCCGGCGTGCCCCTCCATCGGCGCAGCACGGCGGCGGAGCGGGCCCGCCTTTACGACGAGGAGAAGACGGCCCTCACCTACCGGATCCTCCAGGAGCGCGCCGTGGCCCGGGGGCAGGCCGACGAGGGCACGGTCCTCGACGCGACCTACAGCGACCCCGACCGGCGCGACCGCCTGCGGACCGCCCTCCGCGCCGCGGGCGTCCCGTACGCGTTCGTCGAGCTCACGGCGCCCGACGCGACGCTGCGCGAGCGACTGTCGACCCGCGATGCCCACTCGGCAACCGCGTCCGACGCCCGGGCGGAGGACTTCGAGATGCTGTCGGCCCGCTACCAGGCCCCTACGGCCCTGGAGGACCCGTTTCACGTGCGGGTCGACACCGACGCGCCCCCCCTGGAGACCACACTGTCGCTCCTCAAGGCCCTCATCCGGCTGAACGACTAAATGATGCCGTTTCCTGGTCCGAGTGTGATCCGTTGATCAGCGCGGGGGCAGTGCCTTGATGCAAGGAGAATTTCTCCGTAACCTCCTAACGTTCAACGTTTTAAAATTGTACGTTCACGGAAAGAATTCTCCTCTCTCGGGGTGGCGGAGTCGTCCTCGTGCGTCGACGCCAGGAGTTGGAGCTCGGATATCGCATCAGGCCACCGCCAGGTCCCGCGCCGCCTCGCTGGAGACCACCTGCACCCCGGCGTCGTTCATCTCGTCCCAGGCCTGGGCGAGGGAGCCGTCCTGGTCGATGCCCCGCGTGGCGTCCTCGATGACGTAGACGTCGAAGCCCTCTGAGACCCCGTCCAGGGCCGACCACTTCACGCAGAAGTCGGTCGCCAGGCCACAGAGATAAAGGGTGTCGATGCCGCGCTCGCGGAGGTAGCCGGCGAGGCCCGTGGCCGTCTCCCCGTCGTTTTCGTAGAAGGCCGAGTACGAGTCGATCTCGGGCCGAAATCCCTTGCGGACGATGAGCTCCGACTGGGTGGTGTCGAGGTCCGGGTGAAACTCGGCCCCCTCGGTGCCCTGGACGCAGTGGTCGGGCCAGAGCACCTGCTCGCCGTAGTCGACCTCGATCACATCGTAGGGGGCGTGCGCCGCGTGGGAAGAAGCAAAGGACTGGTGGCCGTCCGGGTGCCAGTCCTGGGTCTGGAGCACGTGGTCGAACTCCCGGGCTAGGTCGTTCACAAGCGGAACGATCGCGTCGCCCTCCGGCACGGCGAGGGCCCCGCCCGGGCAGAAGTCGTTCTGGAGATCGACGATCAGCAGGGCGTCCATATCCGTCGCGAGGTTGGTGGAAGGTACTCGAGAGTCAAGTCTGAAATGCAGTACATTAACGCCGAACGCGAAAGGGTTGTTTGCGACCGATCAGCACCGGATCACGGGCCGCGCCGTGGAGGTTCAACGCACGTCGTTCTGTCTCCGAGTTCGTTTCCAAAATGGCGTCTCGATCCTCTTCTGCCCCCTCGACCGACGCCGACCCCGCGTCGGTGCTGTCCCGCCTGCGGGCCCACGCTCCGACGGTGCGCCGAACGTCCGCGGCCCAGCGAACGGCAAAGCTCCGGCGCCTAGCCGACGGCCTGCAGGCGCGCCGCGACACGGTCGTGGCGGCCCTGCGGGCGGATTTTCGGAAGGCCCCGGTCGAGGTCGATCTCACGGAGATCAAGGCCGTCACGAAGGAGGCCGACCATGCCATCGCGCACCTGGAGGACTGGATGGCCCCGGACCGCGTGTCCGCCCCTTTCTTCTTGGCCGGCACCCGGTCCGAGGTGCACTACGAGCCGAAGGGCGTGGTGCTCATCATGGCGCCCTGGAACTACCCGGTGACCCTGACGCTCGGGCCCCTGATCGGCGCCATCGCCGCCGGCAACTGCGCCGTCCTGAAGCCCTCGGAGCACGCCCCGTGCACCGCCGCCGTCCTGCAGGCCCTCATCGGCGACCTCTTCGACGAGCGCGAAATCAGCGTCGTGCCCGGCGGGCCGGACGTGGCCGAGGCCCTGACAACCCAGCCGTTCGACCACATCTACTTCACCGGCAGTCCGGCCATTGGGCGCCGCGTGATGCGGGCCGCGGCCGAGCACCTCACCTCCGTGACCCTCGAGCTGGGCGGCAAATCTCCCGCCGTGGTCGACGGCACCGCCGACCTGGACCGGGCCGCCGGCCGGATCGCGTGGAGCAAGTTCACGAACGCGGGGCAGACCTGCATCGCCCCCGACTACGTTATCGCCGAGCGCCGCGTCCACGACGCCCTCGTC
>JBDGQP010000126.1:17657-21529 GCA_042218975.1 Salinibacter sp.
CGGAGCGCTGGGCAAGAACACCGTCGCCGCTCTACAGGCGGGGATCGTGATCGGGTTCGTCGACCAGATCGACGCCCTCGTCGACCGCCTCCGCGCCCGAATTCAGGAATTCTACGGGCCCACGCCCGCCGCGCAGCGGCAGAGCGACGACTACGCCCGCCTCGTCCACGGGGACCACTACGACGCCGTCGTCGGGCTGCTGACCGACGCCCTGGAGCGCGGCGCCACGATCGCGGCCGGCGGACACCACGACGCAGCAACAAACTACGTGGCCCCAACCGTCCTCACCGACGTGCCGGCCGACAGCCGCATCCTGCAGGAGGAGATCTTCGGTCCCCTCCTCCCGGTCCGGTCGTACTCGACGCTCGACGAGGCCGTCGATTTCATCAACGAGCGGCCGGCACCGCTGTCGCTCTACCTGTTCACCGAGCGGGACGCGACCGTCGACACGATCCTGAACCGAACCTCCGCCGGGAGCACGTGCATCAACGAGGGGTTCCTTCACTTCGCGAACCCGGGCCTCCCGTTCGGGGGGAAGGGAGAGAGCGGGATCGGTCGGGGAAGCGGTCGTCGCGGCTTCCGCGCGTTCTCCAACGAGCGAGCGGTGCTCCGGCGCACCTACGGGTCGGACTGGCTCCGACTCCTCTACCCGCCGTACGACGGCTTCACAAGCCGCCTGACCGACCTAATCCGGCGCTACGTCTGATCGCCGCCGAGGGCAGCAGACGCTCGCGGTCGGCCGCGCTCAGCGTGCCCCCGACGCTCCGGGCAGTCGGCTTCGCTGCCCCCCACTCTTCTTGCTTCTGCCCAACGCTTCTCGCCCGTGCCCGACGTCGGAGACATACTCGATGGGTACCGCCTGGACGCCGTAGTCGGACGCGGCGGCATGGGAACGGTCTACCGCGCCACGGACGTGGCCCTCGAGGCCACGGTGGCGGTGAAGGTGATCGCCCCGCACCTCGCCGACGACGACACGTTCGTTCGACGATTTTACGAGGAGGCGAAGGCCCTGGCCCGACTGGACGCCCCCGGCATCGTCGACGTCTACGCCCTTCGGGAGGCCGAGGAGGCCCTGTTCTTCGTCATGGAGTACGTGGAGGGATCGTCCCTTCAGGCCGTGTTGCAGCGGGACGGGACACTTTCTCCGGAAGCGGTCCTCTCCCTGTTGCGCCAGGTCCTCGACGCCGTGGGGCACGCCCACGCCTCGGGCGTCCTGCATCGCGACCTGAAGCCCAGCAACATCCTGCTCGACGCCGACGGCCGGGCCGTGATCACGGACTTCGGCCTGGCCAAAATCCTGGCGTCCGACGCCGAGATCACCGCTACCCACGATCGCCTGGGGACCGTAGCGTACATGTCGCCCGAGCAGATTGAGGGACTGTCAAACGTGGAGGAGGCCAGCGACCTCTTTTCCGTGGGGCTCCTTGCGTACGAGGCCCTCACCGGCCGCCTGCCGTTCGACACGTCGGCGAGCGACTACGTCATTCAGCGAGCCATCGTGGAGGAGTCGTTCCCTCCTCCCTCCGCCTACGTCCCCGAGATCCCTCCGTCGCTCGAGCGGGTCGTGATGGACCTCTTGGCGAAGGCCCCGGCCGACCGTCCCCCCAGTGCGGAGGCGGCACTGGACCGCCTTCCCGCCTCCGACGGGACCGAGGCCGTCGCGCTTCCGGAGGCCTCGACAGCCGCGTCCTCTACGCTATCGGCGTCGCGGTGGGTCGGGGTTGGCCTGGCCACCGTGCTCGTCCTCCTCGGCACCGTCGTCGGCGTCCGGCTCGCCCTCGACCTGCCCCCCTTTGCGCTCTCGGGGCCGGCCCTTCCGGACTCGACCGTCCAGGCCGCCCGCACCCCTTCCCCTCGGGGCGGCGGTGCCCCTCAGGGCGGCGGGCCGCCCTCGGACTCGATCGACGGGCCTCGGTCTCAGTCCACGGCGGACACGGCGAGGTTGGAGACGCGCCCGGCCTCGCCTCCGGCCGGGTCCTCTGCGACGGCACAGGCCGCTCCTCCCTCCTCGGCGGCCCGCGCCAAGACCGCCGCCCCGTCGCCGACTCGCGACCCCGCTCCGCAGGAAGAGACTGCCCCGCGGGAAGAAGAGGCCGCCTCGCCCCGGCCGCCGGCGTCGGCCGCCCAGCTTACCGTCCGTTCGGAGCCGTCTGGGGCCGCCGTGCGGCTGGGGGATTCGCTCGTGGGGGACGCTCCCGTGACGGTCGGCGACCTGAACCCGGGCTCGTACCGGATCGCCCTCGGGATGGACGACCGGCGCCCGGCGGAGCGAACCGTGGGGCTCTCGGCGGGAGACACCGTGTCGGTGCGGGCCGAACTTGCCCCTCGTCCGGCCGTCGTTACCCTTCGTGCCGTTCCGTCCGGGGACGTGATCATCGACGGCGAGCGTCGCGCCGAGAACACGAGCCGACCGGTCACCGACTCTCTTCCGCCGGGCGCCCACCAGGTCGCCCTGGTCTCCGACCTGGGCCGCTGGGAGACGGACCTCCAGCTGGAGGCGGGAGAGCGCTACGAGGAGACCGTGGACTTTACCCAGCGGGTGGAGGTCGCCATCACGGCCCGAGCGACCAGTGGCGCCCCCGTCCCCAACGCGGTGGTGACGGTCGACGGCGAGCAAGTGGGCTACACCCCACAGCGGCTCACCCTCCGCGTGGGCCAGCACACCGTTCGCGTGACCAAAGACGGCTATGCCGCCACCGAACGAACCCTTCTCGTCGCCCCCGACATGGACACCCCGATCGAGTTCGTGCTGTCCCCCTCTTCGGGGTAGCGGGCCCGGTCGCCCCGTCACTTCACCACCACGAGCCGACGCGTCCGTGTCACGGCCCCGGCCTCCAGGCGAAGGATGTACGTGCCACTCGACAGTGCCTGGGTCTCCGCCCCGACGGTCCAGTTGTACGTGTGCGTTCCTCCGCGCACCCGCTTCTCGTCGACGAACGTCGCGATCTGTCGCCCGAGCAGGTCGTACAGCCGGAGGGTTACGCGGGTGGGCTCCGGAACGGCGTAGCGCACCGTCGTGTGCGACCGCACCGGGTGGGGCGCACTGGGCAGGAGCCGCACCCGCGCCGGGGTCGTACTCTCCGTCCCCAGCGCCCGCTGGACGGCCGCCGGCGCCCCGACGAGGATCCGGAGCCGACGAGCCGACGAGGTCCCCGAGGCCGAAAACCGGTACTGCGCCTTCTCCCTCAGATTGCGCGTTACGTCCAGGGCCGGGTCCTGGAGCCACACCGCCTTCTCCTCGGGCACCGACGCCAGCCGCGAGGCCTCGACCGTGACGAGGCCCGAGACATTGGTCCGCACCTCGGCGGTCCACGTCTGCAGCGACGGGCGGGCGGGCCGAATGTCCCGCCAGAGCCTCGCATCCTGGGCCTCCGGGGCCCCGAAGGCCAACGACACGAAGTCGCCAATCGGGGGCGGCTCCCGGCCGTCCCGGGCATCCAGGCCGGAGCGCGCGCCGGAACCGACCCCGAGGGTGTTGTGGGGGTCCCGGGCGTGCCCGACGCGGGCCGAGAGGGTCACCTGCCACGCCGGCGGGGACGCCGACGCGGGCCGGTCGGCCCCTTTCGACGCGTCGCGAGTCGGGTCGATGACGAGCGTCCCGGTCTGCCCGTCGGAAAGCCGAACGAGGTACCCCGCGTACGCGTCGAGAACATCGCCGGCCTGCTTGGGGACGAAACGGCCGTTGTACCCGAACAGATCGGACGCCTGGAGGGTGGCCCCCGAGTTCGTCACACGGAGCTGCGACACCGGAACGGTGAACGCAAACGGATTGCCGATCAGATTCCACCCGTCCTGCAGCGGAATCTGGTAGGGCCGATCCGTACGGATCGTCGTGCCCTGATCCGCCCTCGGGGTGCCCCCGCTCCGACTGA
>JBDGQP010000126.1:21539-25173 GCA_042218975.1 Salinibacter sp.
TCCAGCCGCGAGCTCATGTCCGTCCGCTCCGTGTAGCTGCCCTCCGTTCCGCTCTCTCCCATCGAGAAGAGGCGCCACTCCGTCGGATCGGGGGGCCCCAGCGACTCCTCGAACAGGGCCGACAGCCGGGAGTCCTCCAGCCGCGTCGGAAACGACACCATCCGGTACGCCGACTGGGCCGTTCCGCCGGGCTGCGTGAACGACAGGGCTTCGGCCTGGACCCGGATCGAGGCAATCCCCTCGCCCGGCACGCGGACCGGATCCCCCCGATCATTCCGCGTCGCAACGGCGAACTCGACCCCCCGAGCCGTCACGGATGCGCCCGGGATCGTGGCCGTAAACTCTTCGTCCCCGGTCTGGGTCATCAACGTAGACGTAAAGGACGCCTGCCCCCCCTGACGGAAGCGGAGCTGGACGGACTCGTCGTCCGGGACGTTGGTGCCTTGTGCCGTGACGGTCACGGGCGTGCCCGCCTCCACGGGCTCGGAGACCGGAACGCTGGGCTCGGTGACCCGCAGCTCGACGGGGGCGAATGGAGTGGCCTGGTCTTGGTTCGAGAAGGCAGACTCCTGGGTGTTCGCCCCTCCGCAGGACACCGGTCGGTCTTCCTCCTCGGCCGTCTCCGCGGTGACGCGGTAAAAGTACGTGGTCCCGTTCGTCACGCCTGTATCGGTGTACGAGAGGGACCCCGTGTCCGTCGTGTCCACCGCGGCGATCCGCCGGTCCGAAACACTACCCGGGTCCGTGCCTGACAGGGACGTGGTGTCTCGATACAGGCGGTAACACACGACGAAGTCCCCCTGATCGACCTGGGGACGCTCCCAGGTCACCGTCACCTCCTGATCTCCGGCCGAGGCCGACAGGTTCTGTGGCACCTGCGCCCACCCCGCACACGGAATCATCAGCCCCACGGCGATGAGCAGATAGCGCGTCATGGCAGTCGTCTCGATCGACTCCTTGGTGTAAGCATCGTCCAGTGGGCACTCGCCCCTTGCCCGTGCTCAGCGGAACGCCGCCCTCACAGACCTCACTCCGGGGGGGCGGCGGGTCGGGGAAGCCGCTCGGTGCCCCCGTCTCCTCCATCCCCGCCGATCAGAAGCACCGCGGCGGTGCCGACGGCGGCGGCGCCCAAGCTGCCGAGGCCCCACCGGACCCAGCGCCGCCCGTTCTCGTCCTCTTCCGCCGCGGCCGCCGTTTGGCTGGACGCCTTGGCCTTTCGCACGAGCGCTACGTAATCGGGCCGGTCCCGATCGGGATCAGGCGCGTAGTCGGGCCGCAGGTCCAGGAGGCTTTCGACCGCCAGCCGTGCGGCCTTCGAGTCGTTTCGGCCCAGATGCACGAATGCCAGAAGGCGGTACATCCGGACCCGCAGCGAGTCCGAGACGCCGGTTCGTTCGAGGCACTCCCGCAGCACCTCGGCGGCCGTCTCAAAGTCGGCGGCGTAGTACGCCTTCCGCGCCGTCACGTAACTGCTGTCACAGGAGGTGGGGGCCTGTGCCTGGGCCTCCATCCCCACCACGAGACAAACGACGAGGAGAACCGACAGTCGGGCGAGCGGGAAATCGAGCCGTCTCACAGGAGCTACAGGGCGTCGGAAAACGAGGAGCCAATCGGGGGAGGGTGGCGCTTCCTACACGAGAGGCGCCCACGGGTTTTGGGGATGGAGTCCCCTCCCCAGCCCGTTTCTCCTTAGTCGTCCTCCGGAGCGGTCGGGAAGTCGACCTGCAAGAACACGGTACTGTCCTGTGCCACGGCCACGTTCTTCCCGAGGGGAACGAAGTCCAGCGGCGGATGCCCGGACTCCGACGGGTCGCGGAGTTCGAGTTCCCCCTCTCCGTCCTCATTGACCTCAAACTCGGCCCGCGTCGTGTCCGCCACGACCAGATCGTACGTCCCCTCCTTCAGATCTTCCACCTCGAGCTCGAACGCCCGCCGGTCGTCCCCCTCCTCGTATTCCGCCTCGCCGGACGCATCGGGGTCGGGGCCTGTGTTTTTGAGGTCAGCCGTCACCTCCTTGTCCCCATCGTCGGCTTCACCGCCGTCGTCCCCGCCGCCGGAGGAGAAGTCGGCTTCCAGAAACACAGTCCCGTTCTGGACCACTTCGACCGGTTTTCCGACGGGAGAGAAGTCCAGCGACGGATGCCCGGACTCCGGCGGGCTGCGGAACTCAACCTCGCCCTCCGTGCCCTCCTCCGTCGCAGTGACGGCGATCTCCCCACGAGTGGTGTCGTCAACGACGACCTGGTAGGTCCCTGCGTCCAAATCTTCGACCTCGACCTCGAACGTCCGCCGATCGGCGTCTTTCTCGTACTCGGCCTCGCCGGACGCATTGGGATCGGGACCGGTGTTCTTGAGACTGACTTCGGTTTTCGTCTCTGAACCGTCCTCTTCATCCTCGTTTTCGTCCTCTTCCTCGTTCTCCTGGTCATCGTCTCCGTTCCGGTCGTCGTCCTCGAAGCCTTCGATGGAAGACTCGATGTTCTCTTCGACGAGGTCTTCGTACGGGCCGCCGTCGCCCGCCTTGCTGGGATCGACGAGGCCCCCGTCCTGTGCGCGGAACCACGTGCCGACGTCGACCGAGAACGTGATGTTCGTCGGCTCGTCCTGCGTGACGTCGATCGGCGGCTCAAACTCAATTTCCCGCTCCTCGTTGAGATCGCTGATAAAGGTGAAGCTCCGCTGCGTCCCTCCCGCCGGCGTGAAGGTGCCCTGGGCCCGAATGCTGGCGTCGGGGGGGAACGTGCTGCCCTGAAGGATCGACTGGGCCGACGGACTGTCGTCCTCGAGCTTGTGCACCTGGAATGCTACCTCCTTCCACTGCCCCGGAGGGAGTGTGGTGTCAATCACAACCGCGGGGCGGTCCGCGTTCAGGGGCAGCGACACCAAGATCGGCCCCGTCTCGAGTTCCTCGCAGTCGTCCGCCGCCTCGTCGGGCCTGCAGTTTTCCGCGGCGTCGGCCTTCTTGAGCTCGATCTCGCGGAGGATCATCTGCACCTTGTCGAGCCTCAGCGTACTTCCGTCTGGGCCCGTCACCGTGACGTCTTTCGTGCGTAGGTCGCCCGACGTACTTCCGGCCGTGCCGGCGGCCTTGGCCGCCCCGCCGGTTTCCGCCGAGAAGGAGAGCGACACCGGGGACGGTGCCGATTCCGATCGCTCCGACATCCCCGTGCTGTCGCACGACAGAAGGCCGAGTGCGAGGGCAACTACGGCGACGAGGGGGGTCCAAAGGGAGGTCCTGAAAACAGTAGGAGTAAGCATAGGGAGTTCTTGATCTGCGAACATGGATGATGGAGCGACAACCGACCGGCGGGGGCGCCGGGGGCGTTTCCCGCCTCGCCCTCCGTCGCAGACGACAGTTCACTTCCCCGCGGAGGACGGTCCAGGACGGCGGAGTGCTCACTGTGTGCCTCCCGGCCGGAATCAAATCCCGCGGCACTCGTTGCCGGGCTGCTCAGGCCGGAGAGGCCGATCGATTCGCGGTGGACGAGGCCATTCGGGACGGTGTCGTGTAGAGCATATCGGACGAGAACCTGATCAGCGAAAACACGACGCACGACGTCTGTGGAGGCAATTTCACTTGGAATCAGGGCGTTGCGTCTACCGATCCGTGAAGAAATACATGAAGACCGTTTCC
>JBDGQP010000127.1:0-3364 GCA_042218975.1 Salinibacter sp.
GGCCGCCGACGTTCCGCTCGGAGATAATCATGCCGGAGCTCGTTGAGCGGGAGTCGACGCGAGAGAGCGGGAGGCCGCGGGGCCGGGCCGTTCGGGACGAGACCGCCCGGGACCGAGTCGGTAGCTCAAGCCTTGAAGTCGCCCCCCCCTCTACGACCCGTTCGTAGCCGAAGAAACGACAACTCCGACCTTTAGCGCCGAGGGCGGTTGTCTCGGATAGGGAAAGCACCCGCCGAGCGTGGGCGGCGGCTCCGGGTCCCGATGGGATCGCTCTGTCTCCAAGGGGTCGGGTCCCTGATCGGGAGCGTCACCTGGGACAACTTGACCCCACCGGGCCGTAGAACCACGAGACATCCGCTTCCTCTTGCCGAGCCTCACATCTGTCGTGACCACTTATCGGAATCTTGCGTTCGAGGGGGCGGGCGTGCGCAGCATCGCGCAGGTCGGGGCCCTCCAGGGCATGGGCGCGGTCGATGGACTTCTCGATGGAATTCGGCGTGTTGCGGGCACGTCCGGTGGGTCCATGCTCGCGCTCGGGATGGCGCTGCGGTACAGCCCGGAGGAAATCGCCAGGCTCATGCGTGATCTCGATTTTGGCCGAGTCCAGTCGGGGTGGGATCCCATTCGTCTTGCAACACGGTACGGGCTCTACGACGGAAACTACGTCTCCGAAGCCCTGGCGTCGTGGATTGAACGCTCCCCCCTAGCCCTCTCGGCCGACGCCACGTTCCGGGAACTGCACAGCGCTAATACTGAGTGGGAGGAGGCCCACCGGCAGGATGCCCGGGAGCTTCATGTCTTCGCGGCCAACCTAAATACCAATGGAACACATCGCTTTTCCCATGCCTGCACGCCCGACATCGCCGTGAGAGAGGCCGTGCGAGCATCGATGTCCATTCCCCTGCTGTTCGAGGCCGTCGAGATCGACGGGGACATATACGTCGACGGAGGCGCGATGTACACCTATCCGGTCACCGCATTTGACTTCGACCCCCTTCCATGCCGGACGCCAGGGACCGCCACTGAGGACAGCCCAGAGTCGGAGCCGGACCCGAGAACGATCGGGTTTCACTTCGCGCCGCTTCTGGAAGACAACGATCTCGGCTGGGACTCTCCGGTTCACTTTCTGACCGAACTGATTGAGACGTCCCACCAGCCCTCGTACCACACGATCGCGAGTACGCCCCACATTCGCGAACGCACCATCACTATCGACACAGGCGGGATCAAGACGACAAAGTTCGATTTGACCGACGCCGAGAAGCGAATCCTTTGGTTCAACGGGTTGAAAGCGACCTGCGACTTTTTGGAGATTGGAGTCCCATCAGGAGCCACTTGGCCAAGCGATTGACCCCATTCGTGCCCTACCTCCGAATTTGTGACAAGATGCGGTCCCAGGTGGCAAAGCGACTCGCCCCCCTACCAGCGCAGGACTGCGCGTACGGGTCTCTCGCTCACACGCTCTCTTCAGCGTTGGGGCCACTCTCGTTGAGACCGAGCGTCGTTGACCGAAGCCGGCGAGCCAGGTCGTTCGGGGCCGTCAGGGAGGCGAGGTTGCCGTAGGACACCGGCGAGCCGAGACGCACCGAGAGGGTCTCCCCCGCCTTCTGCAGGGTCTCGCGCAGAAGAAGCGAGAGGCGAAGGGTAAGGCTCACCTGACTCACGAGATGGAAGAGACGGCTGTTGCGCCCGGCGAAGTAGACGGGCAAGACGGGGGCTTCTCCCTCGTGCACCAGCCGCGCTAGAAGGGGCTTCCAGTTCATTTCTTCGACGGGACCGAAGGGCCGAGTCGCCGTCGCGACACCGCCCGCCGGAAATATGATCAGAACACCGTCGTCGCGAAGGTGGTCAAACGCGGCCTTCATAGAGCGAACGTTTTGCCCTCGGGCCGCCCGCGATTCGGTAAAGTCGATGGGGAGAAAGTGGTGCTCGATCCGATCGTCGCGGCAGAGGACACGGTTGACCAGGATCCGAAAGTCAGACCGGACCAGCGAGACGAGATGGCAGATCGCGAGCCCGTCCAGTACGCCAAATGGATGATTGGCCACGACGACCAAGGGCCCCTCGGTTGGGACGACCGTGGACGGATCGGGATCGGCGTCTAGAGTTACGTCGAGCTGGTCGAGCGCGCCTTCCCAGAACGTGTCGGCGTTCAAGGCTTGCGTGGCGGCATAGCGGGTCTCCATCTGCCTCCGGCCGGTCACCCGCTCGAGGCCGCGAATGAGGGCCGACTGGATGGAGGACCGAGCGGGCGACGCGTACGAGATCTTCGGTGCGGGCACGGGCGGGTCAGCACATCATTCAAGCAGTGGAGGCGACGACACCAGCGGCCTACGGCCTCCGGAGGACACCGAGGCATCCGCGTCGGGCCCGTCGGCGAGTACCCGTCGCAGCAACTGGTGCCGCTGTTCACGGAGCACGCGAATCAGGGTCCGGCGCTCGCGGGCCGTGAGGTCGCCGTATTGGCCGTCCGACAGGGCCCGGATGGCCGTTTTGTAATGCCGGAGTGCGTGATGAGGATTGGTCACGTATTCGGGCGCGATGTTCGGAACCGAAGGATGGGGCTGCCCTTGACTGGGCCCCGCTCTCCAACCCGACGCAGCCGCTCTGTGTCTGCCCGGACCACCCGACGCGTAAAGCGGCGCTCGGGGGCGGTACGGCGTCGCGGGAAGCGGAAGGCATCCGGGCCGCGGGACGGGGAATACCAACGCGGCATACAACCTGCCAAGAACGGGGCAGAAATCGTTATCGTAACCGTTATCCCTTCATTTCGAAACCGTTGCCTGCTTTGCGCGAAGGGGGAGGCACTGTCGACGATGTTCCCTCGAAAACGTGGCCCCGGATCGGTGCCGGGCGGCGATCACCGTCTGCGCTGCGTTACATCTTGTTTACAATACATCTTGTTTACAAGAGGGCTGGCCCGAAGCATGATCGCCCGGTAACCTGCGAATAATTGCGAGGTAACGGTAGGCTCGTAGGTTACTGACGAACAAAAAGCACCGGTCTCCTCCTTCTTGAGCCGCGACCCTGCCTTGCCCTCCTCTACCGCCTCGCGTCTCGGGCAGGCCGTCCACCGACACGAGGCCCTTTCTAGCGACGGTCTCCTGGAACGGCTCTTCACCCTCTGGTTTCGGGGACTCGTATACACCCAAATCTGGGAGGACCCGCGCGTTGACGCCGAGGCCCTGCGGCTCGACGACACCAGCCGCATCCTCACGATCTCCTCCGCCGGGTGTAACGTGCTGAACTACCTGACCCACGAGCCGGAGCGGATCCTGGCGGTGGACCTTAACACGGCCCATATGGCCCTTACACGCCTCCGGATCGCGGCGCTTCGCCACCTGCCCGATCACGAGGCCTTCTT
>JBDGQP010000128.1:0-38585 GCA_042218975.1 Salinibacter sp.
CTAGTGGATTTGCACTCTTCCTCTGCCAGATCTCGCCGATACTGAGTACCTGGCACGGCAGATGCACAAAACCGCTGGGCTGGTCCTCAGTGGTCTCTCCCTCGTGGAGAGTAGACCCCAATCGACGGGGACAGTGGCACCGCGCCGCTGTCCCCGTTTTTTATGCCCGCGGCCGGCGGGGGGCGAGCGAGCCCCGATCTACTCGTTGGACGAGCCGGGTTGGTCGGCGTCCTCCGGCGCCGACTGGACCCGCTGCACCATCGTCTCGATCATCTCGTCGGTGAGGGCCCCGCCGCTGAACGACGAAAGCGTGGAGAGGGGCAGGCTCCCGAAGATGTCCGACAGGCCCATCTCGTCGCCGTCCCCGCCCATGGCGGCCTGCATCATGTTGAGCAGCGGCTCGATCACCTCCTGGCCCTGCGGGTCCCGGAGCCACTGGTCGATGGTCGAGTGGCGGTCGAGGACCGGCCCCTGGTCGGCGGGCGGCCCCTCGATGGTCACCGTCTGCCGCAGGGGAAGGGCCCGCGAGGAGGGGCCCACCCGCACCTCGTAGGCCCCGCTCTCGATCGTCCAGCGGTCGCGGCGGCTGTCCCAGACGGCGAAGTCTCGGCCCTGTAGGGCAAACTGCACCGTGGTCGTCTCGCCCGGGTCGAGGGCTACCTTCTCGAAGTCGCGCAGCGCCTGCGGCGGGCGGCGCAGCCGGCTCTTCGGGTCGTGGAGGTACACCTGCACGACCTCCCGGCCCGCCCGGTCGCCGGTGTTGGTAACCTCGGCCCGGGCCGTAACGCCCTCGCGGCTCGTCGCCGCGTCGGCGCTGAGGGTCAGGTCGTGGACCTCGAAGCTCGTGTAGGAAAGGCCGTGGCCGAACGGGTAGAGCGGCTCGATGTCCCTCTCGTCGTAGTACCGGTAGCCCACGAAGACGCGCTCGCCGTAGAGCACCTCGCGGTCCTCGCCGGGAAAGGTGAGGTAGGCGGGCGTGTCTTCGATCCGCGCCGGAAACGTCGAGGCGAGCTTGCCCGACGGGGACGTGCGACCGAGGAGCACGTCGGCCGTCGCGGCGCCGCCGGCCTGGCCGGCGAGCCAGGTCTCGAGGATGGCCTTCGGGGCGTCGCGCCACGGCATCGCGACGGCCGACCCGGTCGAGAGGACGACGCCGGTGGCGGGCTGCGCGTCGGCCACGGCCGCGATCAGGCGGTTGTGGGCCGCGGGCATCCGGAGCGTGGTGCGGTCGGCCCCCTCGGTCTCGGCGGTGGGGGGGAGGCCCGCACACACGAGGGCCACGTCGGCCGCGCGGGCGGCCTCGACGGCCTCGGCCCGCAGCGCCTCGACGTCGCCCCCGTCCTCCCCGAGCGGGTAGCCGGCCGCGTACGTGAGCCGGTCCGCCCCCAGGGCGTCCGCGAGGGCGTCGTAGGGGGCGGACACCTGCGTCGGGTTGACGCGCGAGCTCCCGCCCCCCTGGTAGCGGGGCTGCTTCGCGAAGGCCCCGATGACGGCAACGGTCCGGTCGGCCGACGCGTCGAGGGGCAGGAAGTCGTCCTCGTTTTTGAGCAGCACGGCGCTCTCGGCGGCGGCCCTGCGGGCGAGGGCGTGGTGCTCGGCCTGCATCTCCTCGTCGAACGTGACGTCCGGGCGACGAAGCTGGTCGCCGCGCAGGGCCATCTCAAGGGTCGCCTGCACGCGCCGGTCGAGCGTCGCCTCGTCGAGCGCGCCGGACCGGACCGCCTCGGCCAGCCGCTCGTCGTGGGCGTCGTTGCCGGGCATCTCGAGGTGCAGGCCCGCCCGGAGGGCGGCCACGCGGTCCTGCGTGGCGCCCCAGTCCGAGATCGCGATGCCCTCGTGGCCCCACTCCTCCCCGAGAATGTGGAGAAGCGCGTCGTGCTCGGTGGCGAAGGTGCCGTTCACGCGGTTGTAGGCCACCATCACGGTCCACGGATCTGCCTGCCGGACCGGGATCTCGAAGGCGCGGAGGTAGATCTCGCGCAGGGTGCGCTCGTCGACCTCGGCGCTGGTGGACATGCGGTGGTACTCCTGGTTGTTGGCCACGTAGTGCTTGAGCGACGCGCCCACGCCCTCGCTCTGCACGCCCTCGATGTAGGCGGCCGCCAGGCGGCCCGACAGCACCGGGTCCTCGGAGAAGTACTCGAAGTTGCGGCCGCCGAGGGGCGAGCGCTTGATGTTGGCCCCGGGCCCGAGGAGAACCTGTACGTCCTGAGCCTGCGCCTCCCGCCCGAGGGCCGCCCCCACCCGTCGCACGAGGTCCGGGTCCCAGGACGCCGCCAGGCCCGCGGCCGTCGGGAAGCACGTGGCCGGGCGGCTGCCGCCCATGCCCATGTCGTCCGGGCTGCTCGTGCGGCGGAGGCCGTGGGGCCCGTCCGCGAGCCAGATCGACGGAATGTCGAGCCGCTCGACCGGCTCGGTCGTCCAGAAGGCCCGGCCGGAGGCGTAGGCCGCCTTCTCCTCGAGGGTCATCCGATCGACGAGGGCGGCGGCGCGGGTTTCGGGGGCGTCGGACGAGGGCGACGAGGCGGGCATGATCAGCAGGGGGTAATGGAAGAAGCGCGGCGTGGGGACGGCGTTGGGCCGGACGGCACCGGCCGGGCACGCTCCATCTGCGACGTAAAGTCGCGTTGGAGGCCGGAAAACGCAACCGCGCCGGGCCGTCCTCGTTTTCGTCCCCGGCATTCTCGCTCTGCCCTCCACACCTGCCCGTGGTCCTGTGGCCCTCCGCCTGGTTGAGATTTACCGTGCCGACGACGAGACGGCCCTCGAGCCGCCCGGCGACGCCTACGATGTGCTCGGCCACTGGACGTACACGGTCGACGACGGGTGGCACGTGGACCGGGTACTGCTGGAGGTCGAGGAGACGGAGGCGTTTCTGGACTGGGTAGACGGATCCGTCGTCGGGGAGTACCGCGTCGTGCTTCAGTCCGTCGAGGCGACGCTGCCCCGCCCCGAGGTAACGGAGACCGACGACGCGGACGAGGGCGACGAGGTCGCTACCGGGCGCATCGGGCGGGCGGAGCTCTACGAGTACGCCCGGGACGAGGCCGAGGTGTCCGGGGCCTTCCTCGCGCTTGTTGGGCTGTCCACCCTCGTCGCGGCGGCGGGCATGCTCCGCGACCAGACGGCCGTCGTCATCGGGGCCATGATGATCGCGCCGCTCCTGGGCCCCAGCCTGGCGCTGGCCCTCTCCACGACGCTCGGCGACCTGCCGCTGCTGGGGCGGGCCCTGCGGGCCAACGTACTGGGGGTGTCCCTGGCCTTCGCCGGGGCCCTCGGCATCGGGGGCCTCTGGCCGGTCGATCCGGCCGTCGGCGAGGTCGCCACCCGGACGATCATCGGGCTCCCCGACCTGGCCCTCGCCGCGGCGGCCGGGGGGGCGGGCGTCCTGTCGGTGACCCGCGACCAGGCTGTGGGCCTCGTCGGGGTAATGGTGGCAGTGGCCCTCCTGCCGCCCGTGGTGGCGCTGGGCCTGCTGCTGGGCGACGGCCACCTCGCGGCCGCCGGGCGGGCTGGCCTGCTCACGGCCACCAACGTGGTGGCGCTCAACCTGGCGGCCGTCTGCACCTTCCTCGTCCAGGGCGTGCGGCCCCGCGACTGGCGCGACCTCGAGCAGGCGCGCACCTTGGTCCGCCTCGGCCTCGCCCTCTGGGGGGCGGCCCTCGCGCTGCTGGCCGCCATCCTGTGGATGCAGGGCTAACCGCAAGATCGAGGGGCCGCGGGAATTTGGGGTCCCTCCCGGCCGCCCGGTAGGTTGGACCCTCCCGCCCAGTCCCCATCGGGACGGGCCCGCGTTCCCTCTCCCGACCTGCCTCGTTCCATGTCTCCCCGAACAGTTCTCGGCGCGACGGTCACCGTGCTCCTTCTCGTCGGAGGCACCCTCTCCTCCGCGGTCCGGGCGCAGCCGGAGGCCTCGGACCCGCCGAACATTGTCCTGATCATGGTCGACGACCTCGGGTACGGGGACCTCAGCAGCTACGGGGCCGACGCGCTGCGGACCCCGCACATCGACTCCCTCGTGGCCGGCGGCCTGCGCTTCGACCGGTTCTACGCCAATTCGCCAGTCTGCTCGCCCACGCGGGCCGCCCTGCTGACGGGGCAGTACCCGGACCGGGTGGGGGTGCCCGGCGTCATTCGCACCCACGCCCGCAACAGCTGGGGATACCTGCGCCCGAAAACCGCGCTGCTTCCGCAGGTGCTGGCCCGGGCGGGGTACCACACCGCCATGATCGGGAAGTGGCACCTCGGCCTCGAGCCGCCCAACACGCCCACGGCCCGGGGCTTCGATTTCTTCAAGGGCTTCCTGGGTGACATGATGGACGACTACTACACCCACCAGCGCCACGGGATCAACTACATGCGCCGAAACGACGAGGGGATCGACCCGGAGGGCCACGCCACCACCCTCTTCACGGACTGGGCGAGCACCTACGTGCGGAGTCGCGAGGCCTCGTCCGCCCCGTTTTTCCTGTATCTGGCGTACAACGCGCCCCATTCGCCGATCCAGCCGCCCGAGGACTGGCTCGAGCGGGTCCGGCGGCGAGCCCCCGACCTCGGCGAGGAGCGACAGAAACTGGTGGCCCTCATCGAGCACCTCGACCACGGCGTCGGCACGGTCGTCCGGGTGCTCCGCGAGACGGGGGCCTACGAGAACACGATGATCGTCTTTACCTCCGACAACGGCGGCGCCCTGTACCACGGAGCGAGCAACGGCCCGCTCCGCGGCGGCAAGCAGGACATGTACGAGGGCGGCCTCCGCGTGCCCACCGTGGTGACGTGGCCGGGGCACGTCGAACCGGGGACGCGCACCCGGCACATCGGGCTCACGATGGACCTCTACCCGACCCTGGCCGACGTGGCCGGCGTGCGGCTTGCCCACCGCACCGACGGTCGGTCCCTCCTTCCGGTGCTTCGTGGGAGGACCGCCCCGCCCACCGAGCCGCGGACGCTGTTCTGGGTCCGGCGCGAGGGCGGCCCCGAGTACATGGGGCAGGCCGCCTACGCGGTCCGGCGGGGGCCCTGGAAGCTGCTGCAAAACCGGCCGGGGGAGCCGTTTCGCCTGTATCACCTGGGCCGCGACCCCCGCGAGCAGACGAACGTGGCGGAGGACCACCCCGAGCAGGTCGAGTCGCTGGCCGAGGCGCTCCGCCGCCACGTCCAGGCGGCCGGCCGCGTGCCCTGGCAGCCGCCGCGCTGAGCCTCGCCCCTACGCGTCGGCGGGAAAGGGGGCCCGGAGCGGGAGGTGAATGGCGATGCAGGTTCCCTCGCCGGGCGTGGACGTGATCTCGGCCGTCCCGTCCAGTCGCTCGGCGCGTCGCCGGATGCCCTCAAGGCCGAAGCTGTTCTCGTCGGCCGGATTGCCGCCGGCAAACCCGACGCCCTCGTCGGCGACCTCGAGGGCGAGGTGGTTCTCGCCCGCGCTGACCGAGACGCGCGCCGCGTCGGTCTCGGCGTGGCGAACCACGTTCACCAGCGCCTCCTGCACGATCCAGTAGGCCGTCCGCTCGACCAGGGACGAAAAGCGCTCCTGGGCCCCGAGCTCGACCCGGAGGTCGACGGTGAGGCCGCGCTTCTCCTCCATCTCGTCGGCGAGGGAGGGGAGCGTGCCGCCCAGGCCGTAGTCCGAGAGGGCGCTCGGATACACCTTCCGGGAAATGGTCCGCGCCACCGTCGAGAGGTCGCTCACCAGCGACTCGATCCGGTCGAGCGGCTCGAGAAGGTCCGCGCCGTCGCCGGCCTGCCGGCGGGCGAGGCCAACCATGAACTGGAGGGAGGTGAGAAGCCCGCCCATCTCGTCGTGGATCTCCTGGTCGATGCGGCGCCGTTCCTTCTCCTGAACCTCCAGGAGGCGCTCCTGCATGCGGCGCCGTTCGGTCACGTCGCGGAAGGTCCAGAGTCGACCGAAGTGGGTGCCGTCCTCCCCGACGATCGGGGCGCTGTGCTGGTCGAGCCACCGGCCGTCGGTTCGTCGGATCAACTCGCGGCCCTCCTCCTTGGGGCGGTCGTACAGGCCGGCAACCACGGACCGGAAGGCCTCCGGGCGGTGGACGCGGTCGCTCAGCGCGTCGAGGGGGCGGTGTTCGGGGAGCGGGTCCGAGGCCCCATTCTCGGACGGGGCCGAAAGCGCCCAGAGGTCGAGGACCCGGTCGTTGTGGAAGACGACACGCCGGTCGTCGTCGACGGCGAGGAAGCCGTCGATCGTGGCCTCGGCCTGCGCCTCGAGGAGGGCCGTGCGCCGGGCGAGTGCGCGTTCCCGCTCCTTCCGCTCGGTGATGTCGAGCAGCACGCCGTTGTAGACGAGCTCCCCCTCGCGCCGGACCGGCGTCGACACGTCCAGGAGCCAGATCCGCTCCCCGGAGGGTTTCTCGAAGGGAGTTTCCTGCCGCCACGACGCCTCCCGCTCGACGGCCGCCTCGACCGACGCCATAAAGGGCTCCCGGTGCCCCTCGGGGATCCGGTGCACAAATTGGTCGAAGAAATTGTCCGAGGGGACCTCGATCCCGAGCATCGACTCCACCTGTTCACTGACGAAAGAGCTGTCGTAGGTTCCGTCGGGGGAGGCAGTGAACTGGTAGACCACGCCCGGAACGCTGTTGGTGAGGCCGCGGAGCTGCGTCTCCCGTGCCCGGAGACGCTCCTCGGCCCGCCGCCGCTCGGTGATGTCGTCGAGGTGGAAGACGGCTCCTTCGAGGGCCCCGTCCGCATCGTGAAGGGGCGCGCCGCTGACCGATAGCAGACGTCGGGTGCCGTCGGGCCACTCGATCGTGTGCTCGATGTCCCGGATCGGATCCTCGGTTGCCATCACGCGGCGGAAAGGAAGCTCCTCCTCCGGCATCGGGCGGCCGTCGGGCGTCCGAATGCGCCATTCCGGGTCGTTGAAGCTCCGGTCGGCCACCGCCTCCCGCGTGAGCCCAAAAACGTCCTCGGCCCGGCCGCTGGCCTGGACGAAGTCGCCGTCGGCGTCCAGGACCGTGATCGCCGCCGGACTCGTCTCCAGGATGCGGTCGAGGAGGTTGCGCTCCGCCCGCAGGGCCTCCTCGCGCTCGATCCGATCGAGCACGGTGGCGGCGTGGGCCGTGAGAATGTCGACCAGGCGCAGGAGGAAGGAGTCGAACCTGCGGTCGTCGACCCGACCGACGACGACGGCCCCGTGCTCCCCGATGGGGACGGCGGCAGCGCCCCGGAGCGCCCCGTAATCGACGTCGTTGTCCAGGGCCCGGACGTCCTCGACCACGACCGTCTCCCCGGTCCGGTAGGCCCGGGCCCCGATGCTCTCGCCCTCGACGGGCAGAGGCTGGATGTTGGGGATGCCGGCGGGGCCCTCCACCGAGACCTGCTCGGGCACGAGGACGCCTCCGCGCTGGAGATTGACGGCCGTGACGGGATAGTCGAAGAGCTCCTGCAGGAGATCGTGGAGGTGACCGGCGACCACGCCCGGCCGCCGGGCTCGCGGAAGGCGGCTCGTCGTCTCGTAGAGCGCCTGAACTTTCTCCTGCCGGTCCACGACGGTGGCCTCGGCCGCCTTCCGCTCGGTGATGTCGCGGCTGATGACGGCGAATCGGGCCGACCCCGCCACGTCCAGGCGCCGAAGGTCGACCTCGACCGGAAAGGTCGAGCCGTCTTTTCGCCGAAATTGCCCCTCCCACCGGTTCTGGTCGCCGGGCTCCATGTCCACCCAGGTGGCACGCGCCCGGTCGGAGGTCACCTCCTGGTCAAGGTCCCACACCTTCATCTGGGCAAGCTCGTCGGCCGAGTACCCGGTTTTCTCACAGAGGTGAGCGTTGGGGGCGATTAGGTTCCCGTCCAGGTCGTGGAGGTTGATCATGACCGGGGCCCCCTCGAAGATCGTCTCGAGCTGACGGCGCGAGGGGCCCGGTGGGCCGTCCCCGGCCAGCACCCGGCGGACGGCGTCGGCGAGAAGCCCCAGCGCGGCGGCGTCCGCCTCTCCGAACGGAGTAGGGTGCGGCGCCGGGTCCATGAACGAGACTGTCCCGTAGAGCGTCCCGTTCACCACCACCTTCGCGCCGAGGTAGGTGGCGGCCCCGAACCGGTTGTAGGCGGGATCTTCGGCCCAGCCCTGCTCGGGGGCGTTCGTCACGCCGAGGACGGCGTTCTCCGCGATGACCGTGCGGGCGTACGTCGTCGACAGGTCGGCCGGGGTCCCCGATCCGGCGGGGGAGGGGCCGTAGACCTCCGTGATCGTGTGCGTGCCCGCCGCCGGGTCGACGCGGGCCAGCAGGCCGGTCTCTGCGTCGAACCGGTCCGCGCCGACCCGCAGCAGCGTCCGCAGTCGGTCCGACCGGGGGGACTCACCGTCGGAGACGATGGTCTCGAGGCGACCGGGGTAGTCCGGGGCCTCGACCGTCTCGATCAGGGCGTCCCGGTCGTTCCCGATCGAAAAGAGGGCTCCGGGCGACGTATCGTCGGGCGCCGGGGACTGCGACATGCGAACCACCTCGATCCGTATGTGAGCGTACTGCGCTGCGGCGTGCCGTGCGGCGGGCCCGCGCCCGAAGAGACGAGGACGGACACCCGCCGCGTGGAGCCCCCGTCTTTCGCTGAGCGCGAGTTACCGATACGTGAATAAATTCGCGAAGTCCGATTCTTGCTTTCGGCTGTACACGGTCCCCATCTATCGGAGAAAATGATTTGCGTACTTTCTCACGGATCGGTAAAGAAGGGGGGGAGAGGTGTTTCGCCGGGGCCGAACACGTCGGAGGGGCGGCACGGTGATGACGCCTTGACGTCCCCCCACGCAGACGGGCACGCAGGGGAGCGGTAGGCCGCCCGTCCAGGCTCCCACGCGTCTCGACTGAACGGAAGAAGCACTTTCGGAGGGGGCGTCATTCGGCCTCTCTTTCGGGGAACCGTCGGACGGGAGGGGGCACGGGCGCCTCCGTCGCTCACGTCCGCCCCCGAGATCCGATTGCCCCGGGATCCAGACGCTCGTTCTTCGGGTTCGCCTCCATGTATCCCCAATCACTCGACGAGATTCCGTCCACGCAGAGATCCTACCCATGCGAAGGCCCGGTCCACAGTCCTGTTCGGCGATGTTCCTTCTGCTGGTCGCCGCGATGGGTCTGCCCATCGTCGGCCGGGGGCAGGTGCCCGACAGCACGAGCGACTCCGCTCTCGAGTACCGCTACCGCACCGAGGACGACGAGGCATCGGTGCCCTACGCCACGACGCCCCGTCCCCTCGTCGACTCGATGTTGTCGATGGCCGAGGTCGGCCCCGAAGACGTGGTGTACGATCTGGGAAGCGGGGACGGGCGCATCCCGATCAGGGCGGCGAGGAAATACGGGGCCCGCGGCGTCGGCATCGAAATCAACCCCGAGCTCGTCGATACGGCCCGCGCCCACGCGAAGGCCGCCGGCGTGGCCGATCGGGTCGCGTTCCGGCGCGCCGACTTCTTCGAGGCCGACATCGAGGACGCGACGGTCGTGACCCTCTACCTCCTGCCGTCGGTGAACCTGAAGCTCCGCTCGAAGCTTCTCCGCGACCTGCGGCCCGGGACGCGGGTCGTCTCCCGCGACTTCCACATGGCGGAGTGGACGCCCGAGGAGACGAAGGAGGTGGGCGGCACGCTGGTATACCTCTGGCGGGTGCCGGAGGAGGAGCCCGCATTCGTGGAGCCGAACCGCTAGACGACGGGGCGGCCGCCCGGCGCGGGTGTTCTCAGCCCTCCCCGGCTCGTTCGGGGGGCGACGGCGCCGTTGACTTCATTCGGCGTAGGGAGTATTCTGCGGACGTCCCCGCGTCGCCGGTTGCCCGGTTCTCTTCCCTATCTCCGTCCCGCCGCCCGTCATGAAAGCCCTCGTTGCCACCGTCCTCGCGTTTCTGCCCCTGGGCCTGTGTGTCGGGCCGGCCGCCGCCCAGCAGGACGAGACCCCCGTCGTCGAGACGACCGACGGGCGGGTCGAAGGCGTCACGGACACCAGCGGCGTCGAGATCTACAAGGGCATCCCGTACGCCGCCCCGCCGACGGGCCCGCGCCGCTGGCGCCCCCCGCAGCCGGTGGAGCCGTGGACGGGTCTCCGAGCGGCCGACCGCTTCGGGCCGCGGTGCATGCAGCCCCGCCCGTACGGGGACATGGTGTTCCGGAGCGAGGGCATGAGCGAGGACTGCCTCTACCTGAACGTGTGGACCCCGGAGGCCGAGCGCGACGCCGGGCGGCCGGTGCTGGTCTACTTCTACGGCGGCGGCTTCCGGGCCGGCGACGGCTCGGAGCCGCGCTACGACGGGGCCAGCATGGCGCGGGAGAAAGACCTCGTGGTGGTCACGCTCAACTACCGCCTCGGCGTGTTCGGCTTCCTGGCACACCCGGCCCTCACGGCCGAGGCCCCCGACAGCGCATCCGGCAACTACGGCCTCCTCGACCAGCAGCGGGCCCTCGAGTGGGTGCAGCAGAACATCCGGGCGTTCGGGGGCGATCCCGGGCAGGTCACGATCGCCGGGGAGTCGGCGGGCTCGATGTCGGTGAGCGCCCACATGGCCGCGCCCGGATCGAAGGGGCTTTTCGCCCGGGCCATCGGCGAGAGCGGGGCCGTCCTCGGCGCCCGCCCGCTGCCGTCGCTCGACGAGATGGAGCGGCGGGGCACGCAGTTCGCCGAGCAGGTGGGCGCCGACTCGCTGCGGGCCCTCCGCGCCCGGTCGGCCTCGCGCCTGCTGGAGCTCGCCGCCAAGCCGGACGCCCCCCGGTTCGGGCCCGCCGTGGACGGTCGCTTCCTCCCGACGCCGCCGTCGGACGTCTACGCCGCGGGCGCGCAGGCCGACGTGCCGCTGCTCGTCGGGTGGAACTCGGAGGAGAGCAACTACCGGGCCCTCACCGGCGACCGGCCGCCCACCCCCGCCGTCTACGCCGAGGCCGTGCGCGAGCGGTTCGGCGACCGGGCCGACCGCGTGCTCGAGCTCTACCCGGCCGACACCTGGCAGGCGGTCCTCCGGGCGGGGACGGCCCTCGCGAGCGACCAGTTCATCGGCTTTAGCACCTGGAAGTGGAGCGAGGCGCACCGCCGGACCGGCGCGCCCGTCTACCGCTACTTCTACACCCACCCCCGCCCGCCGATGAAGCCCGGGGCGGGCAACGACGTGCCGGGCCTGGCGGGCGCCCCCGACCGCCCGCGGCACGTCCAGCCGCCGCGCGGGGCCGTCCACTCCGCCGAGATCGAGTACGCGCTCGGCAATCTCGACACGAACGCCCTCTACGCCTGGACGCCCGCCGACCGCACCGTGTCTCGGCTGCTGCAGGGCTATTTTGCCCGCTTCGTGAAGACCGGCGATCCCAATGGGGCGGAGGCGCCCCTGTGGCCGGCCGCGGGGACGGGCGAGCGGGCCCGGCTCCTGGAGATCGACGAGACGCCGGCGGCCCGGCCCGAGCAGCACCGCGAGCGGTACCGGTTCTGGATGAAGGGGACCGAGCAGCAGTAGCCTCGACGCGGGCGCCGGGTCCCGCGTCTGCTCGTTCCGGACGTAGGCCCCTCCCGGCCCCGCGAGAGGCCCGGCCCGTTCGGCGGCCCCTTCTGGCCGCCGGTACACTGCTCGCCCTGGGGCCCTCCCGCTCGCCGGGTGTGACCGCGCCGGACGACCCGGAAGCGGCGGCGCGGGACGACGCCACCGTGCGGCCGACCCGAAGCAGCGTAGACGCGGGGGGCTCGTACAACGTGGACCGGTCCACCGCCTCGATCGACAGCGCCGACAGCCCTCCGCGGGCCCGAGGGTTTTTTGTTTGGGGCGGCTGGTTCATAGTTTCTTGCAGAAGCCCACCTTCCCTCTTCCGACCCGCGTTCGCAGCCTCCCTCCTGTCATGCACCGACGGTCCTTCCTCGAACGGCTCGGCGCCGGCGCCGCGGCCCTGAGCGGCCTCACCCTCGCCGGGGCGGGGCGGCCCCCCGGCACCGTTTCCACTGCCGCCTCGGAGACGGCCCGGCCCGCCCGCGTCCGGATGGCGACCAAGTTTCACATGCTCGAATCCGAGGCCCCGGTCCGCGAGCGGTTCCGTACGATCCGCGACGCCGGGTTCGCGGGCGTCGAGTTCCGCAGCCCCAACGACTACGACACCAAGGCCATCGTCGAGGCCCAGGAGGCGACGGGCCTTGAGGTGATCGGCGTCGTGGCCGGCTGGAAAAATTTTGGCTCGACGGACCCGGCCACGCTGAAACAGTCCCACGAGGAACTGCGCACGGCCCTCCAGGACGCTTCCGACTACGGGGCGTCCCTCGTCCTCCTGGTGCCGGAGACCGTCGACGCGGAGATGCCCTACGACCAGGCCTACGATCAGTCGATTCGGGAAATTCGGAAGGCGCTGCCCCGGGCCGAGACGCTCGGCGTCCAGATCGGCATCGAGAACGTCTGGAACAACTTTCTCCTGAGTCCCCGCGAATTTGCGTCGTACGTCGACGCCTTCGAGAGCACGTGGCTCGGCGCGTACTTCGACGTCGGCAACGTCGCCAAGCACGGCTGGCCCGAGCAGTGGATCCGCATTCTCGGGGACCGCATCCTGCGGCTGGACGTCAAGGGCTTCAGTACCGACCTCATGAACAAGCAGGGCCCCGGAGCTGGGTTCGAGGCCGACATCGGCGAGGGCACCATCGACTGGGCGGCCGTGCGGACGGCCCTGGACGACATCGGCTACGACGGGTGGGCCGTCGCTGAGGAGAGCGGCGGCGACGCGGCCCGACTGCAGGCGGTCGCCGGGCAGATGACCCGCGTCCTCCCGACCGCCTGAGCCCCCGATCCGACCTCCCGGACGCTTCCCCTCCGGTGATTGACATGACGCGTCTCCGACGATTTCCTACTTCGCGGCTCGGCCGTCTCCTTCGGGCCTGCGGCCTCGGCCTCGTGCTCCTGGGGGGACTCCTGTGGGGCGGCCCCACCGATGCGCTCGGCCAGGACCGGCCGAACATTCTCTGGATCAGCGCGGAGGACCTGGGGCCGGACCTGGGCGCCTACGGCGACCCGTACGCCGACACCCCCCACCTCGACTCGCTGGCGGCCCGCGGACTGACCTACCGCCACGTCTGGTCCAACCTGCCGGTGTGCGCGCCGGCGCGAACGACGATGGCGGCGGGCATGTACGCGAGCAGCCTGGGGGCCCAGCACATGCGCTCCTTCGTGGACCTGCCCCCCGGCACGAAGCTCTTTCCGCAGTACCTCCACGAGGCCGGGTACTTCACGACCAATCGGGGCAAGGAGGACTTCAACGTCCCGAAGCCCGGTCCGCTCTGGGACGAGCACGGGGAGAACGCCCACTGGCGCCACCGCGACGAGGGCCAGCCGTTCTTCTCCGTCTTCAACACGGGGATGACCCACGAGAGCCAGACGGCCCACGCCGAGGTGCAGGTGGACACGGCCGAGACGGACTACCCGATCCCGGCCTTCCAGCCCGACCTGCCGGCGACGACCCGCAACTGGGCCACCTACTACCGCCAGGTCGCCAAGATGGACCGGTGGGCCGGGGCGCGGCTGCGGGCCCTCGCGGAGGCGGGGCTGGCCGACGAGACCATCGTCTTCTTCTGGGGCGACCACGGGCCGGGCCTGCCCCGCGGGAAGCGGTTCGCCTACAACTTTGGACTGCGGGTGCCGCTGATCGTGTACGTGCCGCCGAAATACCGGGAGCGGCGGGCCCCGCCGGAGTACGCCCCCGGGGCCACGACGGACCGGCCGGTGAGCTTCGTGGACTTTGCCCCGACGGTGTTGAGCCTCGCCGGGATCGAGCCGCCGGCCCACATGCAGGGCCGGGCGTTCATGGGCGTGCACGAGGCCCGGCCGCGAGACTATCTCTACGGCGCACGGGGCCGGATGGACGAGCGGATCGACATGGTGCGCACCGTGCGCGACACGCGGTTCCAGCTGATCCGGAACTACATGCCGCATCGCCGCCACGGCCAGTACGTGGAGTACCTGCACCGCAATCCCGTGATGGACAAGTGGCGCCGCCTCACCGAGCAGGGGGCGATCGGGCCGCCCGCCTCCTTCTACTGGACCGAAAAGCCGCCGGTCGAGCTCTACGACCTCAAGCAGGACCCGGACCAGGTCCACAACCTGGCGTACGACCCGGACTACCAGCACGTCCGGCGCCGCCTGATGGAGCAGTTACGGCAGCATCAGATGAACATCCGGGACACCGGTTTTCTGCCGGAGGCGCAGATTCACGCCCGTCCGGCCGAGGGGGAGGCCCCCTACACGATGGCCCACGATCCGGGACAGTATCCCCTCAGGCGCATCCGGGCCGTCGCGGAGCGGGCCGCCGGCCGCGACCTCTCGGCCGTGCCGGCCCTCGTGCCGGCCCTCTCGGCCGCGGACCCGGCCGTGCGCTACTGGGCCGCGACGGGGCTGCTCATCCGCGGGCGGGACGCCGTGTGGCCGCACCGGGCGCGGCTGAGGGACCTCCTGGCGGAGGACCCCGCCCCGACAGTCCGCGTGGTGGCGGCCGAGGCCCTCGCGCGGTACGGAACCGAGAAAGACCTCCGCCGCGCCCGGCAGGCGCTCCTGAGGCTCGGCAACCCGCAGACGGGCGACCCTTTCGCCGCGATCGCGGCCCTGAACGTCGTCGATAAGCTCAATGCGAAGATGCTCCCCGTCCGGGATCAGCTCGCCCAACTGCCGAAGCGCCCGGCGGACGGCCCCCGTCGGGCGAGCGGCTACACCGAGCGACTGCTGGAGAAGATTCTCGCGGACCTGCAGCGACGTGCCGAGAATTAGCCGTACCGATACGCGAACACGCTCCTGCCGATACGTGAATGCGTTTTGGGAATCCATCTTCGCCGGCCACTGAACACGATCCGCCACTTCCGGAGACGGTATTCGCGGACGTTCTCGTGGATCGGTAGGCCGGTCTCCGTCTCGTGGCCGCGGGGCGAACCGGCACGCGGCCCCAACCCCTGTTCCTCCCTCCACTGCCAATCCGACCCTCCCATGCCGACCGACGCCCCTTCCCTCCGCCCCCGCGCCCCGATTGCTCATCCCCGTACCGGCCGGTCCGACGCGCCCCGCCTCCGCGTGGGCGTCGTCGGCTGCGGGGGCCGCGGCACCGGGGCCGCCGCCGACGCCGTCGAGGCCGCCCCGAACGTCGAGATCTACGCGATGGGCGACCTCTTCCGCGACCGCCTGCAGACCTCCGTCAAGCAACTCCAAAAGTACGCGTCGGGGGGGTTCAACGCCCCTCAGGAGCGGCGCTTCTCCGGGTTCGACGCCTACAAGGGCGTGCTCGCGACGGACGTCGACTACGTGATCCTGGCCACCCCTCCGCACTACCGGCCCCGGCAGCTGCGGGCCGCGGTCGAGGCGGACAAGCACGTCTTCTTCGAGAAGCCGGTGGCCGTCGACCCGCAGGGCGCCAGGCACGTGGTCGAGACCGGCCGAATGGCCGAGAAGAAGGGCCTCTCGCTCGTGACCGGCACGATCTACCGACGGCAGGACAACTTCGTCGAGGGCGTAAAGCGCCTCCACGACGGCCGGATCGGGGCCCCGCTCGCCGGGCAGGCGTTCTACCTCACCGGGCCGGTCTGGCAGCGCGCCCGCAAGCCCGGCATGTCGGACATGGAGTGGCAGTGCCGCAACTGGTACCACTTCACCTGGCTCTCGGGCGACCACATCGTCGAGCAGTTCGTCCACAACCTCGACACGATCAACTGGGCCCTGCAGGCCCACCCCGTCGAGGCCACCGCCACGGGCGGCCGGCAGACCCGGCCGGATCCCTCCTACGGTCACATCTACGACCACTTCTCGGTCGTCTACACCTACCCGAACGACGTGCAGGTGCGGGCCATGTGCCGCCAGGTCGAGCGGGCGACGCCCAACGTGTCCAACCGCATCGAGGGGACCGAGGGCCGGATCGACCTCAACCCGAGCAAGACGACCATCCGCGACAACAGCGGGAACACCGTCTTCGAGATGGAGAAGGGGGAGAAGGTCGATGAGGACCCGTACGTCACCGAGCACACCGACCTCGTCGAGAGCATCCGCCGGGAGGACCCGATCAACGAGGCGGAGCAGATCGCCCACTCGACCCTCACCGGCATCCTGGGGCGGGAGGCGGCCTACACCGGCCAGACCCTCACCTGGGACGAGCTGATGCAGGCCGACGGGCTGGACCTGGGCCCCGACGAATACACGTTCGGCTCTGCCACCATCCCGCCGATCGCGCAGCCGGGCCGGACGTCCCTGCAGCGGAGCCGGTAGAGCCGTTCGGCGCCGGGGCGGGGAATCTGAAGAAGATACGGCCGATGGGTACGTTGATCCTACCGCGACGTCTTCGCCTTCCTCACACAACCGCTCGACCGCCCCATGGATGACGCTCGTCGCCTTGTCGCCGGCCCCGACGCCCCGACCCGCCGCCAGTTCCTGAAGACCGCGTCGCGCAGTCTCGGGGGCGCCGCCCTCGCCGCCTCGGCCGCCCCGCTCGTGGGGCGGGCCGCGCGCTCCGAGCCGGACCCGCTCGGGGTCGCCCTCGTGGGCCTGGGCAACTACGCCACCGGCCAGCTGGCGCCCGCCCTGCAGGAGACGACGAAGTGCGAGCTGACCGGCATCGTCACCGGCACGCCCGCGAAGGCCGAAACCTGGAAACAGAAGTACGACCTTCCGGACGAGAACGTCTACGACTACGAGACCTACGACCGGATCGCCGACAACGACGCCATCGACATCGTCTACGTGGTGCTCCCCAACGCCATGCACGCGGAGTACACGATCCGGGCGGCCGAGGCCGGCAAGCACGTCATCTGCGAGAAGCCGATGGCCACCTCCGCCCAGGCGTGCCGGGACATGATTGCGGCCTGTGAGCGGGCGGGCGTCAAGCTCTCGATCGGGTACCGCCTCCACTTCGAGCCCCATCATCAGCGCGCCATGACGCTGGGGCAGGACGAGGTCTTCGGCCCGGTGACGGTCATGCAGAACGGGTTCGGCTTCCGCATCTCCGACGACGCGACCGACCAGCCCCACATCGAGTGGCGCCTCGACAAGGAAATGGCCGGCGGCGGGGCCCTGATGGACGTCGGCATCTACGCCATCCAGGCGGCCCGCTACGTGACGGGGGAGGAGCCGGTGGCCGTGACGGCCCGCGAGTACAAGACCCGGCCCGAGGTCTTCTCCGAGGTCGACGAGACCATCGTCTTCCAGCTCGAGTGTCCGGGCGGGACGGTCGTGGACGGCAGCACCAGCTACAACGGCAACTTCAACCGGCTCTACGCAACGGCCCCGGACGGGTGGTTCGAGGTGCGTCCGTCCTACGGATACGGCGGCATCGAGGGCCGGACGCACGAGGGCCCGATGGGCCTGGAGAATGTCACGCAGCAGGCTCGGCAGATGGACGCCTTCGCCGAGTGCATCCGGCAGGACCGACCCTCACGCGTCGGCGGCGAGGAGGGCCTCCGCGACCTGGAGGTGATCGAGGCGATCTACGCGTCGATCGACGCCGGCGGCGGGCGCGTCGAAGTCTAACGGGCTGGCCCACGGCTGGGCGCCCGACCATGTCTTTACAGAAATTGTATTTCTTCCGCCCGTGCCGCACTTTGAGGGCCCTGATATGTTAACAAACGATCACCGTAGTTTTCTGCCCCAGACGCCCGGAGGTCGCCCATGCAGGAACGCGAGCGGACGTGGATCGACGGTGTACAGAACGGGGACGAGGAGGCCTTCGAGCAGATGTTTCGGGCCTACTACCCCCGGCTGTGTCGGTTCGCCGCGGAATACGTCGACTCGGCCGACCGGGCCCGCGACCTCGTGCAGGACGTCTTTCTCCGGATTTGGGAGCGACGGCACGAGTGGACCCTGCGGCGCTCGCTGAAGGCCTACCTCTACCGGGCCGTGCGGAACCGGGCCCTGAATGAGGTGCGACACCAGGAGACGAAGCAGGAGGCGGAGGCGGACCTGGAATACCGGACGGATGGACGAGACCGGCGGACGGCTGCGGACGCCGTGCATGCGGGGGGGCTTTCGGCCGAGGTCGAAGAGGCCATCGGCGCCCTTCCCGAGCGGCGGCGCGTCGCCTTTCTGCTCCACCGCCGCCACGGACTGACCTACAAGGAAATCGCCCGCGCCATGGGCATCACGCCCAAGACGGTCGAGAACCAGATCGGAAGGGCCCTCAAGGCGCTCCGAGAGGACCTGGCCCCGGTCTTCTCCCACGAACTGGAGTGAGGGGCGACCCCGGCGGTCCGACGCCGCCCCGAAGCGCCTGTCGGGGACCGCGGGGCGCCACGCCCGACGGGCCCGTCTCCTCCCCCGGCGCCGGCCGGGTTTCTCCTCTCTCCTCGGCGTGACGGAACGCCCTGCTCTTCTCTCGGCTGCCCGCGTGGTCGTCTGCCCCGACCGTTCCGGCGGGACGCGGAGCCCCGCCTGCGGGGGAGGGCGGCGCCGGGGCTCCACGCCCGCTCAAAAAAATCTGCGTCCGGCATGGGGGAATCGTGCGGCGCCCGTGTCTTAGTAGGTGAATCACCGAAGGAAGAACCCGTCGAAATGGAGAACCAACCGAGTTGGGGTCTGCTTGCGCGCTACGTAGCGGGGACGTGTTCCCCCGACGAGACCCGGCGGATGGAGGCCTGGATGCGCGCCGATCCGGCCCGCCGGCAGCTGGTGGACGAGATTCGGGCCCTCTGGGACGCGGCCGAGGCCCCGCCGCCCCGAAGCGACCCGGAGGTGGACGTCGAGGAGGGGTGGCGCCAGATGCAGGCCGCCATGACGTCGGACGAGCCGGACGCGTCGGCCACCGAGTCCAACCGGCCCACGCGGCCGCGGCGATCCCGCGGGGAGGCACGAACGAGGCGACGACCCTCGCGGCGGCGCGCGCTGGGGTGGCGCGCCGGAGCGATGATTGGACTTCTGGTGCTGATCGGGGGGCTGTGGCTCGCACAGTCGCTCTGGACCCCGGCCGAGGCGCCGACGCCCGACTCGACATTCCGGACCGTCGTCACGACGCCGGGCGAGCGATCCCGGATTCAGTTGGCCGATGGGAGCAGCGTGATGCTCAACGTCGACAGCAAACTTCGCCTTCCCGCCACCTTCGGCCCGCGGAAGCGGGTCGTGCGGCTGACGGGAGAGGCCTACTTCGAGGTCGACGCCGACCCGGACCGGCCGTTCATCGTCCGGACCGAGAACGCGTCGGTGAAGGTGCACGGCACGGCGTTCAACGTGCGGGGCTATCCGGACGAAGAGAAGGTGCAGGTGGCGGTGACCGAGGGCGGCGTCTCGTTCCGGCCCGAGCGGGCCGAGGCCGAGGCCGAGGCCGCCGTGGAACTGTCCTCCGGCGAGGTCGGCTGGGTGGCGGAGGCGGACACCACCGTCCACACCCTGGCGGCGGACACGACCCCCTACATTGGATGGACGGAGGGACGCCTCGTTTTCGAGGACACGCCGCTCCCGAAGGTTGCCCGCCGGCTGGAGCGGTGGTACAACCTCACGTTTCGGATTCGGGACCCCGCGCTCCGCTCACTGCGCCTCACGGCCACCCTAAAGAGCCAGTCGGTGCGAAACGTGCTCGACGTCATCACCGCCTCCCTCGACATTCGCTATGAAATTGATCAGAACTCGGTGGTGCTGAGGGCCCGAGACGGGTCCCGCTGACCCACCGAGGGGAGAGAAGGCTGGAGACAGCGCTGTCCGGGATCGCGGCAGGCCCCCAAGTAGAATCAGATCCGTCTAACCGTTCCTCATGTTATGACCGACCTCAGCCGTCGTTTTCGCCGCATGGACGGGCGCGTGCCGCACCGTCTTCTCCTCTCCGTCGTGCTGTGCGCCGTGCTCGTCCTGGCGGGCACGGCCCTGTCGGGCGCGACCCCGGTTCACGGGCAGTCGCGGACGCTGGCTCAGGCCCAGGGGGGCCACACGGGCCCGCAGACCTTCCACTCGCTCTCCGAGGACGACCGGGCGGAGGCCCTGCAGCGACGCATCTCGCTTCGGCTCGAGGACGTGGCCCTGAAGCGGGCGCTCGAGGCGGTGGCCCGGCAGGGGAATCTTGGCCTCTCGTACAGCCCGAGCCTCATTCCGGAAGAGCGGCGCGTGACGCTTCGTGTCGACGACGCCCCCGTGGCCGAGGCGCTCCGCGACCTGTTCGACGGCACCGAGCTGGGCGCGCTCGTGTCGCCGCGGGACGAGCTCGTGGTCGTGCGGCGACGGACCCGCGACCGGGACGCGTCGGAGGCGACGACGGACGCGGCGATTGTGCGCGAGATCCAGGCGCAGGACCCCGTGCCCGTCACCCCGGTGCAACCGGTCGTCTCCGGGCGCGTCGTCGACGCGGAGACCGGGAGCGCGATTCCGGGCGTCAACGTCGTGGTGCCGAACACGACGATCGGCACGGCCACCGGTCCGAACGGGCAGTACTCGCTCGACGTGCCGGAGGACGCCGACTCGCTCCGGTTCACGGCGGTCGGGTACCAGTCCCGAATGGTCGCCATCGCGGGACGGACGACGATCAATGTGCAACTCGTGCCGGACGTGGAGGCGCTCGAGGAGGTCGTGGTGGTCGGGTACGGCACCCAGCGGCAGGCCGAGGTCACCGGGTCGGTGGCCTCGATCGAGTCCGCCGCGATCGACAACCTGTCGGTGTCCAGCTTCCAGGACGCCCTGCAGGGGCAGCTCGCGGGCGTCGAGATCAGCCAGCCGAGCGGCGCGCCGGGGGCGGCGCCCCGGGTGCGAGTGCGGGGCACCAGTTCGATTACGGCGGGCAGCGGGCCCCTCTACGTCATCGACGGGCTGCCCATCTCGTCGGACGCGGCCCTTCAGGGCGGCATCATCCGGCGAGACGCCAACCAGCAGCCGCCCGCCCAGAACCCGCTGGCCACCATCAACCCGCAGGACATCGCGTCCATCGAGGTCCTGAAGGACGCCTCCGCGGCGGCCATCTACGGCTCGCGGGGCTCGAACGGCGTGGTGCTCATCTCCACGAAGTCGGGGACGCGCGGGGGCGACATGCGGGTCAACTACACCGCCTCGGTGGGCCTGCAGGAGGTCATCAACGAGCCCGACATGATGAACGCGGACGAGCTGGTCGAGCTTACGATCGAGTCGCGCAACAACGCCTACGAGGAGGAGCTCGGGAGCCCCCCGCCGAACCCGCAGACGAACGAGGGTCGGCCGCCCCCCAGCGGGCTCGGCGGGCTCGCGCCGTTCGTGCGCATTCCGCCCCGCTACGTCGACTACGCGCAGGGCGAGATCTCGACGAACACCGACTGGCTGGACCTCGTGCTCGGCGACCGGGCCGGGACCTGGAACACGACGCTGTCGGTGTCCGGCGGCGCCGAGAACATCAGCTACTACCTCTCCGGGGGCGTCCAGCAACAAGATGGCATCGTGGGGAGCTCCGGGTTCAACCGATACTCGCTACACGCGAGCCTCGAGGCCGATCCGTACGACGACGTCCGGATCGGGGCGGACCTGAACCTCTCCCTCTCGCAGCAGGACCGGGAGCCGGCCAACGGGCCCTACTTCGCCCGACCGCCCGGCATCGTCTACTCGGCGATGGTGCACTCCCCCCTCGTCGAGCCCTTCAAAAATGGCGAACCGAACCAGACGGCGAGCCCGCCGGTCAGCCAGTCGTTCCTGGGCGGGGGCACGACGTCGGCGAGCAACCCGCTGGCCGTCGAGAACGCGGTGTCCGAAGACCTGGACCACCACCGCACCTTCGGGAGCGTCTTCACCGAGATCGACCTGTCGGAGCACGTTACGTTCAAGACGCTCTTTGGGGCCGACCTCTCGAACTACACCCGCAACTTCTTCCGCAACCGGGAGCTGCTCTACCGGACGAGCACCACGCCGGCGCCCTACGGCCAGTCGAGTTCGGCCCGCAGCTTCAACTGGCTGTCGGAGAACACGCTGCGCTACAACCGCACGTTCAACGACGTGCACAGCCTCGACGTGCTCGCCGGCGTGACGGCCCAGGAGGAACGGCAGGACTTCAGCCAGACGTTCGCGCAGAACTTCCCGATTAACTCGATCCCGACCCTCAGCGGCGGGCAGGTGACCGACGGGACCAGCCGGGCCTCCGAGTGGTCGCTGCTCTCGGCCCTCGGGCGCGTCAACTACAGCTACGACAGCCGCTACCTGCTGACCGTAGCCTTCCGGGCGGATAAGTCCTCCCGCTTCGGGCCGCAGAACCGGACGGGCTACTTCCCGTCGGCCTCCGCCGGCTGGCGCATCGCGGAGGAGGACTTCATGGACGCGGCGCCGCAGTTTAGCACCCTCAAGTTCCGCCTCAGCTACGGTCAGACCGGAAACTTCCAGATTCCGAACTACGGCGCCTTCGGCAACCTCCGGTTCCAGAGCTACGTGGACGGCAATCAGAACGTGATCACCGGCGTCGAGCCGGAGGACCTGGGCGACCCGGGCCTGACCTGGGAGACCACCGAGGAGGTCAACGTGGGGCTCGACCTCGGCCTCTTCGACGATCGCATCGTGCTGGAGGCCGACGCCTACCAGAGCACGACGAGCGACCTGCTGCTGAACGTGAGCGTGCCGTCGGCCTCCGGGTACGAGACGGTGCTCACCAACATCGGCGAGGTCCAGAACACCGGCCTGGAGCTGTTCCTCGAGACGCAGAACGTGACCGGCGACTTCAACTGGTCGACGTCGGTCAACTTCTCGACGAACCGGAACGAGGTGACGGCGCTCGGCCCCGGCGACGCGCCGATCCGAAGCGCGGGGGTGGCGGGCATCCGTCACATCACGCAGGTCGGCAGCCCCATCGGCAGCTACTTCGGCTACAAGGTGGAGGGCGTCTACCAGTCCCAGCAGGAGATCGAGAACGCGCCGGAGGACATGGTCGGCGACCCGAGCCCCGGCGACCTTCGGTTCACGGACGTGAACGGGGACGGCCGGATCACGCCCGAGGACAAGACGGTGACGGGGAGCTACCAGCCCGACTTCACCTACGGCGTCACCAACACGTTCCGGTACGCCGGCTTCGACCTGCGCGTCTTCCTGCAGGGCGTCGAGGGCCGGGAGATCCTGAACCTGACCAACCGGCACCTCGGGAACGGCGAGTTTAACTTCAACCAGTACAGCTTCTTCCTCAACCGCTGGCAGTCGCCGGAGAACCCCGGGAACGGCGAGGTGCCGCGTCCCGACCGGCTCACCGGGCTCCACGGCAATAACAACCGGATCTCGGAGTTTCAGGTCAACGACGGGTCGTACCTGAACATCCGGGAAGTGACGCTCGGCTACACGGTTCAGGGGAGCACGCTCAACGACCTGGTGCAGCGGCTCCGGCTCTACGCGTCGGCCCAGAACCTGTACATGTTCACCGACTACCGCGGGTTCAACCCCATGGCCAGCATTCCGACCGACGACCAACTGACCATCGGGCAGGACTACGGCGCCTATCCCCTGCAGCGCACCTGGTCGGTGGGGGTCGACGTCAACTTTTAGGTGCTTCCTGCGGCCCCTACCCCCGGCAACATCTCCGCACACAAGCTGACCCAAAGGCATGACCTACTTCGCTCCCCTTCGCTACGGCCCCGCCGTCCTGCTCGCCGTCGCCCTCCTGGTGGGCGGCTGCGACAGCTTCGTCGACAAGGAACCGATCTCGAACCCGTCCCGCGCCAACTTCTACGAGAGCCGGGGAGACTTCGAGACCGCCATCGCGGGGGCCTACGACGCCCTCCAGCTCACCGGCACGGTGTCGAACAACTACTGGATGCTCTTCGAAATGCGGGGCGACAACACCGACCAGGGGCCCGACCAGACCGGGCTGGCCCAGAAGATCGCCCTGCTCAACCGATTTCAGGAGACGACCACCAACGAGCTGCTCCAGCAGGCCTGGATCGACACGTACGACGGCATCGAGCGCTGCAACGTGATCCTGGGGCAGATCGACAACCTGCCGGACAGCGACTTCAAGGATCGGGTGCGGGGCGAGGCGCTCTTTCTCCGTTCTCTCTTCTACTACCACGCCGCCGTGGCGTGGGGCAGCATCACGCTCAAGACCGAGGCGACGCAGGGCCCCGACGACGCCGCAAACACGACCGCGCAGACCGACGGGCCGGGGGCCGTCTACCAGCAGATCGCGGGCGACCTAGAAACCGCACAGGGCCTGCTGCCGGCCGAGTACGACGCGGAGAGCAACGTCGGAAAGGCCACGTCCGGCGCGGCGAACGCGCTGCTCGGGAAGGTGTACCTCACGATGGGCCAGCAGGGCCAGGCCCAGACCGCCCTCCAGCGGGTCATCGACAGCGACGTGTACCGGTTGGTCGACGACTACGGGGACCTCTGGGGCCCGGCCAACGAGAACAACGCGGAGTCGATCTTCGAGGTGCAGTACACGACCACGGGCGGGGAGGGCAGTCCCTTCACCAACACGTTCGCGCCGGACGTCGCGGCGGTGCCGGGCGGCGTTGGCGAGGGGCTTGCGGAGAACCGCCCGACCCCGTCGATGGAGAGCGCCTACCTCGACAAAGACGGGCCCCGCTTCCGGGCGTCGATGGACACAAGCTACGTGGACGCCGACGGGGAGGTCGAGAAGGCCCGCTACATCACCAAGTACGAGAGCCAGCCCTTCGCCAACTTCGAGGCGGAGAACAACTGGATCATGCTCCGCTACGCGGACGTGCTGCTGATGATGGCCGAGGCGCTCGGCCCCAGCCCGCGGGCCTGGGACCTGATCGATCGGGTGCGCGACCGGTCCCTTCCGGATCCCCAGTTCGACGTGGACCGAACCGGCAACTTTTACGAGCAGCTCCTTCGGGAGCGGCGGGTGGAGCTGGCCTTCGAGAACCACCGCTGGCCCGACCTCAAGCGATTTGAGCAGTACATCGACGGGGTCGCTGAGGCCCGCGTGAACGAGGAGTTGGCCGACGTGTCGGGCTTCAACCTGCTGTACCCGATTCCGCAGCGCGAGGTCGACGTCGCGGATCTCCAGCAGAATCCCGGCTACACCGGCGGAGGCGGGGGCAGCTAGTGTCCGGAGGCCTCTGAACTCCTGTCCGTCCTCGTCGCACATCCCGGCACACGGTCGGTCGCCTGTGCTCGTCGGGGGGGCCGCAGGACGTCCAGCACCCGGGCCCTGGTCGTGATCGAGCAGATCCGGAGGGGGCCCGGCGGTACCATCGGCGTCGCGGCCCGGTACGAGGCCGGGTGGGTACGGGAGAACCGGTACGCCGAGGCCATCCACCGCCGGGGACGGCCGCCCGCCGTTCGGGCTCCCTGCCGGGCCCGCCCCGGCGGCCCTTGACGATCCCGGTCCTGTCGCCCATCTTCCCGGTCGCCGCGGCGGCCGCCTGCGGTTCGCGCGCACTCCCTGGTTTTCCCCTTCCCGCTCCGCCCGTTTATGGCCACCGACGCCCACGAACAGGCCCCTGGCCCCGCCCCGGTGCGCGCGCTGTTTATCGGCGCGCACCCGGACGACTGCGACCTCAAGGCCGGCGGCACGGCCACCCTGATGGCCGAGCAGGGGCACGCCGTCAAGTTTGCCTCCCTCACGAACGGCGACGCCGGCCACCACGAGATGGGCGGCGGGGCCCTCGCGCGGCGCCGCCGGGCGGAGGCCGAGGAGGCAGCCCAGCGCCTCGGCATCGACGCGTACGAGGTGATGCCTCACTCCGACGGGGAGGTGCGGCCGACCCTCGAGATTCGCCGCGACGTGATCCGGTGCATCCGCGAGTGGAATGCCGACGTCGTGGTGGGCCACCGCCCCAACGACTACCACCCCGACCACCGGTACGGCGGACAGGTGGTGCAGGACGCGGCCTACATGGTGCAGGTGCCCAACGTGCTGCCGACGGTCGCGCCCACGGACGGCAACCCGATCTTCCTGTATTTTCAGGATCGGTTCCGGAAGCCCTGTCCCTTCGAGCACGACATCGTCGTCGGCATCGACGAGGGCCTCGATCGGAAGCTCGACGCCCTCGACGCCCACGAGTCGCAGTTTTACGGCTGGCTTCCGAAGGTAGACGGCACCCTCGACCAGGTGCCCGACGAGCCGGCGGCCCGGACGGACTGGTTAAAAGAGCAGTGGATCGACCCCGCGACGGACGCGGCCCGGGAGGGACTGGGCGTCTGGTACGGGGCCGACGCGGAGGACGTCCGGTACGCCGAGTCCTTCCAGGTCGCGGAGTACGGTCGCCAGCCCGCCGACGCGGAGGTGCGCCGGCTGTTTCCGATGCTTCCGACGTAGCCTCCGTCGGGCCCGTGAAAACGGCCGGGGAGAGACGGTCGTCCTCGCTCCCGAGGCCCCCGCACCGCATCCTTTCTCCAGACGCCTCCCTTCGTGATGCGCATTGGCATTGATCTCGGCGGCACCACCGTCCGCGTGGGCCTCGTCGAGGACCGGGCCGTCCGTGTCGTGCACGAGGCGCCCACGCCCGCCGACGGATCGGAAGACGAGGTCCTCGAACAGATCTACGCGCTGGTGGACCGCCTGCCGGTCGGCGGGGCCACGAGCATCGGGGCCGGGGTGCCCAGCATGGTCGATCCGGCGACCGGCGTCGTGTACGACGTGCAGAACATTCCGTCGTGGACGGAGGTGCCCCTCGGCGCCCGGCTGGAGGCGCGCTACGACGTCCCGGCCCACGTGCAGAACGACGCCAACTGTTTCGCGCTCGCCGAGTACCACTACGGGGCTGGACGAGACCAGTCGCCGATGATTGGGCTTATCGTGGGGACCGGCTGTGCGGGGGGCATCATCGTGAACGGCGAACTCCTGTCCGGCCGCAACTGCGGGGCCGGGGAGTTCGGCACGGCGCCCTACCGGGACGGCATCTACGAGGAGTACTGCGCCGGCCTCTTCTTCGAGGCCCGCGGCACGACCGGCAAGGCGGCCTTCGAGCGGGCGAAGGCAGGCGACGCCGAGGCCCAGGCCCTCTTCGAGGAGCTGGGTACCCACCTTGGCCGGGCCCTCAAGTCGGTCCTCTGCGCCGTCGATCCCGCCTGCATCGTGATGGGCGGATCCGTGCGGCACGCCCACCGGTTCTTCGAAGAGGCGATGTGGGCGGAGCTCCGGACCTTCGAATTTCCGCGCATGGTCGACGCCCTCACGATCCGCCAGTCGGAGCTGGAGCACGCGGGGGTGCTCGGCGCCGCCGCGCTCGGCCTGCAGGACGAAAATCGAGAGTAGAGAATTGCGCCCGCAGAGCCCCTGCTCGTCCTTTTGATTCTCGATCTTCGACCCTCGATTCTACTTCCTCCATCCGGTCCGGCCCCAGATTGCCGCAGATTGACATGAACATTCCCGTCCGCATCGCCGCCGTTCTCGCCCTCAGCGCGCTGGTGACGGGGTGTCTGGGGCCCGCGTCGGCGACGGCGGCGGACCGGATTCCGATCACCGTCGACCACGCGCAGCCCGGGGCGCCCATCACGATGGGCATTCCGTTTCCGAAGGGGGCGCTGCGGTCGCCGGCACACGTGCGCGTCCTCACGGCCGACGGCCGGGAGATCCCGGCGCAGATCACGCCGGTCACGACGTGGGCGCCGGCCGACTCGAGCCTGAAGTGGGTATGGGTCTTCTTCTTTGCGGACCACGGCGACTCGTATCAGGTCGAGTACGGCCCCGAGGTCGAGCGGGCCCCGATCACGGGGGAGCGGATCCGGTTTGTCAACAACCAGCGCACCACCGGCTTCGCCGAGATCACGACGGGGCCGCTCCGGTTCCGGGTCAACAAGCAGTCCGACGGCGGCTTCCTGGACGAGGTGCAGTTCGACGCGGAGGGCAACGGCTTCGAGGCCGACGATGTCGTGGCGACGGGGCCGGAGGGGCGCGGCTCGTATCTCGACCTGCTCGACGAGGTGGGCCTCGACTCCTCGCGGGCCACCGTCACCCAGACGTTCAAGGAGAAGGGGTCGGGCCCGCTCCACGCCATCCTCCGCATCGAGGGCACCTACCGGTACTCGCGGGCCGACAACAATTCCGCGCCCTTCGTGACCCGCATCCACGCCTACGCCGGGAAGCCCTATCTGCGGGTCCTGCACACGTTCACCTACACCGGCGAGCCCGACCAGCGCCCCCCGATCGACGGGCAGCACGCCCTCATCGCGACTGATGGCAAGAACATCGTGAACGAGGACAGCCTCGCCGGCGACCCGCGGTGGACCCGACCGGCGGACCGGATCGCGGGGGCGGGCCTCGCGCTCGACTACCGGTTTGAGGGGACGCCCACCGTGCGCACCGCGTACCGCGGGGGCGACTGGTGGGCACCGGGGCCGTCGCAGACCTACGAACGACCGGCCCCCGACGCGGGGCGGCTCTCCGTCGTCCAGACCGGGCCGGACTCCTCCCACATCCCACCGATCCCGAACGCCTCGGCCACCGAGCGGATCAACGGGTTCTCGGCCCGCATCACGGCCAACGGCACCCGCCAGGTCGACGCCACGAAGGCCGCGGGCTGGATCGACGTGACCGGCGAGGAGTGGGGCGTGGCCCTGGGCATCCGGCACTTCATGAAGGAGTACCCGAAGGAGCTCGCGCTCGACGTCGACGACCAGCGCGTTCACGCCTACGTCTGGAGCGGCGCCGCCCGGCCGATGAGCTTTGCCCGCTGGTCGAGCGAGGAGGACGGCGGGATGGTCGGCAACTTCGCGCAGGGGCTCACCAAGACCACCGAGCTCGTCTACCGCTTCCACCGGGCCGACGCCGACCGGGCCGCCGTGCAGCGCTCGCTCGACTACGTGCTCGACCCCGCGGTGGCGCACGCCCCGCCCTCCTGGTACAGCGAGAGCCGCGTCTACGGCCGCATGGCCCCGCGCTCCGGCGAGTACGCGTCTTTCGAGCGGGGCATGGACTACAAGTTCCGCTGGTGGCGCTTCAACCAGCAGTGGGAGCCGTGGTACGGCACCTTTTTCTACGGCGACGGCAAGAACTACTACTTCCGCAACCAGTGGTTCGAGTTCTCCAACAACGAGCCCGCCGAGGACTACATGTGGTGGATGCAGTTCATGCGCACCGGCACGCGGGACTACTACCTGACCGGCCAGGCCATGAGCCGTCACACGATGGACGTCGACAACACGCACTGGCCGACGGGCCCCGACTACCGCGGGGACACCAACTCGGCCCTCGACTGGTGGCGGGCCACGAACGCGCCGTCCGGGTCGCCCTACGTGGGCATGGGCCGCCGCCACGGCGACCAGCAGTGGACGGCCATGCTGAGCGCCCACGTCTGGACGGCCGGGTGGATCGCCGCCTACTACCTCGACGGCTACCACCGCGGCCTCGAGGTGGCCAAGAAGACCGGCAACTACTACCGGCGCCGCATCTTCGGGAAGCACGGCCTCACGGGGCGGCGCCTCTACTTGTCGGTCTGGAACCTCGTCGAGCTCTACGACGCCACGAAGGATCCCCGCATCCGCGAGGAGCTCGACGCCCGCGTCGACCGCATGCTGCGCCTGCAGAAGGAGCAGGGCGGCAACCTGACCATCGACCGGTACGGCTACGCCCAGGTGTACGTCGCCCGGGGGCTCGACAAGTACTACCAGCTCACCGGCGACCCCGCCGTGCGGGACGCGCTCATCCGCCACGCCCGCTGGGTGCGCGACAATCCGCCCCGCAACCACGAGATGGAGTCCTACCTCGCCAGCATCTCGACGCTGCTGATGGGGTACCAGCTCTCCGGCGACCGGAGCCTCTACCGGACCGCCTACGATCGGGCGCAGGCGCTGCGGACGGATCCGCTGCCCCTCTCGTTCGACGAGGCCGCCAGCCAGGCCGAGCTCTTCGAGGCGCTGGAGGGGGTCAGCCACCTCCCCCCCTCGCGGGAGGATCCGGACCGGCGGCCCATCTGGAGCATCACCAACGGGCTCCGCATCTTCGGGTGGACGCACGCCTACAACGTCCCCTACCTCGTGTACTGGCTCGAGAAGGAGGGGCCTCCGTCGCGGCCAACGGGGAAGGCCTCCTCGGCGAACTGAGACGTCCGGCGCCCCCCGGGCTTCGCGCTGACACTTCCGTGCAGATGCCGCCATCGTTCCCATGAGCATCGACCCCGCAACGCTTCGGCGCCGGCTCGGCCTTGCGGGCGGCGTCGTCCTCTGCGTCGCCCTCCTCCTCCTGCCCGCGCCGGCGGGGCTCGACGCGGCCGCCTGGCGCACCGCCGCCGTCGGGAGCCTCATGGCCGTGTGGTGGATCACGGAGGCCCTGCCCATCGCCGCGACGGCGCTGGTCCCCCTCGTGCTCTTCCCGCTGCTGGACATTACCGGCATCGACGGGGCGGCCACCCCCTACGCCAACCCGCTCATCTTTCTGTTCATGGGGGGGTTCATCATCGCCCAGGCCATGCAGGTGTGGCGCCTGCACCGACGCATCGCCCTCGGCATCGTGACGTGGGTGGGCGTCGACCCGTCCTCGATCGTCGTGGGCTTCATCCTCGCCTCGGCCTTCCTGAGCATGTGGGTGAGCAACACGGCCACCGCGCTCATGATGCTGCCGATCGGGCTCTCCATCATCGACCTGACCCGCGATCGGCTCGCGGAGCGCGACGAGCCGATGCCGCCGCACTTCGGAGTCGTACTGGTCCTGAGCATCGCCTACGCCTGCAACGTCGGCGGCATGGGCACCCTTATCGGAACCCCGCCGAACGCGCTGCTGGCCGGCTTCTTCTCCGAGTCGTACGGCGTGGAGGTGGGCTTTGCGCAGTGGATGATGGTCGGGCTGCCCCTCGTCGTCGTGGCCCTGCCGCTAATCTACACGGTGCTCACGCGGGTCTATCCCATCGAACTGGAGGAGCTGCCCGGCGGGGCCGACATCATCGACGAGGAGCGGGCGAAGCTCGGGGCCGTCAGCGCGGCGGAGACGCGCGTGGCGGTCGTGTTCGGGGCCACCGCCCTGCTCTGGATGACGCGGCCCCTGCTGAGCGACGTCGTGCCGGGCCTCTCGGACGCGGGCATCGCCATCGGGGCCGGCCTCGCGCTCTTCCTGATCCCGGCCGGCACCGAGGACCGGGCCCTTCTCACGTGGCCGGACGCGGAGGCGCTGCCGTGGGGCGTGCTCCTCCTGTTCGGGGGCGGTCTGAGCCTCGCCTCCGCGATCAGCGACACGGGGCTCGCCAAGTGGATGGGGCGGGGCGTCGAGGGCCTCAGCGGGTGGCCCATCCTGGCGGTGCTCGTCTCTACGGTCGCCCTCATCGTGGCCCTCACCGAGATTACGAGCAACACCGCCACGACGGCCGCCTTTCTTCCGATCCTGGGTGCCGTGGCCGTCGGGCTCGGGGAGAACCCGTTCCTGCTCACCGTACCCGCCGCCCTCGGGGCGAGCTGTGCCTTTATGCTGCCGGTGGCCACCCCGCCCAACGCCATCGTCTACGGCAGCGACCTGCTGACCATCCCACAGATGAGCCGGGTCGGCGTGTGGCTCAACCTGCTGTTCATCGTGGTGGTCACGGCGCTCGCCTACGGCCTGCTCGGGGTGGCCTTCGGCGTCGAACTGGGCACGGTGCCGTCTTGGGCAGCGAGTTGACCGGTGCCCTGGGCAGCGAGTTGACCGGTGCCCTGGGCGGCGGGATGACCCGCGGAATGACCGGTGCCCTGGGCGGCGGGATGATACGAAGTACAACTCACGACGTCGCCATACAAGAATGCACCGGCCCCCGAAGCGACAACGCCACTCGGAAAACGTATAACGTTAAAACGTTGACCCTTATAAGGTTACGGGGAAAAGTATTCCGGTCTCAGCATGCCATTCCGCCCACATCAGAGGACGTCATTCGGACGTGGAAACGGCATGACGGCGTCGCCTCAGCGTTGTCCTGCATCCGGTGCCAGAGTGCACTGACCGGCTGATTGGAGAGTACGTCCCGGTACACGAAAGGACCGACCCCGCGGCGGAGGCCGGTCCCTTCACATCCTCAGTCCAAAATCCCCAATCCAAAATCCACACTCCGAACTCGGTTAGTAGCCCGTCTGGCGCTTGCCGATGCCGTCGGGAATCCCCTCGTAGTAGCGGAAGTGCTCGACCGGCGCGCCGTCGACGCTGTCCGCGTACACCCGCTCGCGGATGCTCTGCAGGTACTGCTCCCGTTCTTCCGGGGGCAGCTTGGGCTGGTAGTCGCTCCAGGCCGAGCTGAACTGGCTCATGTGGGCGGCTACGGCCTCCACCTTGTTCTCGCCGTGCTCGCCGCTGATGTCGACGGTCACGTTCTGGGCCTCCTCGGGGCCTCCGTAGAGCAGGTACTCGTCGATGCGGTGGGCCTCGAGCCCCTGGTGGTTGATCTGTCCGGGGAACAGGAGACGCCACTCGGCGGCCCGGGCGGCGTCGGCCGACAGGTACGCCGCCGCGCGGTGGTCGGTCTTGTGCCACACCTGGTAGCCCCAACCGGGGTCGAAGGAGATCAGCACGTTCGGCTGGATCTCGCGGATGTGGCGGACGAGGCGCTTGACGACCTCCTCCTCGTCGGCAAACTCGAGCATGCCGTCGGTGTAGCCGAGGTTGATGTAGTGGTCCTCCGGGATGCCCAGCGCGGAGAGCGCCTCCAGCTCCTCCTCGCGCCGAATCTGTGAGAGGCGGTTGCGGCTCATGTCCGGGTCCTTCGTGCCCACGTTGCCGGTCGTCATGATGAGCACGTAGATCTCATTGCCGTTCTGCTGGAGCCGCGACAGGGTGCCGTAGGCGTGGGAGTCGTCGTCGGGGTGGGCGCCGGTCACCAGAATCGTCTTTCCGGTCCACTCCTCGATCGGGGTGTCGGGCTGGGTGGCCGCGCCGGTGGGGATGCCGCCGGTCGTGTCCGGCTCCTGGGCAAGACCCACCTGGGGGAGGCAGAGAGCCAGGACGAGGACGGAAAGTAGCTTCGGGGTCGACATAGAAAAGTAGAGGAAAATGGGAAAGCGAGGACGAAACAGGGGCGCCTTCACGAAAAGAACGCCCGGGTGTTACCTATAAGACACACGCTGGACAAGTGTCCCCCATCGAGATGAATTCCGACGCCCCATCGGACCGCCGGTCGGTTCGCGTTGATCCATGTGCCTCCCCGTATCTCGCGTCTCGCGTCTACTCGTCGGCGGGGTCCTGCTCGTCCTCGGCGTCGCGCCGCCCCCGGCTGCCGCCCAGGCCCCGATGCGGCTCCCGCGGCTCGACGGCCCGATCACCCTCGACGGCCGGAGCACCGAGCCGGCCTGGCAGGCCGTCGAGCCGCTCCCCCTCACCATGTACCAGCCGACCCACGAGGGCGGCATCCGGGAGCGGACCGAGATCCGGATCGCCTACGACGACGAATACCTCTACGTATCGGGGCGGCTCTACGACTCAAATCCGGACGGCATCCGGGCCAACTCGCTCTACCGGGATCGCTACAGCGGCGACGACACGTTCGCCGTGATCCTCGATACGTTCAACGACGACGAGAATGCGCTCTGGTTCTTCACCACCCCCACCGGGGTTCGATTCGACCTCGCGGTGTCCAACGACGGGGAGGGCGGGTTCGAGCAGGCCGTCAACCCCAACTGGGACACCTTCTGGTCGGTCGAGACAGCCCGGACCGACGAGGGCTGGTTCGCCGAACTGCGCATCCCACTCTCGAGCCTGGGCTTTCAGTCGGACGGCGATCGGGTGACGATGGGTCTGGGCACGTATCGCTACATTGCCCGCCGGAACGAGCGGTACGTCTTCCCCAACATTCCGCCAAACTGGCGTCTCGGCTTCGCCAAGCCCTCGCAGATGCGGACCGTCGCCCTCCGCAATGTGGAAACGGAGCGGCCGGTCTACGTGACGCCCTACGTACTCGGCGGGATCGACCGGCAGGCGCGCCTCACGGCCGACGAGACGGGCTACCGACAGACGCGGGACATCACCCGGGAGATTGGGGGCGACCTCCGGTACGACGTCACGAACAACCTCACGCTCGACCTCACCGCGAACACCGACTTCGCCCAGGTGGAGGCCGACCCGCAGCGGGTCAACCTCACTCGCTTCTCACTCTTCTTCCCCGAGAAGCGCCGGTTCTTCCAGGAGCGGGCCAGCACGTTTGCCTTCAGCACAGGCGGCAACGACCGCCTGTTCAACAGCCGGCGCATTGGGCTCGTCGACGGGACCCCGGTGCGCATCTACGGCGGGGCCCGGCTCGTGGGCCGGGTCGGCGACTGGGACGTGGGCGTCCTCAACATGCAGACGGCCGCGGCCGAGAATCGCGGGGTCCCCTCCGAAAACTTCGGGGTGGCCCGGGTGCGCCGCCGCGTCTTCAACCCCACCTCGTACGCCGGGGGCATCGTCACGACCCGGGTCGGCACCGACGGGAGCTACAACGTCGGCTACGGGCTCGACGGCGTCTTCCGCCTCGTGGGCGACGAGTACCTGACGGTGAAGGGGGCCCAGACGATCGACCGGGCCCTCGTGCGGGCCGACGGGTTCGACCCGGGCGCCTCGACGCTGGGCCTCGTGCGGTGGGAGCGCCGCCGCACCGACGGGCTCCACTACCAGGGCACCGTCACGCGGGCCGGGGCCGACTACCGACCGGACGTGGGGTTCATCACCCGGCGGAACTTCACGGAGGTCAACGGACGGGTGGCGTACGGGTGGTTCCCGCCCAACGCATCGTCGGTCCGGAAGGTGACGCCGGAGGCGAGTGGCGCCGTCGCGCTGCGCAACGACGACGGCTCCGTGCAGTCGGCCCGCGTCGAGCACGAGTGGGGGATTGAGTTCAACGACGGGCGGACCCTGGAGGCCGACGCCGAGGTGCGCGTCGAGGACCTGCGGCGACCGCTCTCCTTTCCCGAGGCCACCACAGTGCCGGCCGGACGGTACACGTTCGGGAGCGTGGGGGTGCGCCATCGGGCTCCGGAGGGGCAGCTCCTGCGGACCGAAGCAAGCACCTCAGTGGGCTCCTTCTTCGACGGATGGCGCTGGCAGGGAGAGGTGCGCCCGACCTGGAACCCGTCGCCCCACCTCGAGCTGGGAGGCACCTACCAGGTCAACCTCGTCCGCTTCCCCGACCGCGACCGGCGGTTCGTCGCCCACGTGGCGCGGGCCCGCGTCCGGGTGGCCCTCAACAAACAGGTGTCGACCAACGCCTTTCTGCAGTACAACAGCGCGGCGAGCGTCGCGACGGCCGACGTCCGCTTCCGGTACAACTTCGGCCAGGGCAACGATCTCTGGATTGTCTACAACGAGCGGCTCAACCGCGACCGAAGGCGGGCATCCCCCACGCTGCCGCGGACCGACGCGCGGAGCATCCTTCTCAAGTACACCTACACGTTCCGGTGGTAGCGGCGCCGTCGGCGGCCCGATGGACCTGCCCCCCGCGTGTTCCTCGTCCCAACGCACAACTACACCCGCAACGAACATGCCTCGCCCCGATCGGACGGCCCTCCCGTGGGCCGCTCTCGCCGTCCTGCTTGCCCTTGCGCCCGCCTCGGCACCGGCTCAGCCGGCCGACGCCGCGGCGTTTGTCCTCAAGCGACAGATGTCGGCGGAAGAGGCCCACCAGGCCGTCGCCGTCGACGCCAACTACGTCTACGCCATCACCAACCGGGCCATCGGCAAGTACGACAAAGAAACCGGCGAGCGGGTGGGCGGCTGGTCGGGGGCCGAGGAGGGACCGATCACCCACCTCAACAGCGGGGTCGTCATCGGCGACACCCTCTACTGTGCGCACTCCAATTATCCAGGGGTGCCCATGGTGGGGTCAATCGAGATGTGGGACACCGACACGATGCAGCACGTCGGGAGCCACTCGTTCGGCGTCTACGAGGGGTCTGTCGCCTGGGTTGACGTCCATGAGGGCAGCTGGTGGGTCGCGTTCGTGCACTACGGGCGGCGCGTGGACGGCAGTGGGGCGGGCGGCGCCGTGGGGGGGAAAGGGCCGGACTGGTCGACCCTCGTGGAATTCGGGCCGGATTGGGAGCGACGCCAGGGATTCGTGTTTCCGACCGACGTGGTGGACCGGGTCCGGCCCTACAGCTTCTCGGGGGGCGCCTGGGGCCCGGACGGGCATCTCTACGTGACGGGGCACGACGGCACGACGGTCTACGAACTGGGACTCCCCGAAGCCGGCTCCCAGCTCCGGTTTCTAGCGGTACACGACTTCCCCGGAGAAGGACAGGGCATTGCCTGGGACCCCGAGCGCCCGGGATTCTCTACGGCATTCGGCGAAGCGCCCACACGGTCGTCGTGACGGGCCGCCCGGGCCGCTCGTCGAATTGAGGGCCGAGCGGGCCTGGTGCCCCGCCCCGGTGCCGGGGGCCGAACGCGTGGGCTCCGCGTGTCGGACCTCCACCCGGCTCCGTAGAACCCGGGCCGGGGAGGCCGCGTCCGCCGGACAGGCCCTAGCTGCCGGCGACCTGGATCTCGAAGGGCACGCGCGTCTCGTTCCAGTGCAGGACGCAGGTGCCGGACGTGTCGGTCACGTTCTCGAAGTAGAACATCATCATCTCCACCTTCGGTCCCGACTCCGGCGTCGCCTCCACGCGGAGGACGTCCTCGCTCTTGTTGTACTCGGTGCCCCACTGGTTGGCGATGCCGTTGAAGATGATGGTCCAGGAGTCCGGGCCCGGAATGGTGTAGAGCGAGTAGGTGCCGGCCGAGAGCGGCTCGCCCTGCACGGTCACGTCGGAGGAGAAGGAGATCGTCGTCGCCTCGTTGGCCCCGGTGCGCCAAACCTCCCCGTAGGGCACCAGCCCGTCCTGGGCGAAGATGGTGCGGCCGTTCACCGACGGGCGACCGTAGGTGATGCGGACCTCGGTCGTGCCGATCGTCTGCGACACGGCGGCATTCGGGCTCACGCGGGCTTCCTCGTTGCTGCGCTCCTGTGCGTCGGCGGGCGCCACGAGGATCGCGGCGAGAAGCCCCAGCGAAAGGAGAAGGCGGATGGGAGAGAACGAGAGGGTCGGCATGGGTCGAGAGGGCGTGTCCGAAAAGGATTGGGAGGAGGGGCGGCGAACGGTTCGGGCGCCCCTGCGGAGGCTCCGAGGGCGGTTCGGAAAAGAAAAGCCGCCCTCAACTGGATATTTCGGTTCCCTCCTACGATCTTGCTAGCATGCAGATCCGCACCCGCTTGCGGCCCGCAACAAGGGGCCGTCGGGCGGCCGCAGCGCTTCCCGACGTTCTCCACGGCTACTATGACACGGCCACCATGAACCGTCGCGTCGTGCGTGAGATTCTCATCGCCCTCGCCATCTTCGCGGGCATCGTGCTCGCATTTCTGGCCCTCGCGCAGTTCACATGAGCGACAACGACGGGGGTGGGGGGCGGCCGCGTCGATCCACGCCTACTCCAGCGGCGCGACGCCGAAGAGCGCGTCAAACTCCCGGCAGTGGATCGCCCCAGATCCGAGCGAGTCCATCTGGAGGCCGCCCCGGAGGGCGTAGGTCTGCCGACCGGGGAGAGCACGACCTAGAGGTCGGGGCCCTGATCTGTTTCGAAGCGGTCGTCGAGGACGAGGGGGAGGTCGCCGGGTGCGCGCTCCATTTTGTATCCGCCCGCGGTGTCGTGCTGTTGTCGCCCCTCGAAATTGCCCTCGACCACCACAGTGGCCCCGGTGCCGCCCCCGCCGGACCCGCCGACCGAGGAGGGGGCTCCGCTTCCCATTCCGCCGGGGGCGCGTGGGCTCATCGGCCCGCGGCGGCCCCCGAATGCATCCCGGTGTAATTGACGGGGGCTTCGAGGCCGGGGCGTTGTGGTTGGGGGCAAAAATTCGGTTTATGGGAATCGGCGGCCGCCTTTGCTATGCCGACGACCTCATACTTCCGCTCCCAATTCCCCCTCGCGCCGTGATACAGGTCCGGTGGACGCGTCTCGCAACGATGGTTCTTCTGGCCAGCCTCCTTGCGGGCTGTGCGAACATGCAGTCCGCGTCGGACGGAGGGCCGTCGGCCGACACGGAGCAGACCGGGGAAGAGAACGGGCTGAAGCCGTTCGACGAGGTCGTTCCGGATACGGCCCGCACCGACGCGGGGCTCCTCACGACCCATCGGTTCCAGAACAAGCTCTACGTCGAGATTCCGGACTCGCTGCTGGGCCGCGAGATTCTGATGGTGTCGCGGGTGGCGAAGGCCCAGTCCGACCTCGCCTACGGCGGTGAGAAGGTGAACACGCAGGTGCTTCGGTGGGAACGGCGGGGCCGGGAACTGCTCCTCCGCGTGGCCAGCTACGAGAAGACGGCCGACGCGCAGGACCCGGTCTTTCGGGCCGTCCGGAACTCGAGCTTCGAGCCGGTGCTGAAGTCCTTCTCGATCGAGGCCGTGAACGAGGACTCGACCGGGGTCGTCATCAACGCCACGGACCTGTACACGACCGACGTGCCGTCCCTCGGGCTGCCGAAGTCCGCCCGCGAGGAGTACCAGGTGCGCCGGCTCGACGAGGACCGGACGTACCTCAGCGGCGTCGAGAGCTTTCCGAAGAACACGGACGTGGAGACGCTCCTCACCTACGAGGCCCAGAATCCTCCCTCCAGCGAGCAGACCGGCACCATCAGCGTCGAAATGAACCACTCGATGGTGCTTCTGCCCCGGGAGCCGATGACGCCGCGCGAGTGCGACCAGCGCGTCGGCTACTTCAGCGTCGAGCGCATCAACTACAGCTCTGAGGAGCAGCAGGCCGCGGAGGAGTGCTTCGTGACCCGCTGGCGGTTGGAGCCGTCCGACCCGAAGGCGTACGCCAACGGGAAGCTCGTGGAGCCGACGGAGCCGATCGTGTACTACGTCGATCCGGCGACCCCCGAGAAGTGGCGGCCCTACGTGGAGCA
>JBDGQP010000129.1:0-14738 GCA_042218975.1 Salinibacter sp.
GCGGAGGACCGAGCCTCACATGCGCGGAAACGGTCTTCATGCATTTCTTCACGGACCGGTATGCGCCATCAAGTATCGCCCCGGAGGACAAAATTTTAAGCAGGGTGAGAACCGGGGTCGCGGGTACAGGAAAGCCCGCAAGACCCTATGTACAAGGCATAAGTCAGCCGTCAAGAAAGGACCCGTCGACTTTCAAAGTAAGGCCCGGTGAAGATACGGAGGCGTTTGTACCGGAAACGGCCGTCGCGCCCGGCCTTTGGGCTGCAAGCGTCCACCTCAGCCCTTTTTCCGGACAGGCTCAACTTCGTGTCCCCTGGGCCTTCCTGGCGAAGACGGAGGGCTACCAGCTCGGGTTCGAGGTCACGCGCAAGGTGCTCGATGAGATCGGCGAAGGAGCCCTGGGAATTCCCAACCTCAAATCCTGGCTGCCGCCCGTGAGCGAGGCCCTATCGGAGGAGAACCTCGATTTACGGGAGGTCTACCGACAATGGGCCCGCGACTACATGTACGAAGGGCAGGTCGCCGGTGACCTCGCGGAGTGTAAACCCCATCCCGACATAGGGCCGAAGAAAGCAACCCCCCCGGGGCATCGATCCAAACAAGAAGCTGAAGCCATTTCAGGTCGATCGGATGCAGTTCGACCCCGAATGGGCCAAGAGCAAAAAGAAAGACGTGCGAATTGGCGTAGAGAAGTCGGGGAACAACATGCTGTATATGAAGCATATGTTGGGGGCTGGGAAGGGTGCGTGAGCAACGACGATGCCGCCCGCGCGAGGACGTACCCCAACACCACGGTGCCACTGGTGGCGGGCGACGACACCATCTACCTCCTCGTCTACAGCGCGATCCCTTCGGAACGGGCTACGATCGGCAGTACGCAGGGCGGCACGAAAGGGAGACGCCGCCTCTGGGCTCGCGTGTACGCCATCAGTGGACGACTCCACATCTACAGCGTAGCACACGAGACAGAGAGACGGAAGCTGCTTCCGACGAGCGTTCTCATGTTTCGATGGGCGTACACAGCCGACGCTGATCGTTCGTGCTCTCCTTCGGAAGTCGTAAACGGCCCGTCCCAGGTGCCCGATCTCTGTAGTCGGCCCGGTACGGCGGCCGCTTTGTCGGACGGCGATACGTCGCCGTTTCTGAGGAGCAGTTCGCCTCCGTGGGGCTAGCTGATCAGAAGAATGGCCTACGTCCCTGCCGGCAAACAAGGCCCAGTAGACCTGCAAGCTCGCTACGCCGATCAGGCAGTATATGCGTCCACAAGGCGACCTGCACGCTCATCGAACGGCCCGAACAGGCGCCGAGAGGCCCGATTCAATGTCGCGCAGTCGCGGGAAGCGCCCCCCGCACGGCCGTGTCGACGACGACCGCCATTCGCGCTCTCGGGCAAAGCTCGAACCGCTGGTACCGATCCGCAGCGACCGCGGACGACCGTGTACGTGCGTTCTCACGGATCGGTAAGGGCGCTCTCCCCTCAATTGGACCATGCCTGCTCTTTCCAAAAGTCTTCGCCTCCGCAGCAAAATGCCTTCTCGTTCATCCTCCCTGCCTGGTCGAACCAGGTGCTGGCTCCTGTGCGCCACTTTCCTACTCACGCTTGCGACCGTCCCGGCGGCACACGGCCAGAGCCTTTCCCTTGTGAGTCGCAACCACCCGGAGCTCGACTGGCGGGTGGCCACGACCGAGCACTTCAAGATCATCCATCCGGCGCGACTCGACCGCATTGCCGCCCGGGCCGCCCCCATCGCAGAAACGGCCTACGACTCCCTCGCCGCGGCCCTCGACACCACCTTTCAGGAGCGGATCCGCGTGGTGCTTACCGATCAAGACGATATCGCCAACGGCTTTGCCGCGCTACTCAGTGGCGGAGCCGTGACGGACATCTGGGTACACCCCTCGGACTGGGCCACGAGACTTAGCGAACCGTCTCCCTGGCTGCACACCGTTCTGTCCCACGAGCTCGTGCATCTCTTCCACTCCCGGGCCGTGAGCAGCGACCTGGGGGCGCTGCAGCAGCTCGGCATTCCCGGGTTCTGGTCGGAAGGGCTGGCCCAGTACCAGGCCGAAACCTGGAACGCCCAGCGGGGCGAGCGCTGGCTGCGGGCCGCGGTGCTCGACGATGATCTGGATTACGACGACGGGCAATCCCTCTGGAACGGGCGCCTCCTCTACGCCTCCGGCCACAGCCAGGTGCGGTACTTCGCGCAGCAACACGGCGACTCGACCCTGACGGACCTGCTTCATCACCGGTCGAATCGTCTCTTCGGTCTCCTGGACACACACGACTTCGACACGGCGTTTCGGGAGACGACGGGGCAGTCCTACGACGCCTTCCGCGAGCAGTGGCGGCGCGACATAAACGTCTACTACAACACGCTCGCCGGCCAGCTCGGGACGCTCGACTCCCTGCGCACCGATACGCTCGACGTGCCCGGACGGTACGTCGAAGACCTGGCGTACAGCCCCGATACCTCGCGGATTGCGGCGCTCGTGGAGCTCTCCCCCGAACGGCCCGTGCGGCGGCTCTACGTCATCGACCGCTCGACCGGCGAGCGCAACGTCGTGGCCGAGGGGCCCATCGACCCCCCGGTGGCCTGGCACCCCTCCGGCGAGACGATCGCCTTCAGCCGGCGGACCCGAGGCCCGAACGGATCGATCGTCGACGACCTCTTCCTCGTTGGCGCCGACGGAGGAGGGGAGCGCCGGCTTACCGACGGCCGCCGGACCACTGCGCCTGCGTTCGGGCCGGAGGGGGAACGCCTCGCCTTCGGGGCCTCGGCGGACGGCACCATGAACATCTACACAATGGACCTCCCCACCGGCGAGCCGACTCGGGTTACCGACTACACCGGCAACGTCGAGATCACCGGCGTGGCCTGGCACCCGCGCCGCGACACGCTGGCTATGACGCATGTGGGACCGGAGGGCGGGCGCACGCTCCGCCTCTACGACATGGCCGCCGACACGACCGCCATTCTCACCGGCCCCTCGACCGACGAGCAGCGGCCCATATGGAGCCCGGGCGGCACGAAGCTGGCGTATACGTCCCTCCGCGACGGTGTGCCCAATGCGTTCGTGTACGACCTGAGGCGGGGCACCCATCGCCGCGTCACACACCTCGTCCGCGGCGGCGCCGCCCACGACTGGGTACCGGTCGACTCGGCGCTGGGGGCGGCGGGGACCGCTCCTGCCGGGAGGTCCTCCACGGGACCTGCGCCCGACGAAGCCCTGGCCATCTCTACGACGCTCTCGAAAACCGAAGACGGGGCGTTCCTGATTCCGGCCGGGCACAGGGCCCGTTCCCCCGACCCGTCGGTCCCGCAGAACTACGCGGCCTGGACCACCACGCGACCCCCGCACCCGATCCCAACCGGCATCGCCCCGGACCCCAGTCTCATTCAGAACCGGGGCGACTACCACGCCCTGGCGGGCCTCACGAATCGCTTCTCCTTCGGGCTTCCGTACTACTTCTCGTCGGAGAGTGCCGGGGTTTTCGGTCTGGCTTCCTGGGTCGAGCCCACAGGCCAGCATGCGTTCAGCGCAGGGGGGAACGTATCGGTCGTCGCGCCCCTGTCGGACAGTGAGGTCTTCGCGTCGTACACGAACCGACAACTCACCCCCACAGTGAATGTGGGCCTGTTCAGTGCATCCTCCTCGGGCCGGATCTACGGAAACGACCTACTGGTGCAGGAGCAGACCGGCGGCACGCTGAGTCTGCGGTGGCCCCTCGACTGGTGGGCGCGGCCCTACACGTCCACATCCTTGGAGGTGCGGCTGCGCTACGTCGACCTCACGCCCCTGGACCGGGACCAGTTTGTGCCCGGTCCTGGCGCGCTCCGGGCCCCGCAACGGGGGCAGCAGGCCAGCGTGCGCCTGCAGTGGACCCGCCGCCACCGGCCGCCCTACCGCCACACCCTCGTACATCCGCTGGACGGGTGGGGCCTGCGCCTACGTGCCACCGCCGCCGGCGAGGTGCTGGGGGGAGACAGTTCGTTCCTACGGGGCAACCTAATGGGGTACGGCCTCGCGCCCGGCCTCGGGGAGCAGCGCCTCTTCCTTTACGGGCGGGTGCAGGCACAGACCGGTTCGCCGTTCCCGCAGGACTACCTTGGCTTTTCGCGGTACGACGCGATCCAGCTGCCGGCGCTTCCGAGCAGCACGCCCTTCACGCTCGGCGACGCCGACCGGGTGCGTGGCTACCGCTCCTACGCCCTCGGCACGGGGCTGGCGTTCGGAAGTGCCGAGTACCGGATCCCCCTTGCGCCGAGCCTCGGCACAAAGCTGCTGGGCCTCGTGTCGCTGGGACGCACCACCGTTTCTGGGTTCCTCGACGGCGGAGTGGTGTGGACCGGCGCCGACCTCGACGGGGCGACCCGGCGCGTCGGGACCGGCATCGAACTCAAAAACGCCCTGAACATCGGCGGCCTCCGCATCGGGCACGCCCTCGGCGCGGCCCGCCCGGTCCTCGAGGGCAACGGCACCAGCTGGAACGTGTACTACCGCGTGCAGACGGCGCTTCCGTTCTAGCAGCCTGTTGCGCATAGATCTATCTTCACGATTCCTCCTGAAATTGGCAAATAAGTTTGCGTATTGTAGCTAACTGAAGACAAATTTTTTCTAATGAAGACTGTTTGCCACGAGTAAATCGCTCGGCTGAGGACTCAAATTCCAATGTGCAACAGCCTGCTAGCCTCGGTGTCGGCAGTGCATTGAAAGAAATAGGGCTCACGTCGAACATGATCGTGGGATGAGGTCATTGCAGGCTGCACGCAGGCGGATTGTGACCTGAGCTTCGCAAGAAAAGCGAAACTCAGGGCCGGGGCAGGTACGAGTCACCACTTAGAGCTCTCCGAAGTGCGCTTCACAGTGGGCTTGTGCGACTCGTCCCGCACGCCGAAACCACGTGCTTCGGAAGCGGGTGAACCGGAAATCGCGCTTGTCCCCTGCTTTTCGGGATGAGCCTGGATGAGCCGCGCTTTTCTGGACCTCTTGCCGCCGTGAGCAAACTTCGTCTCGACCTCCCGTACGTTTTTCTCTTCCTTGTGCTCTCCGTCGGCCTCTGCTTTTCGGAGCGTGGGCGGGCCCAGGAGGTATCTATCGACCAGCCCCGTCCGACGGTGAGGGCCGTGCCTGCCTCCGACCTCTCCGTGGACGGCCGGCTCGACGAGGACGTCTGGCGCGAGGCCCAGGCGGCAACGGGCTTTCAACAGTTCGAGCCCACGCAGGGGGAGCCGGCCAGTCAGTCGACCGAGGTACGCGTGCTCCACGGCCCGGACGCGGTCTACGTAGGCGCGACACTTTACGACGAGAGCCCCGCCGATATTCAGGCCGCCCTGGGTCCGCGCGACCAGTTCAACCAGGCAGACTGGTTTATCGCCTCGTTCGATTCGAACAACAACCAGGAGACGGCCTACACGTTCGCCGTCAGCGCCGCGGGGGTCCAGGTCGACGGGCTCCGGACCGGCGACGGCGGAGGCCCGGGCCCGGACATCGACACCGCTTGGGACGCGATCTGGGCCTCCGAGGCCAGGCGCACGTCGGAGGGATGGACCGTGGAGCTGCGCATTCCCTACAGTCAGCTTCGGTTTCCGGAAAAGGCCAGTCGGTGGCGCGTGCAGTTTCGGCGCCGGATTCCCCGGCTCTCCGAGGAGAGCGAGTGGCCGCTCGTGCCCCGCTCGGAGCGGCAGAATATTCTCGCCCAGTACGGCGTGCTCACCAACATGGCCGGGGCCGACGCTCAGCGCAACATCCAGGTCCGCCCCTACGCGACCTCCCGCATGAACGCCCACGAGAGTGCGGCTCAGCCCGGCCGGAGGGTATATTCGACGACCGCCGACCTGGGCGGGGACGTGACGATCGGTCTCTCGTCCAATACCACCCTCAACGCCACGGTGAACCCGGACTTCGGACAGGTCGAGGCCGACCCGGCCCGGCTTAACCTGAGTGCCTTCGAGACCTTCTTCAAGGAACGGCGCCCGTTTTTCCTGGAGGGCGTGGAGATCTACAAGTTTCCGCTGGCCGGCGGAGGGCCGAGGGGCGGAAGCAATCTCCTGTATACCCGGCGGATCGGGGCCGCGGCCCCGATCATCGGGGCCGTGAAGCTCTCCGGGCGTACGGCCGGGGGCACCTCCTACGGCCTGCTCGGCGCAACGACGGGGGAGGGCTTCTCCCCCGACCGGGCCTACGGCGTCCTGCGGGGCCGCCAGCAGTTTGGGGACCAATCCTCCGCCGGGGCCATCCTGACCGGCTACGAGGGGCCGTCCGCAACGGACGGCCGCAAACAGGCCCTTACCGGCGGGGCCGACTGGGACCTCCGCTTCCAGAACAATCGATACGGGATTCAGGGCACGGCGGCTTTTACCCATCAGCGGTGGAGCGCCGACCCGTCGCGGAGTCAGACGGGCTTCGGGGGGCAGCTCGAGGCGGGCAAACGTCAGGGATCGGTGAACTACCAACTCGGGATTACCGCCTTCGATTCCACCTTCGACCCCAACGATCTCGGACGCCAGCGCCGCAACAACTACGTCCGTCTGGGCGGCAACGTCTTCTACCAGCCCAGAGACGGTCAGCCGTTTGGGCCCTTCCAGCGGGCGTTCGTGGGCGTCTTCGGAGGGCAGAGCTGGTCGTACCGGCGAAGGATCAACCAGGGCCTCGAGTTTACGACCTTCTCGAACTGGACGCTCAGGAGCTTCCAGACCCTGGGGCTCAACGTTGGGGGCCGGTACTGGCTGGGAGGATACGATCTCTACGAGACACGGGGCCTCGGCCCCGCCCGACAGGTGCCCGAGTACGAGGTCCAGCTCGAGTACGGCACGGACCAGCGCCGGGACTGGCAGGTGGAGGTCAACCCGGAGGTCACGTTCATGGAGGACGGAGCCCGGGAATACGGACTGGCGGTGAAGGGGAAGTGGACGGCCACGCGACGGCTGTCCCTCCGGCTCCAAGCCCAGGCGAAGTGGGAGCGCGGCGTGCGGTCCTGGTCCTCGAACGATGCCTTCCGCCCTACAGGCAGCGGCGGATGGGCGATTAGCACGGAGCAGGGGGCTCCAGATCAGCTAAGTGCCGGGGAGTACCAGCCGCTCGCCTCCGACGGCCGGCTGGACGCCATTTTCGCCGGCGCCGAGCCGTACGCAGGGACCGACGCCTTCTACCGCCCGGTCTACGGGGACCGCGACACCCGGGAGGTTGACCTCACCCTCCGGGGCACCTTCACGCTCACGCCCGACCTCTCCCTCGAGCTCTACAACCAGCTCTTCGTGGCCCGCGGCCGGTACGAAAACTTTCAGATTCTCACTGGCCGCGACACCTACCAAGCGTTCGGCGCCTACCCGAAGCGCGACGAGTTCACGCTGCAGAGCTTTCAGTTGAACTCCGTCCTCCGATGGGAATTTCGGCCCGGATCGACGCTCTTCGTTGTGTGGAGCCAGTCCCGTCGGGCCAATCAGACGCTCAATCCGCTGGCCAATCCGTCCCGGTCGGTCTACGACCAGGCCCTCGGGGAACAGTTTTCCGACACGTTTGGGCTCTTCCCCAACAACACCGTCCTCGTGAAGCTCGAGTATACGTTTTTGCGGTAGAAGAGGCTGCGCGTCGAGGCAGCGGAGGCGGTGCCCCTTCACGGCCCGAATGGTCTTCGGGACCCGGCGGCCGCCAACGGATGGGTCGGGACGACCTTCTCGCAAAGCTGGACCGCCGGCCCACCCGCCCGCTGTAGTGATCCTCCCGGTCGAACCGGCAGCCGGAAGGACGCCGGTGCGTTTCGGAGAGGGACTGTGTGCGCCCGCCGAGCGTCTCCAGCCCCCAGCGGACTGCGGGGACGAGGTCCGCGGCGCGCCCAACTCCCTAGAGCAGAATCAGCGCCGCGAAAAGGCCGACGAAGAGAACTGTGATGACACCGACCATCAGGTAGTCGTCGAAGTTAGAGGCGTCTCGCTTGAGCGTCTTGCGGGCCGTGGTCATGAGAGGAGAGGCTATTGTGGAGGAACAGGTTTTTGAGAGGCCTGAGGGCGAGGCGTCCTCTCTCAGGGCGCTCGGCCGCTTTCCGCGACCACCTGTAGTAGAGTCCCCCTACCGGAAAACGGTTGCACCTGGGCCCCTCCGTCCGCCCAAGTTGACGTTCAGCCTATCGATTCGCGAAGAAATGCACGAAGACCGTTTCCGCGCATGTGAGGCTCGGTCCCCCGCCCACCGCAGAACCCGTTTAGAGACCTTTGCACGGATCGGTAAAAGCCCACCCGGGCGTAGGGTCCGCCTCTTCGTTTCTGCGGTGCCGTTCTCGTTCCGAACTGGCGCCCTTCCTGGGAGTCATCCTCCAGAATCTGTCGATCGGGGGCTCCTCCGGGAGCGCGCCTCGAAGTCCCCCTCTGAGGCTGGAGGTCGTCACGTCGCTCGAGCTGCCCGTCACGTGTTCCCCCTAAGCCCCGGTCCCCGGCCATGAGCCTCGGAACCCGATCGCCCGTACAGCATGAGCGGGAGTTCTGCCCAGGAGAACGCTCGATACGGAAAGCCCCTCGAATGTCGTGCCGCGAGCGCCTGCAGGTGTCCGCTTTGTCGGAACAACCCCAGAACACAAAAAAACGGGGTAGGCCGCTTCGCCTACCCCGTCTGCGTGCCGCACGAGCGACCGTTCAGGTCCGTGCAACCATTCAGGTCCATCCGGCAGCGAGAACAGCGGGGACCCCGTTAGAATGAGGCAAGCCCCACGGCGCTGGCCGGCAGTCCCGTAGCCGCCCCATCGGTCTCCGTGAGGGCCCCGGTTTGCGGATTGATCCGGAATCCCGTGATCGAGCGGTCCCCTTTCTCGTGGACGTAGAGGACCGACCCGGAAATCGTCATGTCCAGCGGGACGCTGCCGTCTCCGAGATCGGCGGTCACCCCGTTGTCGGTGACGCGCGCCAGGGCACCGTTCTGCTGAACCCGGAAGCCGGTGACGGTTCCGGAGGCGGTGTTCGTCACGTAGGCGGTCTCCCCGTCCGGCGTCACCTCTACCCAGCACGCAGCCTTTTCCGTCGTAGGCTTGGAGTTTACCACCGTTGTGAGCGCGCCATCGGACCCGACCCGGAAGTGGGAGAGCGCGCCGCCGTTCGCGGCCCCTTTCGCCTCGGAGACGAGAAGCGTGCCCTGTGGGGTAAAGTCGAAGCCGAAGGGAACGCTTCCCGAATCGACGCGGGTCACGGTGGGGCCCCCGACCTGCCCGGACGACTGGACCGGGTATACGACGATTCGATTTGACGGGCGGTCGGTGACCACCAGACGATCCCCGCTGGGACTGAATCCAATCTGCGGGGGTCCCTTCACGCCCTCCGGCAGCGGGAAGGTTCCGATCGGGGAGAGGGTCCCGTCTTCGATGGTAAACCCGCTGATGCTGGCCGGAGTGCCGCTCCGCCCGGCGTTCAGTACGTAGACGAGGTTTCCGTCAACCGCAACACTGAGCGGGCGCGCGCCCCCGGTCGCCACCACCTCGGTTTGCGTCAAGGAGCGCCCGCGTCGCTCAAAAACCGTAAGCTCGTCGCTCCCCGGATTGGTGACGAAGAGGTACCGGTCCTTGTCGCCGAACGTCAGTGGATTCGACGACGGAGCCACCCCGCTGCCACCGGCTCCTCCCGTCGGGTAGGTGTTCAGCTTCGAGAGACGACCGTTGGCTGCCCGGTTGAAGGCCACGACGGCGTTGCCGGACGGCCGGTTGGTCATCGTAAAGACAGCCCCGGTGGCCGGCGCGCCTGCGGCGCCGGGCCCACCCGGTCGGGCGGTCCGTGCCTCGCCGTCGGGGGACGAGGCCTCCTTTCTGGCCCCTTGAGGACCGGTGGCGTCGCATCCGAAAAGTCCCAGAGCCACAAACAGCAAGGAGGAAACGAGAACGCGGTGTGTACGGCGCATGGTTGGATCTGCCATCTTCTGAGAAGATGTAACCGAAGAGGTTTCTGGGGCACCAGAGCACTCTGCACGGTATCCGCTGGCGGCAGCCAAATCATCACATCGACCTAAAAAAAGTATAACGCTTCGCTAACGTGGGGCATCTCTCCTGAGGCGTCCGGCCAGGCCTGCCGGTCAGGGGGGTTTTGCTTGGAGGAGTCAAGTCCGTTCCCGTCGAAATTGTCCTGGCGTCGTGCCGGTGTGCCTGCGAAATTGGACCGTGAAGGAACTCTGACTGCTGTAGCCTACGGCGAACGCGACCTGCGCGATGGAATTGCGGGGGTCTGTCAGAAGTGTTTTGGCCTTCTCCATGCGGCGCTCGACGACGTACCGGTACGGCGGCTGACCTTCCGCCTCTTTGAACTGGTGTGCAAAGTGGAACTCGCTCATGCCGGCCTGCTCAGCGAGATCTTCGAGGCTGATGTCCGCATCGAGATGAGCCTCAACGTAGTCCTTGACCCGTTGGAGCCACCGCTCGTCCATGCCATTCTCCGCTTGTGGAGTGAGCCCGGACGCTTCCGGTGTGGTGTGTGCCTTCAATACCCGTAGTCCCAGCATCCTCGCGACCTGATCTGCATAGAGCGGTTCGGTGTGCGGGCCCGCCCCTAGCCGGGTCCACGCCGCGCGCATCAGGGTGGCGACAACCGAGTCCTCTGTGAGAAATCGAGGCACGACCCGGGGGCGATCCGGCCCGAGGGACGTCTCTGCGGCCGTGCGGCGAAGGAGATCGAGGCTGATATACGCACGAAGCTGCACATGGGGGTCTCCACTCCACGCCTGGGCCCCCGCCGGACCCGGATTGATGACCAGATCCCCGGGTGCAAACGCGCCGCGCTCCCACGTCCCGGCCAGTTTGCGCTCGATGTGCCCGGTGCCGTCGACGACAAGCACAACCTCGACGACATCCGGATCGATGGGGCACCACAGCGGCTGCTTCTGCTCGGGAAAGGAGTGACGGCGGAGAACGAGGGCCTCCTCCGACCGCTCCTCCTCCAGCCCCGGAATGTACCTCTGTAGCTCGTCGACGGGGACGTGCGGCTCCGGTGCGGTGGTGGGATTGGCCTCGGCGCTCATGGACTGATCACCATTCTATTCAACGAGGTCGAGATGCGGATCGGGGCCTCGGTGGGCGCTACGACACTGCTTCGCGGTAGCGACCGGGCGAGGTGCCGACGTGCTTCTTGAACTGCCGGGCGAGCGGGCGTCGCGTACCCTACCTGCCGAGCGACCTCCGCGACGGTGTGGCCGGTGTCCCGAAGCAACTCTTTTGCCTTTTCCACGCGGCGGCGGATGACGTATCTGTAGGGAGAGACGCCCTCTTCCCGCTTGAACTGACGACTGAAGTGATACTCGCTCATCCCCGCCTGTCTGGCAAGATCGCCCAGGCTGATGTCTTCGCCGAGGTGCGCCTCGACGTAGTTTTTGACTCGCCGAAGTCGGACTGGGGGAATGCCTCCGCTAAACGCGTCGACGTCGGCCTCGACGGCGGCGTACTCGGTGAGAAGATGGACCGCCAGCGTGAGCATGAGGTGCTCGGCGTAGATTCGCTCGCTTGGCGCCCCCGTCGCCAACTCCTCGGAAAGGGTCCAGGCGAGCCGTTCAACCATCGAGTCGGCGTCGACCTGTCTCCCACCGCCCTGCTTCACAGACGGATGCGTCGAGGTGAGGTCGAACTCGACGGCGTCGGGGTCGAGGTCGCATGCCCGGCAGGCCTTTGCAATCATCTCCGGTTCGAAGAAAATATCGGTTCCCTGTGCCCGCCTCGTCACGTACGACTTGAGCGGCGCCCCGACGAGGGCGGGCGGCGAGATCAAAAAGTCGCCCGGACGAATCTGTCCGTCGATGTGCGGAGGCTGGTGGTCCCGCCAGGTACGGAGGTGCCCCTCCGCGCGGAACAGCGCCAGTTGGAGCTTCGGGAGCCCTCCGACTTGAAACGGCTCGTCGCGGGCCGGGACGTCGAGCAGATGCACGTGTCCGCTGATCCAGGGGGCGGAAACGTCCTCGAGGCTCGATGCCTCCAGTCCCTCAACCTCCTCGAAACGACGCTCCCACCCCCGAACCTCCTCGACCTGCAGGTCGGACGCCAGATCCGAGGAGGCGGCGCCGATCAGGGACTCGTTCGGGATGCCCGGATTACGGGGTCGGTCGACTGCATATCTGATTCAGTTAAATGTCCGAAGTGGAGTTCGGGAACCAATCAGGAGGAAAGGGGGATCGGGCTACGCTCCGGTGGCGACCGGCGATACAACGCCCATCTGGGTCAGCTGCGCTGTGGTCCGGAGACTCACGTGCCGCACCCTCCACCGATCGCATTCCCACCGATCACCTTCGAGGACCGAAGCCCTCGGCCGGGTGCCATCTCCGGCGCGGCGAAAGGGGGTTGCCCGAAGCCCCGGCACGGGGCCTACAGGCTGCCGTCGATCCGTGAAGGAACCGAGTCTGTCTTCAAAGGCGAGGATGCCCGTGCACGCGGCTTGGACCAACATGGTGGGGGAGAGTCGTCGGTAGACGAAGGGGGTCGAGCCTCACCCCAGGAACGCATTTAGCAGTAACAAAAAGGCTGTGCCATTTCGGCTTTACGGAATTGGAAACTCTATAGTACATTGACCACCAAATACTTATAACTGATTGGTGTGCACGGGAAAGTGTCCCCCGTCGACGATATGTCGACACTCTTCCGGTACGCCGACGATATATCGACACTTTCGGCTCTGCGAGCGCGCCCGACCGCTTGGGGGTCGGTACAGGGTCCGGGCGCGAAGCCGGATCGTGGTGTGGACTCCGCGGATTCTCCCGAACGCGCCGGTACGGGCCTGCCCGCCGGCCTCAGGCGCACCGTTGGACGGTCGGGCCATGGCGTAGCGAGGCGCTCCGTGAACGCTTTCCGAATTGAGAGGGGGTCGACCGGACGTCAGCGACAGGGCCGAATTGGGGAAGGTCCGGTTCCCCGTACAGAAACCGGCCGTCCCGATGCCTCCTCTGGGTGCCCCCAACTTTCCTCGAGCGTAACGACCGTATGTTGATTTTCTTGGTCTTACCTCGAATGAATTTGGTAGACGTTGAAAGTTTAGTACGTCGTTCAGAACCGCCGGAGAACACTGCGCTACGGAGGAGGGCCCTCTCGAACAGACCGCCTGCGGCGTCGCCGGCGGGGCCGTGCTCTGGAGGGTAGTCAGCCGCGGTGCGCAACTCGATTGCCTGTACGTCCCTGTAGCCCGGCATCCGGAAGGCCTGCATCGGCCACCCGTTGAGGGAGGCAGGGGTACCCGCCCGAGCGGCTGCGCCTGCAGGCCCCTCCGGTGAATCCGCCACGCGCCTGCGCGGCGTCCCGACTCGACAGATAAGCGGGGATGGAGAGCCTCGTGCACGAGATCCAGGAGGAGGCGATCGATGACAACGAGCCGCTCGCGCGCTAGTCGGGAGACGGCACCTGGGCGTTCGAGCGAGACACCACCGCCTGCGAGATGCTTCGGTGGGAGGCCTTCCTCGACGACTGCGCGTCGGACATGCGCCTCCTGGCCCTGTGTCAGTACAGCGTGCCGGCCCTCGACCGGGATGTGATCATGGACGCGTTCCGGACGCATTCCTACTGCGTGATGGGGAAGGTGGTGGTGCCCCACCCGTTCCACGAGGCCCCCGAGACGGTCCAGCAGGAACTCGTCACCGACGAGTAGGAGGGGCGGAGGTCCCTGTCTCATGATGAACAGCGGCCCCAGCATGGAGATTTCGCGCTCGCAGTCGGAACTGGACCCGTCGTCCGTCCTCGGATTCGGGGCGGCCCTCGCCCTTCTGGATTCGATGGAAGGGGTTGCCGAGCTCCTCACCGGGGCCGTGCGGTCGATGCGATTGGCTGACCTGCAGGCCGTAATTCTGGACGGGGACGGTGAGCCCCAGGTGGTAGGGCGGCTGGGTCCGGATCCGCTTCCCGAGTCGGTTGTCACCGAGCTCCGGGCCATCAGTCAGGAGTCGTCGTTTGGGGACGGGGCCGGGGCGCATGCGACGCAGCGGGAGGTCCCGCTGTCGGCGGCGAAGCACTCGGCGCTCGCCGAGCGCGGCGTCGAGCGCCTCTCGACCATTCGGCTGGGCACGATCGACCACGACTTCGGGACGCTCGCGGTGGGCCTGACGGGCGATCGGGCCCACGATGCCCTCCAGAGTTCCCCGCTGCAGATGATGGCGGCACAGGCGTCGATGGCCCTGCACCGCATCCGGCTCGACCGGCAGCGCGAGGCGAAGGAGGAAGCGCTCCAGGCCAGTGAGTCCCGCTACCGCGAGCTCTACGAGAACGCCCCGGTGGCCTATCTGTCGGTGGACACCGAGGGTACGATCCACATGGCCAACCGCCGGGCCACGGATCTGCTCTGTGCCTCGACGGACTCCCTGGTCGGGCAGCCCCTCACCCGTTTTCACGCGGAGGCAGGCGAGGACGCCCGGACGATCCGGAGCCTGCTTGCGGGCATCGAGGAGAACCGTCGGCTCTACGACCGGGAAGTCAGGATCGAACGGGCGGACGGGACGCGCATCTGGACACGCACCTCCATCCAGCCGATCCCCTCCTCCGAGGCGCCGTCGGAGTGTCTGGTGACCATGATCGATATTACCGAACGGGTGCGCATGGAGGAGGCCCTTCGGGAGGCGCGCGACAACCTCGAGGACCGGGTGGAGGAGCGGACGGCCGAGCTCGAAGCCACGAACGCCCGGCTCCAGAAGCAGGCCGGCCGCCTAGCTACGCTGCGGGATATCGACCAGGCGATCTTGGCCGCCAAGTCCCCCGACGAAATTGCGACGGCGGCCCTCCGGCGCGTACGCCACCTGATGCCGTT
>JBDGQP010000013.1:0-21636 GCA_042218975.1 Salinibacter sp.
CCGGCCCGAGAGCACGCCCGTCACGGAACCGACCCGGGACGTTCCCACTGCAAGTCTAATGCCGAGTCCGAAAGGCCTCCAGCCAGGCCTGTGCCATCCGGTAGTGGCCCGCGGGCGTCGGATGGATGCCGTCCGCGGCCCAGTACGGCCCGGGGGCGTCCCGGAGGGCCTCGTCGAACACCGACTGGTAGGGAATCCAGGTGGCGCCGGCGTCGGCGGCCCCCCGCTGGGCGGCCCCCCGGTACGGCTGGAGGGCCGACGGCCATGTGGCGTCCACGGCCGATCCCCCCGGCACGACGAACGGCTCCCCAATCAGCAGCGTTACGTCCGGGAGGGCCGAACGGGTCCGGTCCAGGAGGGACCGGAGCTGTTCCTCGTACCGGGCGGCGGCGTCTTCGCCCGGGCCGGCCCCCCAGAGGTCGTTGATGCCGACCAGCACGCTCACTACGTCGGGCGCGAGGGCGAGGCAGTCGTCGGCCCACCGGGCCGCGAGGTCGGCGACCGTGTCGCCCCCGACGCCCCGGTTGTAGCACCGCCATCCCCGGTCCGGGTCGGCGCTCAGCAGGGCCGATGCGGCCAGGGCCGCGTACCCGCTGCCGAGGCTGTGCGGGTGATTGGGCGGGCCTCCGCGCCGCCGCCCCGCGTTCGTGATGGAGTCGCCCTGAAACAGCAGGACGGGACGCTCCTGGCCCGTCGGCGTGGACGGATCGGCGGCCGGCATGAGCGCGGAGGGCGGTCTGTGGGAAGAGCACCGGTCTGCACGAACCGGACGGGACCGGCACTGATCCGACGGCGCGCCCCCGGCGTTCCGATCAAACCGAGCATGACCTCCCGCGCAGGACGGCCCGAGAATGTCGGGACGGCCCTATCCGTCGCTGTTTGGACGGAGACTCCTAATCGAGCCCCAGTTGGGGCGCCGCGTCGAGGGTGGCCGGGTGATCGGCACCGGCGTCCAGGCGGAGCGCCCCCGCCTTCGCGATCATCGCCGCGTTGTCCATGCAGTAGGAGCGGGCCGGCACGTAGACCTCGAAGCCCTCCTCGGTGCCCGTCGCCTCCATGCGCCGGCGCAGCTCGCGGTTGGCGGCCACGCCCCCGACCACGGCCACGTGCTCGGCGTCCGTCTCGCGGGCAGCGTCCCGCACCGCGCCCACGAGGACGTCGACGATGGCGGCCTGCACCGACGCGCAGAGGTCTGCCCGGTGCTCCGCAAGGAGCTCCTCGCGCTCAGCGTCGGTCCGGTCGCGCAGATAGTAGAGCACCGACGTCTTGAGGCCGCTGAAGGAGAAGTCGTTGTCGTCGAGGCGGGGGCGCGGGAAGTCGTGGAACGCGGGGTTGCCGTCGGGGGCGTGCCGGTCGATGGCCGGGCCGCCGGGGTAGCCGAGGCCCAGCAGCTGGGCGATCTTGTCGAAGGCCTCGCCGGCGGCGTCGTCGCGGGTGCGGCCGAGCACGTCGTGCCGGAAGTCCGTGTCCACGTGCACAAGCTCGGTGTGGCCGCCGGAGACGACGAGGCACAGGTACGGACGGGGCGGGGTGGGCGGGGCCAGGTCGACCGAGTACAGGTGCCCCTCCAGGTGGTTGGCGCCGACGAGGGGCACGTCGAGGCCCCGGGCGAAGGCCTTCCCGAAGCTGAGGCCCACCAACAGCGAGCCGGGCAGGCCCGGACCGTAGGTTACGGCCACGGCGTCGAGGCCGGCGGGGGCCGTGTCGGCGTCGGCGAGGGCCTTCTCGACGACCGGCACGACGAGACGCTGGTGGTTGCGCGAGGCGAGCTCCGGCACCACGCCGCCGTACGCCTCGTGCAGGTCGTGCTGTGAGGAGATGACGTTTGACCGCACCGTCCCGTCGTCAAGGACGGCGGCGGCCGTGTCGTCGCAGGAGCTTTCGATGCCGAGCACGCGCATTGGAGAGCGGGGCCGGAGCGGGCAGGACGCGCGACCGCAGGGCGGGAGCGACCGTGCGGATTATGGCTTCGCACGGACACTGAACGCACTGGATCCCCTGCTGGGATCAAGTGCGAACAAAACGGATTCGTCGGGGTATTGCACACGTCGAGGATTCTGCGACCCCAACCGCACCCTCTCCGAACAGACGACAGACAGGTTCCATGCGCACTGCCCTTCCGCTTCTGTGCCTCGTGCTCACGCTCAGTCTCGCGACCCCCGCCGAGGCGCAGTTCCGCGACGCCGCCCAACAGAGCCGATCGGTGCAGACCCAGCTGTACGACTCTGGGTCGGCCGCCGCCAACACGCTGCAGTCGCTTCTCGGGGCCGAGCACTTCCGCATGGCCCACAGTTACCAGGCCTCGTTCAGCTCGTTCGGGGGCCAGGCCTCCTCGATGGGAATGTACACGAACACCATGATGATGCAGTTTAACTCGAACTGGGCGGCCCGGGTCGACGTGAGCGTGGCCCACCCCTTCTCGCAGACCAGCGCCTTCGGGCAGCAGGACACGCAGGTGTTCCTCCGGAACGCCGAGGTCGCCTACAAGCCCTCCGAGAACTTCGAGCTGCGCATGCAGGTGCAGCAGAGCCCCCACGGCCGCTACATGAGTCCCTACGGGCGGTACCGCCGTGGTGGGTTTGGTGGGGCACACGGCGGCTACGGCTTCTCCCCGACGCCGACCGGCGATCTTTTCTGGCGAAACTAGCCGCGCCGGACCCCGAGGGGCAACTCGCAGTACCGAAGCGCGGCATGTCCCGAGGCATGTCGCGCTTTTGTGTTGGCCCGCCCGCTGCACGCTGTTATCTATGGCTTCGTGGCCCGACCGGCTCCGCAACGGTCTCCTGAACGCGGCGCTCATCCTGGGGGGGCTCGGCGTGATGGTGCTCCTATACGGGCTCGTCACGCGCACCCTAACCCCCAGTCCCGACCCGGAGCGGTCGACCGGGTCGACCGAACTGGTCGGCACGATCATCCAGGTGGAGGTGCGCAACGGGGCGGGCGTCGACCGTCTTGCGGCCCGGGCCACGGAGTACCTTCGCAACCAGGGGTTCGACGTCGTGGAGGTCGGCAACTACAAGACCTTCGGGCAGAAGCGGTCCGTCGTCATCGACCGGGTCGGCGACCTCGAGGCCGCCCGCAAGGTGGCCGAGGCGCTGGGGCTTCCGCCCGGTCGGGTCCGGCAGGACATCCGCCGCCAGTACTACCTCGATGCCTCCGTCATCATCGGCGACGACTACAAGCAGCTCCGCCCCTTTCAGTCCTCGGAGTAACGACGCCGGGTCGGGCGCAAGCGACCCCGTAGAATTTCCTTCTCTTCATCGACATCGACCACCAATGCCCTGAGTGTATGACTTCCCCCGACCAATCCTCTTCGACCGCCGACCCCTCCGTCCGCCGGACCCCCCGCAACGCGGGCCACGTGCTGGCCGCCCACGCCGTGAACGCCATGGCCGACAAGAAGGCCAAGGACATTACGGTGATCGACCTGCGGGAGGTCAGCAACATGGCGGACTTCTTCGTAGTCGGCACCGGTGAGTCCGACCTCCAGGTACGGGCCATTGCCAACGGGGTGATGGACCACATCGAAGAGGCGTGCGAGGAGCGGCCCTGGAAACGCGAGGGCCTCGATCATCTGCGCTGGGTCCTTCTGGACTACGTGGACCTGGTCATACACGTCTTTCTCCCGTCCCGGCGCGATCACTACCGCATCGAGCGCCTATGGGGCGAGGCCGATCGGGATCACGTCCCCGAGGACGGGGACGCCTCCGACGTCGAACTGCTCCAGGATCTTCTCGACGCGTTCCCGGACGAGGAGTGACTGCTCCGAGGGGCAAGCGTCCCGCTTCCACACGCATGTCGTCGCTGCCATGACTCGATTCTTCTTCCTGACGGGGGCCGTGCTGGCCGGGCTCGGCGTCGCCGCCGGGGCCTTCGGCGCCCACGGGCTCGAGGGGCGCGTGTCGCCGGACCGGCTGGAGACGTTCCGTACGGCGGTCACGTATCAGATGTACCACGCGCTGGCCCTCCTCGCCGTCGGCTGGGCGGCGCAGGGCGGCGGCGCCCTCGTGCACGGGGCCGGCTATTGCTTCGTCGCCGGCATCGTCGTCTTCTCCGGCAGCCTGTACCTGCTCGTCCTCACCGACACGTCGTGGCTCGGGGCGGTGACGCCGATCGGGGGCGCGTTCTTTCTCGCCGGGTGGGGCCTGCTCGCCTGGGGCATATGGCAGGGAACGTAGGCGTCGAGAGGCGAGGGGCGGGGACTTAGAGACTGTTTTGATGTTTCGGTCGGTCACAGACCGCGTCGCCCCCTTCCGTCCGTCTGAGGAGGGCGCGAGGTGGGAGGCCGAGCGGAACGCTTGGGATCAACCGATCTGCCATCGTCACGTGACGCCCTGCCCTCAACGTGTGAAATCAAAACAGTCTCTTACTCGGTCGTCGGGGCCGGGGCCCGGGCGGCGGCGAGGAAGGAGGCGGCCCGCCGCTCCGACCAGTACTCGCCGGACCCGTCGAGGGTCACGAAGCCGACGTGCCCGCCGCTCGCCGGCACCTCGAGGGTCAGGTGCGGGTGTCCGGCGGCCTGGTCGGTGGGGTAGCACGCGTCGGCAAGGAACGGATCGTTGGCGGCGTTGACGAGAAGGGTGGGCACCGCGATCGCCGAGAGGAGCGGCTTGCTGCTGGCCGTCCGGTAGTAGGTGTCGGCGTCGCGGAAGCCGTTGAGCGGAGCGGTGTAGGCGTCGTCGAAGTCGCGGAGCGTGCGGACGTGGCGGAGCGCCGCGGGGCGCACGGTGTCCGGGTGCCGATCGGCCTTCCGGCGGATCTTCCGCCCCAGCGAGCGGAGGAAGTACTGCGTGTAGTGCCAGTTCGCGGCGCGGCCGATCCGGTGGGCGGAGGCCTTCAGGTCGACCGGCACCGAGAACGCGGCGGCGGCGCGGACCCGGTCGTCGACGGCCGAACCCCGCTCGCCGAGGTATTTGAGCGTGAGGTTGCCCCCGAGGCTAAACCCCACGAGCGCCGCGGTCGTGTAGCCCCGGTCGAGGACGTGGTCGACGACGCGGGCGAGGTCCTCGGTCTTGCCGCTGTGGTAGCTGGCGGCCCGCCGGTTTGGTGAGCCGCTGCAGCCCCGCAGGTTCCAGGCGCAGATGTTCCATCCCCGGCGCGTGAGCGCCCGGGCCATGCCGCGCATGTACGATCGGTCGGCGCTGCCCTCCAGGCCGTGCGAGAGCACGGCCACGCGGGACGACGCGGCGTCGGGACGGACGGGCCCGCGGGCCGCCGCCCAGTCGAGGTCCAGAAAGTCCCCGTCCGGCGTGTCGATGCGCGTGCGCCGGTCGTAGGCGAAGTCGACCCGCCGCAGCAGCGCGGCGACGAGCGTCTGCAGGTGGCCGTTGGAGAGAAGCGGCGGCGGGGCGTACGTCGACGGGCGAACCAGCACGAAGGCGAGCAGAAGGCGGAGGCAGGGCCGGACGAGCAGGCGGCAGGGGCGTCAGTTGCGGAGAACGACTCCCCCGAACATGCGCCCGGTCGAGCCGTCGCTGGCGCGGTGTGAGAAGAACGTATCCGTCTCCGTCGCCGTGCAGCGGTCGGACACCTCCACGGCGTCGGGCCGGAGGCCCGCCGCCTCGAGCTGGCGCCGGAGCGCGGCCTTGAGGTCGACGTGGGGCCGGGGCCAGTCGCCGCGGCGGTGCACGACGGCATCGTCGAAGCGGGCCGCCACCTCGGGCCCCACCTCGAATGCCTCCCGCGAGATGCAGGGGCCGACGAAGGCCCGGAGGGTCTCGGGGGCGGCGCCCTGGTCGACCATCGTGGTCACGGTGTCGGCCGCGATGCCGGCCACCGCGCCGCGCCAACCGGCGTGGCAGGCCGCGGCCACCCGGTGCTCGGGGTCGGCCAGGAGAACGGGCGCACAGTCGGCCGTGGCGATGGTGAGAAGCAGCTCCGGGGTCGTCGTGACGAGGGCGTCGCAGAAGGGCTCGTGCCGGGGGGCGTCGACGACACGGACAGTGGTGCCGTGTACCTGCCCGGCGGTGGCCAGCCAGGCGGGGTCGGCGTCGAGGGCCGCGCAGAAGCGGCGGCGGTTCGTCTCCACGCAGCTGGGGTCGTCGCCCACGTGTCGGCCCAGGTTGAGCGTCGCGTAGGGCGGTCCGCTAACGCCCCCGTGCCGGGTGCTCACCCCGGCCATCACGGACGGCACCTCGGCGAAGATGCGGGGACGCAGCACAGGGGCACGGGTCTGCATCGGGGACGACGGCACGGCGTCGGGGCGTCGGGTTCGGAGGATCAACGGGCAATTCTTCTACCGCCCGCGCCGCCGTCGGTTCGCCGGACGGGAGACGGCGGCCGTCGCGCGTGATGGCCACCGAGCCGGTCACGATGGTCGAGGGCGGGCAGGTCCGCCAGCGCCACTGGCCCGGCCCACTCGCCCATGTGCGAGAGACTCGCGGCCGCCTCGATCTCGTCCGCCGGGATGGCGCCGGGGGCGAGCCGCTTGAAGCCGCCCCGCAGCCGCGGCGCAGCGCCTCGATGCGGACGAAGCGCTGCGGAGCATCCGGATTCACCCTGGGTCCGGCGGGCGTCGTCCGTCCGGTCGAACGGAGTGTGCATACGGGCAAAGGCGTGCCGGGGGCGGAACGGAGGCGCTGCGACGGCCTCCGCGAAAGACGAACGTCTTTTCGCCGTCCGCGTTTGCCCGTTCCAACGTCTCCCGAATGCAGTCCCGCTCGATTCCATGACGACCGCTGTCCGTCGATTTGCGTTGCTCACCCTTCTCGGTTTGCTGATGCCGCTCCTCGCCCCGGCACAGTCGGAAAACATCGAGACCGTAGAGGGGGCGCGGGGGCAGAAGATGACGCTCACGGCCCGGCCCCACAGCTTGGCGGAGGGGCTCTCGGCCCGGGCGATGGGCGTCGTGACCGCGATGGACTCGACCCGCTGGGCCCTGAGCCTGATCGGGGCCGCGCCCGACGCCGAGGTCTCGATCCGATACGGCGGAGAGACGCTTCCTGTGAAGAGCGTCAACCCGCCCGCGGACGGCGGCGCGGGGCCCGTCACGGTCTACGTCTCGCAGCAAACGTTCCTCACGATGGCGGAGACGGGCAGCGTCACCCTCACGATCGGCGACGTGACGACCTCCCTGCCCGAGCAGCTCCGCCGCGAGATGCAACAGATCTTCGAGCGGGTGTCCTGATCGACGAAGGTGCGGGGCCGGCGGGGGCGCCGTCCTTTAATCCGCTCTTCGTTCCAATTGGCGGGTCGAGGCGTTAAGTTGTAAAGCCTCCACAGCACCTCTTCACCGATCCGCCGTTTCTATGACCGGTCGCCTCCGCGTGGCGTTCTGGACCGTCGTGGGCCTCCTCGTTGCCCTGCCCGCCCTTGGCCAGAACGTGCCGTCCGACAACCTCGAGTCCTTCGCGCCCCTCGACCTGCCCGACCCCACGGAGTACCGCGCCGCCGACGGGCGACCGGGCGATCAGTACTGGCAGAACGAGGCCGACTACCAGATCGACGTTGCGCTCGACACCGCCGCGAACCGTCTCTCCGGGACCCAAACGATCACCTACACCAACAACGCCCCGGAGGCCCTGGAGCGGCTCTGGGTGCAGCTCGAGCAGAACTACTTTCGGCCCGACAGCCGTGGGGCCCGCGTGGTGCCGTCCGACGCCCGCTTCAGCGGCTTCTTCGAGGGAGCCGGGTACACCCTCTCCAGTGTGGAGATCACGCGGAACGGCCAGACGTCGCAGCCGGACTACTCGGTGCAGGGTACCCGCCTGCTCGTTCCGCTCGCGGAGCCGCTCGCCGCGGGCGGCGGGACCCTCGAGCTCACCATCGAGTGGTCCTTTCAGATCCCGGAGTTCGGGGCCGACCGCCACGGCATCCTCGACGTCAAGCAGGGCACCGTCTACCAGCTCGCGCAGTGGTACCCGCGGATGTACGTCTACGACGACGTCCACGGCTGGAACCCGCTGCCCTACCTGGGCCAGGGAGAGTACTACCTGGAGTACGGCACCTTCAACGTCAACATCACGGTGCCGCGCGACTTCATCGTGGCCGCCACCGGCCGCCTCCAGAACCCGGGCGAGGTGCTGACCGATACCCAGCGCGAGCGGCTCCAACAGGCCCGCCAGAGCCGGGAGACCACCACGATCATCGGGCGGGACGAGGTCGGATCCCCCGGCACGCGCCCGGACGGCAGCGGGCCCCTCACCTGGCGCTACGTCGCCGAGAACGTGCGCGACTTCTCGTGGGCGGCCTCGCAGGCCTTCATCTGGGACGCCGCGCGGGCCGACGCCGGCGACCGCACGGTGCTGGCCCAGTCCTTCTACCCACAGGAGGGGCTCGGGTCCGACGGCAACCCGGGCTGGGAGCGGTCGACCGCGTACGTCCAGCACTCCGTGGAATTCTACTCGGACTTCCTGGCCCCGTACCCCTACCCGAACGCCATCAACGTGGCCGGCGTCGTGGCGGGGATGGAGTACCCGCAGATCGTGTTCTGCGACGTCGGGTCCCGGGGTCGCGACCTCTTCGGCGTCACCGACCACGAGTTCGGGCACACCTGGTTCCCGATGGTGGTGGGCACCGACGAGCGGCGCTGGGCCTGGATGGACGAGGGCCTCAACACGTTCATGAACCAGTACTCCGAGGACGCCTTCTACGACGAAAGCAACCGGCAGAGCCTGCGGCGAAACTCGAAGCTCATCGGGCAGCGGTTTGCGCCGTCGCCCTTCTCCGACCAGCCGATCATGACCTACGCCGACCACATCCGCGACCAGGCCCTCGGCTTTCTCGCGTACCTGAAGCCGGCCAACGGCCTCATGCTGCTGCGCGAGTACGTGGTCGGGCCCGAGCGCTTCGACGCCGCGTTTCGGGCCTTCTTCGACCGGTGGGCCTACAAGCACCCGAAGCCGGCCGACTTCTTCCGCACCCTCGAGGACGTGACCGGCGAGGACCTCGACTGGTTCTGGCGGAGCTGGTTCTACGAGACCGACACCGTCGACCAGGCCGTGGCCTCCGTCGTGACCGGCGACACGACCCGCGTCACGGTCGAGCAGCGGAACGAGCTCATGTTGCCGGTCACCGTCGGGCTCACCTACGCGGACGGCGCCACCGAGCAGCGGCGCATCCCGGCGGAGGCGTTCTTTACCCAGGACACCCACACCCTGACGCTGACCGGACGCCCGCAGGAGGTGCAGCTCGATCCCAATCAGCTCCTGCCGGACGTGAATCCGAACAACGACATCTGGACGGCCTCCGACACCACCGGCCGCGGGACGGCGTCCCCGTCGGGCCGACGGTGACAGCCGCCACGGGCTAGACGAGATCCTCGGAGGGCGCCGGGCCCCGTGCCGGGCGCCCTCTTTCGCGTGGACGCCCGGCTGAGATCGGACCGCGAGGGGGCTTGTCATTCCGGCCGACGGCTCTATCTTACCGGCCCGAAGGCGGGCCGGAGACCGGACGGATCCTTCGCGACCGGCACGCCGCCCCCATCGCGCTTCCGCACAGACCGCCCGCACTCCGTCCATGTCGCTTCTCGTTGCCGTCCTGCGCGGCCTGATCGGCGTCGTCGTCTTTCTGGGCATCGCCGTCCTCTTCTCGACAAACCGGAGGGCCATCAACTGGCGCCTCGTGGCCGCGGGCCTCGGGCTCCAGCTCGTGTTCGCGCTCCTCGTCCTCAAGACCGGGCCGGGCGAGATGGTGTTCGATACGCTCGCCACGTTCTTCGACACGCTGCTCTCGTTCACGTACGAGGGGTCGAAGTTCATCTTCGGGGAGCTCGGCAACCCGGAGAAGGGCAACAACTTCGCGTTCCAGGTACTGCCCACGATTGTGTTCTTCGCCTCGCTGATGGGCGTGCTCTACCACCTGGGGATCGTGCAGCCGCTCGTACAGGGCATGGGGTGGATCATGCAGAAGACGCTCCGCATCTCCGGGGCCGAGTCGCTGGCGGCCTCCGCAAACGTCTTCATCGGGCAGACCGAGGCGCCGCTGGCGGTGAAGCCGTACGTGGAGGACATGACCCGCAGCGAGATCATGACGCTCATGACCGGCGGCATGGCGACAATCGCGGGCGGGGTGCTGGCCGCCTACATCGGCTTCCTGGGGGGCGACTCCCCCGAGTCGCGACGGCTTTTCGCGAAGCACCTGCTGTCGGCCTCGGTGATGAGCGCGCCCGCGGCCATCGTGATGGCGAAAATCCTCGTGCCCGAAACGGAAACGCCCACGACGCGGGGCGGGGCCGAGATCAAGGACCACGAGGAACACGACAACGTCATCGAGGCCGCCGCCAGCGGGGCGTCCGACGGCCTCCGCCTCGCCCTGAACGTGGGCGCGATGCTGCTGGCGTTCATCGCCCTCATCGGCGCCGTCAACGCCGGGTTCGAGTGGCTGGGGGCGCCCACCGTCTACGGCGTGGAACTGTACAACGTGAACGCCCTGGTCGAGCAGGCGTCCGGCGGGCGCTTCGAGGCGTTGTCGCTGGAGGCGGTCTTCGGATTCCTGTTTGCCCCGCTGGCCTGGGCGATGGGCGTGGAGGCGGCCGACATCCTGCAGTTCGGCACGCTCCTCGGCGAGAAGGTGGCGGTCAACGAGTTTGTGGCCTACTCCTCGCTGCGCGACCTGAAGTCGAGCCTGAGTCAGCGGTCGGTCATCATCGGCACCTACGCGCTCTGCGGGTTTGCCAACTTCTCGTCGATCGCCATTCAGATCGGGGGCATCGGCGGCATCGCGCCCTCCCGGAAGAGCGAGATCGCCGCGCTGGGCCTTCGGGCCGTGCTCGGAGGGGCGCTGGCCTCCTGGGTGACCGCGACGATTGCAGGGGTGCTCGTCGGGTAACGGCCGGGACGAGAGGGAAGGGCAACGGGTGCTCGGGCCGGCCGTCGCCGCGGGCACCCCCGGCCCCACGAAAAAAGCCGGGGCGCGACGGACGGCGTCCGCCGGGCCCCGGCTCGGGATTGGACGAACGAGGAGAAGGCTACTTCGGGGCCGGGAAGTTGGTGGACAGACGGCCCCATCCGGGATACGGCGTCTGGTTCTGGCCCTCCGTCACGTAGGCGGGATTCCAGGTCGTCTCGGTGGCGGCGGCCCGCATGATGATGGCGTCGAGCACCGGGTGCGTGCCCTCCACGACCTCTACTGCGTCGACGGTGCCATCCCTGGTGACGTGCACCTGCACCTCCACGCGCCCGCTGTTCTCCTCGGTGCGGAGGCTGTCCGGATACGGAAGGCCGGTAATGCCCTCCTGTATCTTCGGCTGCTCGTAGTGGTCCTGGATGGCCTGGAAGGCCTTCTTGCGGAACTTGTCGAGCAGCTTCTTCTTGATCTCGCCGTCCTGGACGGCGTCGCTGCCGAGCTCGGCGTCCTGAAGCACCGGCACGGCGTGCTCCTCAAAGAGCGAGTCGACAACGGTGGGATTGCTCCGGTAAAGTTCCGCGAGGCTCTGCTTGACGGCCTTCTGGAACTGCTCCTGACTGATCGAGCCGGTGCTCAGGGTCATCTCTTCGTCGAGCACCCCCATTGCCTGGAGGCTACTCATGTCCTGAAAGACCACTGAGGTGTCGACGTTGGGGGCCCACATGCGGGTCTCGGTGGCGTTCCAGCCGGAGGGCGGCGCGGCGGGGTTGCCGCCTCCCCCCCCGCAGCCGGCGAGGAGCAGAAGAAGTCCGGTGAGTGTCGTTGCGATCCAGCGTGGTGCGACCATGGCCATGTATGGGTGAGTGGTGGTACGGTGGCGAAGGGTGTGCAAGAGCCGAGCAGGGGCACGGGACTCGCCCCTCGGGGCTGTCTACTCGATGAGCACGGGAGTGCCCACGGCGACCCGCGTCCAGAGCTGATTCATGACGCGGTTTTTCACCGCAACGCAGCCCTGGGTCCAGTTCGTCGCGGCCCCCGTTCCCTCCCCGTGGATTTCGATCCATCCGCCAAGGTCGGTGTTCATGGGCGGCATACGGAACTGCTCCTGGGCCCGCACGATGGCGTTGTACTCGCTGCGAGAGATGAGGCCCTGCTCCAGCCCCCGCTCGGCGTCGGCGCTAGTAGGATAGTTGAGAACGAGCGCCTTGTAAAACTGGCTCCGCGGATTTTTGTCCACGACGTAGAAGGTGCCCTCCGGGGTGCGCCAGTGATCGCGGCGCTTCCGGGAGCCGCGCCGCGTTTTGTCGGCGAAGGTGTTGTACCCGATGTCGATGTCGTAGGCGTCGACCAGCTGGGGGCCCCGGTAGAGATACAGGCGGCGCTCGGCCTTCGAGATGCGGATCCAGACGTTCGAGATGGCGGCGGCGGGGACGTACCCGGTGCGGTCGGCGTCGGTGCGCACGCGGCACCAGGCGCCGGAGCAGCCGAGACGGTAGAGCGGCGTTCGGGCCGGCAGGGCCCCGACGGGGGCCGTGGAGTCGGAGCGGTTGTAGAGGGTGGCCGTCCGGCCCACGACGTGGTGAAGGGCCCGGTCCGACGGGGCCGCGGGGCGGGGCGGCGCGGCGGTCGAGTCGAGGGGAGAGGGCAGGCGCGACCACTCCGCGGGCGCGGCACTCGTAGGCTGAGCGGGCGCGGGGGATGCGATGCCCATCAGTCCCAGCAGCAGGAGGCACCAACCGACCGTGCGCATGGCGAGTGAAGGAGAAGAGGGGGGGCGGGCAGAAGGCACGAGAGTAGTGGTCTACTTTTCAACCGAGCGTGAGGTTCGGGGCCGGCGCGCCGCCTACGCCCGATTTTGCCCGAGACAGTGGCGGTAGGCCTCGATCGTGCCGTCGAGGACGGCCCCGTCGGTCACGTGGTCGACGGCGCGGAGCACGGCCTCGTCGGCGTTGGCGGGCGCAAACGAAGTGCCAACGATGCTCAGGGCCTCCAGGTCGGCGTCGGCGTCGCCGATGTAGGCGGTGTCCTCCAGCGCGACGCCGAGGTGGGCGGCGAGCCACTCCAGGCCGTTGCGCTTCGTAATGCCCGGGGGCACGACGTCGACCGAGATCTCCGTCGAGAAGACGCGGAGGTCCGGCACGTGGGCCTCGACGAACTGCTCGGTGCGGGCCCGCACGTCGACGATCTCGTCCGGGTCGGGCGAGACGACGCCCGCCTGCGTACGCTTCGCATGGTCGATCGACAGCTTGGTGCCGGGCACGCACTCGGTTGCGAACCAGTGCCGCACCTCGGCGATCGCGGCCTCGATCTCGTCGGTGAGGGCGGGGGACCAGGTCGTCTGCGCCTCAACGGGGTCGAAGCGGCCGCCCCCGCCCTCGAAGAGCACCGGCGCGGTGAGCCCCAGGGCCTGGCTCATCGCCTCGACGTAAGGGTAGGGGCGCCCCGAGCAGAGGGAGAGGGCGGGGGCCGCGTGGTCGGCCGCGGGGGGGCCGGCGTCGTGGCCGTAGCGGCGGAGCGTGGCGAGGCCGTCGAGGTCGTACGGCGTGTACGGCGCCGCCAGGCAGCCGTCGATGTCGGTGACGAAGAGTTTGGTCATGAACGTGTTGCTCGGGGCGCGGAGGGAGAGTTGAGGCGTCTCGGCGAGACGCCGTTACTCTTCGCTTTCCTCGGCCAGCGCGTCCTCGAGGGCCTCCACAATCTCGTCGGAGATGCCCATGCTCGAGAAGCCGCCGTCGTGGTAGAGGGTCTGCATGGTGACCATGCGCGTCAGGTCGCTCAGGAGCGTGACGGCGTAGTCGGCGCAGGCGTCGGCGTCGGCGTTGCCGAGGGGGGCGACACGCTCGGCGAACTCGTACATCGCGTCGAAGCCCTCGATGCCGGACCCGGCGGTCGTCTTGGTCGGGCTCTGCGAGATGGCGTTGATCCGGATGTCGTGCTCCCCGAGCCGGTAGCCGAACGAGCGCACGATGCTCTCGAGGAGGGCCTTCGCGTCGCCCATCTCCGAGTACTTCGAGAAGATGCGCTGGGCGCCGATGTAGGTCATGGCCAGGATCGAGCCGCCGTCGGCGATGGCGTCGGCGTCGAGGGCGTGCCGGACGATGCGGTGCAGACTCACCGACGAGACGTCGAGCGTCTGCTCGTACCAGTTGTAGTTGAGGTCCTCGTAGGGCACGTCCTTGCGCACGTTGACGCCCATGCCGATGGAGTGGACAATGAAGTCGATCTGTCCGTGCGTGTCCGTGACCTCGTCGAAGAGCGCTTCCAGGTCCTCGTCGTCGGTGGCGTCGGCCCAGACGATGGGACTGTCGGTGGCCTCGGCCAGTTCGTCGAGGTCGCCGAAGCGGCGGGCCACCGGGGCGTTGGAGAGGGTGAACTCGGCGCCCTCGCGGTGGCAGGCCTGGGCGAGGGACCAGGCGATGCTTTCCTCGTTGAGGGGACCGAAGATGACGCCGGTCTTGCCGTCGAGCAGGTCGTGTCCAGCCATGGATGGGGGAGAGGGATCGATTCGCAGAGCAGAAGGGAAAAGGGCGGCTACAGCCGAATGTCTTTCATGGCGGCCAGATGGTCAAGCAGCGGCGGGTGCACCGGGCCGTTCGTGGCGCAGACCTGCCGGTCGAAGAGGGGCGTGAGGCCGCCGTCGTCGCGGTAGTCGGTGACGCGCCCGCCGGCCTCGCGGACGAGGAGGAGGCCCGCCGCCACGTCCCAGGGGCTCAGGCCCGTCTCGAAGAAGCCGTCGAACCGGCCGCAGGCCACCCGCGCCAGGTCGACGGCGGCGGCCCCGTGGCGGCGCACGGACCGGGCGGCGCGCAGGAGGCCGCCGAGCACGTCGAGGTACTGTTCGGTGTGCTCGAAGCGGCGGTAGGGGAAGCCCGTGGCGAGGAAGGCGTCGGCGAAGGCGTCGGTGTCGGACACGCCGATGGGGTGCCCGTTGCGCTGCGCCCCGTGGCCGGCCACGGCGGTATACAGCTCGTCGTGCGGCACGTCGAGGACGACGCCCGCGACCACGGCGTCGCCCTCCTGGAGGGCAATGCTCACGGCGTAGGGCGGCACCTGCTGCATGAAGTTCGTCGTGCCGTCGATCGGGTCGACGATCCAGCGCCGTTCGTCCGCCGAGCGGGTGTGGGCGTCGAGGTCGGCGCCCTCCTCGGCGATCACCTCGATCCCGGGGGTGGCGTCGTCCAGGACCGCGAGGATGGCGTCCTGGGCCGCCTCGTCGGTCGCGGTCACGAAGTCGTTGGTCGCCTTCGTGCGGACTGCGTCGCGCCGGCCTTCGTGGTCGCGGATGAGGGCCGCGCCCCGGCGGGCCGCCCGGACGGCCACGGCCAGGACCTCGTCGTGGGGCGAGGTGTGCAAGGGAGTGTCCATGCGCGGCACGGGCCAGTTCGCGTCGAACGAGGGGGCGGGGCGGAGGCGACCACCTGCGCCGGGCCCCGAAGACTTCACGAAGCCGGATCCCTCCACCGAAACTTTTGGTCGGCTTCTGGGCTAGCGGTATCGGAGCCAACGCCAACATATAAATCGACGGTCAGTGATGCATCCGCCGCGGTCCGAACACGCCCGTTCTTTACACACCCTCGCGGCCGTCGTGCTGTTTGCGGGCGTCCTCGGCCTCGCGGGCTGCGGCGCCTCGGGGGGGCGCCCCGACCCGGCCTTCGTGCCGTCCGACACGATTACGTCGACCGTCGGGCGCGACTCGGCGCTTGCCGTCCTGACGTCGATGCGGCGGACGGCGTTCGACTCGGCGTTTTCGGTCCTCGACCGGTACCACGTCACGCGCACGGTCCGCACCGAGCAGCTCAGCCCGTCGGGCGTCGTCACGGCGGTCCGCTCGTACACGCTCCGCTACGGGCCGGCCCCCGAGCGCGGCGTCCTTCGGCGGCGCGACTCGGCGGGCACCTTCCGGCGCGGCGGCCTGTTCGGCCGCGTGGCCCCGGCCCGCAACCCGGCGGACCGGCCCGCCGACCTGACCGGGCAGGTGCTCCCCGACGAACCGGCCTACGTCGAGCCCCGTACCCGCGAGGCGTTCCGGTACGCCCTCCGGGCCGACACGCTGCTGAACGGAGCGCCGGTGTACGTGCTGGAAGCCCGCGCCCGTGCCCGAGGGACGGGCCAGGATCAGGGCGTGCGCTACGTCCGCCTGCTCATCGACCGGGGCTCCCGCCAGCTTATCGGCCTCACCACGGTGCGGGCCGACGCGGTGCTGCTGTTCAGGGAGAACAGCCGGTTTTTCATCCGCCTCCGGCGGGCGCCGGACGGGGCGTCGTGGGTCCCGCACGTGACCCGCACCCGGGCGTCGGTACAGGTGCCGTTCCGCAGGCCGCGCCAGTTCCGCACCGTCTCGGCGTTCTACCACTACCGCCCCTGACACGCCGCATGGCCCTCGCGCTCGCAGAATCCGTCCGCGACCGGCTCGAGACCGACCGCTTCGGCCGGTCTCTGCGCGGGGTCGAGACCGTCGGGTCCACGAACACGGCCGCCGCCGAGTGGGCCCGCGAGGGGGCGCCGGAGGGCAGCGTGCTCGTTGCCGAGTACCAGTCGGCCGGCCGGGGCCGCCACGGGCGCACCTGGACGGCGAAGAGGGGACAGAACCTGATGTTCTCCGTCGTGCTGCGGCCGGCGCTGGCGGCGGACCGGCTCGGGCTCGTGACGGTGGCCGCGAGCGTCGCCGTGGCCGAGGCAATCGACGCGTTCGTGTCGCCCCACCGGGCCGCCCTCAAGTGGCCCAACGACGTGCTCCTGGAGGGCCGGAAGACCTGCGGTATGCTCCTGGAGTCGTCGCTCTCGGGACGCCAGGAGGCCGAGGTCGTCGTCCTCGGAGTGGGGCTGAACGTGAACCAGACCACCTTCCCCGACGCGCTTGCCGACACGGCGACGTCTTTGCGACTCGCGGCGGGCCGGGCCATGCCCCGCGCGCCGCTCTTGGCGCGACTCCTGCGGCGGCTGGAGGCCCGCTACGACGCCGTGCAGGCCGGCGGGGAGGAAGCCGGCGCCGTCCGGGCCGCCTTCCACGACCGCCTCGCCACGCTCGGGGAGCGGGCTGCCTTTCGGGTTTCGGGCGCCGAGGCCCCGATCGCCGGCGTCGTTCGGGGCATCACCGACACGGGGGCGCTCCGACTCGATACCCCGGACGGACCGCGGGTCGTGCACGCCGGGGACGCCACCAGCCGTACCTGAGCCGACCCCGAGACGCGCGACGACGGCCCTCTTCCGAATTCAACTGTCCTCGTCCGCCATGTTTCTCGCGCTCGACGTCGGGAACAGTGCCGTGAAGGGGGGGCTCTTCGAGGGCGCCGAGCCGGCCCGCGTTTTCTCCGTGTCGGTCGACGCGGACCGTCCCGACGCGTGGGGCACGGCGCTGGCCCCGCACCTCAGGGACGCCGCGATCGACGCGGTGGGGATGGCCTCGGTCGTGCCGGCCACGGCCGACGCCGTGACGGCGGCGCTCGAAGCCCGAGGGGACGTCCCCGTCACCCGCGTCGGACCGGCCATGGCGCTGCCCTTTGGGCTCGCCTACGAGACGCCCGACACGCTGGGGGCCGACCGGCTGGCCGCCGCCGCGGCGGGATGGGTGCAGTACGGGGCCCCGCCGTCGCGCAGCGTTGTCGTCGTGGACGCGGGGACGGCTGTCACCTGCGAGGTCGTGCACCGGGACGGCGTCTACCGGGGGGGCACCATCGCCGCCGGCCCGACCCTCACGCAGCACGCCCTGCGGGCGGGCACGGCCCAGTTGCCGGAGGGGCCCCTCGCCCTGCCCGACGACCCGGTGGGCCGGTCCACGCAGACGGCCCTCCAGAGCGGCATCATGTGGGGCCTCATCGACGGGGTGCGTGGCATGACCGATCGGCTCGCCGCCGCGCTGCCGGACGTGCCCGTTCTCGTGCTCACCGGAGGATGGGGCGGGCTGCTCGCCGATCACCTCGATGCCGCCGACCACCACCGCCCGCACCTCGTCCTCGACGGCGTGCGCCTTCTGGTAACGGCAGGCGCTGACTGACGCCGTTTCCGCGTCCGAAGGGCGGCATTCGAGAAGGGCGGAGGTGCCTGCCGTCACGTGGACTCGCTTTTCCGTCTCCTTCCGACGCTCGGTGTGCGATGTTGTGCGTGCACGGGACAGCCCTCCCTCTCTCGGGGGCTGAGTCCTCCTCGCGCGGCAACGTCACGAACGGGAAGATGGGCAACGCGCGCCGCTACGCCTCCTGCCCGACGCCAGGCAGCAGGTCCTGGATGCGAGACATGACCATCTGGATGGCCACCCGGTTGTGGCCGCCGCGGGGAATGATGATGTCGGCCGCCCGCTTCGAAGGCTCGACGAACTCGAGGTGCATCGGCCGCACGGTGCGCTCGTACTGCCGCAGGATGCCCTCGATCGAGCGGCCGCGCTCCTGGATGTCCCGTCGGATGCGGCGCATGAGCCGGATGTCGTCGGCCGCGTCGACGTAGATCTTGATGTCCATCCGCTCCTCGAGCATCGACTCGGCGAGCACGAGGATGCCCTCGATGATGATGACGGGGCGGGGCTCGACCGTCTCGGTCTCGTCGCGGCGCGTGTGGGTGGTGAAGTCGTATACCGGCTTCTCGACGGCCGTCCCCTCGACGAGGCGGTCGAGGTGCTCGCGCATGAGGTCGGTCTCCAGCGCGTCGGGGTGGTCGAAGTTGAACTGAGCCCGCTCCTCCGGTGAGAGGTGAGAGAGGTCGTGGTAGTAGGCGTCGTGGTCCAGCACGGCAATGGGATCGGCCCCAAACTCTCGGATGATGCGCTGGAGGACTGTCGTCTTCCCCGATCCGGAGCCGCCCGCAATGCCGATGACGACCGGCAGGTCCATGGATACAGGGTACGGTGCACACAGCGGGTGAGCGAGCGGGGCCGTACGCCGGGGGCCTGTACGCCGGCCGAAGGGGCGCGGTCGGAGGGGACGCTACTGCTGAACCATCACGATGGACCAGGTTTTCGTCCCCTCGTCGTAGGTGGAGGCGTCCTCGTCGAAGGCAAGCTCGTCGGACTCCTCCTCGGTCCACTCCCGGAGGTCGTCCATCTCCTCGGCGGTCTCCTGCACGATGAAGTTGACGAACTGGCCGCGCTGCACCTCCAGGTCCTCCCCCGTGATCTCCTCACGCTCTCCGTCGTCCTCGCGCTCGAAGGTCACCTCGACGCGGGCCTCGTAGGTGTGCTCGTCGGTCCATGCGTCGCGGTGGACCTGCGGGAGCAGGTCCCACACCCACCGGCCCTCAAGGCTGTCGTTGAGGATGGGGCTTACCACGGGCCGCCAGTAGTCGGCCACCGGCCCGAGGTCCGGGAGGACGGCGTCCATGCCGAGCTGGTAGTTCGGGATCAGGTCGTCCGGCCGCAGCAGGCCGAAAAGGCCGGAGAGGATCACCCCGTTTTCCAGCAGGCGCCGCTGGGCCCCGGTCGGAAGGTTCGCGAAGTCCATGGCGGCGTACATGACCCCCGGGCTGTACCGGTCGAGGGCCGACATGAGGGGGGCGTCGTAGATCTCGGCGTTGACGCGGAGGGCCTCCTCCAGTTCGTAGTCCTCAAGCCCGAACACGTCCGAAAGGGTGTCCTCGTCTTCCGCCTCGACGACCTCCTGCAACGTATCGATGAGCTCCCGCCGCTCAGGATTCAGGTCGTCGAAGTAGTTGAAGGTTCCCGACGTCCGGTAGTCAAACATATCCGGAGCGAAGGGATTGCCCCCGGGCTGCTTCCGATCGGCCGGAGACAGGAGAACGGTCAAGTTCGGCATGTAGAGGAGGAGCGATCAGTAGAAGTGTGAGTAAAAGACGAGGGGCTCAGGCGGCGCTACTCAGCGTCGGAATTCTTCGCGGATGTGCTCTGCTCACGAAGCTCCTCGAGCAGGGCGTCGATGTCGCTGCGGATGTGGTCGGCCCGCGCCTGCGCGTCGGCGACGAGCTCGTCGCCGGACTGGTCGGCGCCGGCGTCCGGTTGCGATTCGAGGACCCGACGAAGGAAGTCTTCCGTCTGGGCGGCCAGGTGCTCGAGTTGGTAGGCCAGCTGACGGCGTGTGTCGGGACCACGCTGCGGCGCGAAGATCATTCCCAGCGTGAAGCCGAGCGCCCCCCCGGCCAGTGCGCTCCAAACCCCTACCTGTACGGTACGATTTCGTGACGTTTTCTCCATGAGCGACGTAGACGTTGGACGAAAAAGACCTGCAGGACGTACCTGTGCACGTACCGAACGAACACAATCCGGTTTCTCCCCCGGACTGAGTCCCTTCCGGCCGGAAGGGGCCTCGACGCGCAGGACGAGGAGAACCGCATGCGTTCTGGGGACAACGGCTGGCCTTGCCCCGTTTGGGGTGGATGCGCTTTGAATGTTACCGACCTCGTGCGTTTCTTGCAACATGCTCACGCAAAATGTACAGGGCCTTTCTTCGTCGGCCGCCCTGTGTTCGTGAGGTCGCACGCCGATTCGTCGCGGGCGGCGGCCGCCCCCGGTCCCTCCCGCCCGGCTTCCACTGATGACGACCGCACTCATGCACGACACTCCGTTTCCCGTCCACGAGACGGGTCGCTTTCAATACAACGATGAGGGCCCGACCGACTCCCCACTGCCCCCGATCATGCTGCTGCACGGCATGCTCGGCGACCTGAGCAACTGGGTCGACACGGTGCGGACCCTCTCGGAGGCCGGGTATCGGGTGCTGGCCCCCATCATTCCCGTCTACGACTTTCCCATCTCGGACACCGGCGTGCCGCGCCTCACGGAGCATGTGCGCGACTTCGTCGACGCGATGGAGCTCGACACCACGATTCCGGTGGGCAACTCGCTGGGCGGCCACATCGCCCTTCTCTACGCCCTCCACAACCCCGACCTCGTCGACGCGCTTGTGCTCTCCGGATCGTCCGGGATCTACGAGACGACGATGGGATCGACTTTCTTCAAGCGGCAGGACCGGGAGTTCATCCGGGAGCGCACCGAGATGACCTTCCACGACCCGAAGCACGCCACCGAGGAGCTCGTGGACGAGATGTTCGAGATCGTAAACGACCGGCCGCGGGCCCTGCGGCTGCTCAAGATCGCCCGGTCGGCCGACGAGGAAACCGTAACGGAGCGGCTCTCCGGGCTCGACGTACCGACGCTCCTGATCTGGGGCCAGAACGACATCGTCACGCCGCCCGACGTGGCGCAGGAGTTTCGGGACCGGATGCCGAACGCACGGCTTCACTTCATCGACGAGTGCGGCCATGCCCCGATGATCGAGCACCCCAGTACCTTCAACGAACTGACACTCGACTTTCTGAGTGAGTTCGCCGAGACGGCGCCGGTAACGTCGCCCTCCGGCACCTAGCCGAGCCCGGCCGTCCCCGACCGACGGCCGTTCATGACGCACTGTCTACTCACGCGCACAGGTGTGTTCGTGAGGCTACGCTGTGAGCCGCGCAGACCGGCGTCTGCGGGCGTGTGGGCGGGAGAGCAGCCGTTGGCACACCTGTTGCCGCTACATGCCCCGTTGCGGTGGCGGACCGATTAACTGGTCCAATCTGTCCCCGGGGACTGTAGCACCGCGGGGGCCTCCGTATCCGCCGGGCAGGTGCGTCTCTGGGTGAGCGTGCCTGCCCGGCATTTCTTTGTGAGGGCCAGCCGTTTGGAAAAGGACGGTCGGGACTCTACGGGCCGACCCTCGGGCATGTCGACACGGCGACGATCGGCTCGGCACCTTTTGGGTTAATTCGACGTTATACTTCGGGCGTCAATGTGTCTACAGGGACGCACGCGCCGGCACCACTGGGCCCGACGAGCGAGGAGGGGCTCCGGCAGCCCCTGAGACGCTCCTCGCCCCGAGGACGAGTTACAGCCCCGTCGCGGTGGCGTCGGCGTTGTTCATCACCTTT